>CAZKOL010000001.1:0-115183 GCA_964554375.1 uncultured Dehalococcoidales bacterium
TAACCTAAATACTTGCCCGACAGGCAAGCATGCTGAAATCAGGCAAGTAAAGTGACGGGAGGGCTGAAAACAGCGACAACCTGCCTGCTAAAGTTTCTACCGGCCAAGATTGCCCGTTACCTGCCCGTCGGGCAACTATAACCTACAAAGATTTACCGCGGGCGCTGACAGGCCAGACCACTTCGACCTTCTCATTGCGCACGCCAACGTACCAGTCGTGGACATTGCAGGTCGGGTCGCAATGACCGGGGACCAGGCGCAGTTTATCGCCGACCTTCAGTGCCCCGTTCGTATCTATAATCACGCCATGCTCGTCCGCCGCTCCCAGGTACGTCAAGTCCGTACGGCCGAAGACAACCGGCAAACCCGAGTCCATCGACTGCACCTTCAGCCCTGCGTCGCAAATCGCCACGTTCGACTTTTTATGACTGATTATCATCGTCAATATGAATAACGCATTCTCCCACTCCCCCTGGTCGATGCGCTTGCCGTCCTTGTCGAGGTCGAGCCCATAGTCGCAATCCATGAAGGCATAGGAGCCGCACTGCAGTTCGTTGTAGACCCCGGAATTGCCCTCGAAATAGTAGCTGCCGCTGCCGGCGCCGCCGACGATGTCGCACGTCAGTCCCTCTTTCTTCAGCGCCTCCACAGCATCCCGCACTATAGCAACTGCGACATCAACCAGCGCTTTGCGCTCTTCGTATTTGCGGACGTGCTGCGCTATGCCCTGATAGGCCTGGATGCCGGAGAATTTCAGCCCGGGCGCCATATCAATAGTCTTGGCGATCTCCACCACCTCGGGGATGGTCGACACGCCTGCCAGACTGGCGCCGCAATCAATTTCCACCAGGCATTCGAGCTTTGTGCCATGTTTCTGCACCGCGGCGGAGAGGTCGGCCACGTTGGCCACATCGTCCACGATGACGATGGTGCGAGCGCCGAATTTCGGGATGCGGGCCAGGCGATCGATTTTGGCGAGGTCACGAATTTCATTCGTCACCAGGATGTCCTTGATTCCACCGCGGGCGAAGACCTCGGCCTCCGCAACTTTCTGACAACAGATACCGCAAGCATTGCCGAGCTTCTCCTGCAGTTTCGCCACGTCTACCGATCGATGCATCTTGCCGTGCACCCTGTGGCGCATACCCATTTCCTTCATTAGCTTGCCCATTTTCACTATGTTGCGTTCGAGCGCGTCGAGGTCTAGGATCAGGCAGGGTGTTTGGATATCGGTTTCAGGCATACCTGGAAGAGCCGGCACGTCGTAACCGACTTCGAGCCCTTTGAATTTCTCCGATTTATTCATCTATTTTCCCTCCTTGTCCAAAAACCTGGATATAAACGACGGATAATTTTACTATCTTAAAAGGAAAATTTCATTTCAACCGGATTTTAATCCAATCTACCATACGGCCTGCCTGAAGCATCATTTCCGTGTTAATATATAGTCTATATTCCTGAGGATAAATATATGTTTTTAAGGAGGCGCCTAGACAATGGAAACACCTATCGTGAAAGTCAAGATCCTGGGTATCTCGGGAACGCCTATCAAGGACGGCAACTGCGATAAGCTGGTGCAGACAGCTTTGAAGGCGGCGGCAGGAATACCGGGGGTCGAGACGGAGTTCATCACTCTGGCGGACAAGAAAATCGCGGAGTGCAAGCACTGCCAGTGGTGCGTTAAAAACAAGGCCAGGTGTAATATCAAGGACGATGTCCATGCCGTGCATGATAAGATGTTTGCCGCCGACGGAATCATAATGGGAGGCCCGACATATTGCCAGGTTTTGAGCACTCAGCTCCAGAATGTTTTCTTCAGGGGTAGAGAGGAGATATTTTTCGGCCACCGCTGCGCCGGCAAGATAGGCGGCGCACTAACAGTCGGTTGGTTCGGCGTCGGCATGGAGTCCGCCATAAACATCATCGAGCAGATGATGATGAGCTGGCAGATTATCCCGGTTGCCAGGGGAGCCGCCATAGTGAGCACATTTTGGAAAGGGGAGCGTGTAAGATACCAGGAGGGTGGCGCGCTGGCCCACCCGGCAGGCGTCCTCGGCGCGATGGGAGTCGGGACCACCGTGGCTAAATATGCGCAGATGATGAAATATGCAAAGGATGCAGGCGTAGGCCAGCCGCCTAAACCGTAGCCTGCATAACCTGCATAAAGTATACCTGCGGCGTTCAGTCAGGCAAAATATTCCTGTTAAGGACGCTTAGAACCAGCGGAAATACTGTGCCAGCAGGAGAATGCCCTGGATGATAAAAATAATCGCCACCAGAGCGTTGAGCACTCCCGGGTTCACCATCACTATAATACCGAAGACCAGGGTGATGGCGCCTACGATGAGAGGCAGCCCCAGGGCAAAGCCTGACGCGATTATCTGCCCCAATCCCAGGATGATCAGGTAGATCCCCACAACGTAGTTGAGTATGCGCGGTATGATGAAGACGAGGATACCGGCGGCCAGCGCCAGTATGCCCCACAGCCAGCTGCCGGCGAAAATCCAGCCAAGCCCGCTTAGAATCAGGGCAATGCCGATCAGGTAGTTGATGATGCGGGGGAATATCAGGATGATGATGCCGATAACGAGAAGGATAATCCCCAGGGCGGGGCCCCCGGCGGGTAAGCCCAGTGTAAGCCAGGACATCTTGCACCTCCTTTTTTTTACATCGGTATAACGGCCCGGTGACTGCGGTCAGCTAGGGCACTGTATATCTAATAATCAACTTCGCGTCGTCGAAACAGAGCATGTCGCTGACGCCATCCCAATTTGTCGATGTGAAGAACTGGATCCTGAACTGGCAACGCTCCTGTCCCGACTGCACCAGGTTCTGCACCACGGGCGCCCCGGCAGATGAGTTCTTCACATCTACGCGCCAGGGGGAAAGAGGATAGTCGGTTATATTTCCCCCGCTTACCTGCGTGGCCGTCCTGTTATAAGACATTGTATCGAGGTCAGCCAGTTTACCATATTGAAAGGCATCGATTTCAATGGCGCCCATGTTTCCATACATCGCGGTACCGTACGTGGGATTACCTATCTGCGTATAGCTGCTCAGATCCAAAAAAGCCTCGTGAACTGTGGCATTCAGCGGGATCCCCGTAATATTGAAGCTGAGGAAGGCACGGCTGGCCAGACTGAGGGACGTATCGCCGGCACAGGCGGTTTCCTTGATGGTGTAAACTGCATTGTTTTTCAGCAGCGATCCCGACTCTGCGCTTATGGCGGGAAGCACCACCACTTTTTCCGTGCCCGACGGGACAACGACAGGGCCGGCGGCAGGGCCGGCGACGACAACAGTCAGTGTACGCTTCGCAACGCCGCAGGAACTGGATGCAGTCAGGCTGTAATCGGATGTCACATAGGGATACACCGTCTTGCTGCCCTGTGCGCTCACCGTCCCGCCCGGCTCCAAGACTATTAAAGTGGCCTCGGCTGTATTCCAGTGTAAGGTCACGGCGTCCCCCGCATTGACGCTGCTTTTATCGGAGAAAAAGGACAGGATGACGGGCGGTTTTAGCTGCGGCTGCGCTGAACCGGTGACCACTATCTGCGTCCTGGCCGTGGCGCTGCCGGATGAATTGGATGCGGTAAGCGTATAGTACGACGTAGCGGCGGGAAACACGGGGATGCTCCCCTGCAGGGCAACGTTTCCCACATTGTTATCGATGTACACATTGGATGCGCCCGTGACTGCCCAGCTCAATATGCTGTACTCGCCGGCGTTGATAACTGCGGGAGAAGCTATAAAAGCCTGCACTACCGGAAGGAAGCTTAATGCGGGCAGCTGGCCGGGTATAGTGATACACCCCGACAGGGAAACGACGACCAAAACAAATACCAGTAATATCGCTCTGCCTTTCAACCTCATTGCGCACCTCCGATCTTATTATATTTTATCTATTACAAAACCAAAAATCGACTTGACAGGCTTGATCAAAAGCGGTATAGTGTTTGCTAACATTTCATTAGTATCTATTAACTATCTCTTTGTGTGCAGTCGAAATGTTTAAGAATATCGTGCAGCGGTCGAAAAGCAAATACCTGAGCTTTGAGCAGCGCCACCGGGAGATCCTTGACATCGCCATCGGCCTCTTCAACACCAGGGGATACAGGGCCACCACTACGGCCAGTTTAGCCGATGCCGCCGGCGTTTCCGAACCCATACTTTACAAACATTTCAAGAATAAAAAGGAGCTGTTCCTGGAATGCTTTCGCAGCATTATGAGAGAGCTCGTGCTGGAGTACCGCACGGCACGAAAAAAACATCCGGAAGATGAAGTAAGTTATCTCCTGGATGTGGCAAAGATATACCTGAATTTTATTGTGCAGAATCCTCATAAATCTAAATTCCTGATCCACCTGCTAAGTTACCGGGACAATCCTGAATTCGAAAAAGTATTTAATAAGTTTATGGACGACAGCATTTCCACTATTGAAAAAACTATTGATGCCGGTCAAAAAAAGGGGGTGATAAAAAGCAAGGTAAATGCAAAGATGCTCGCCGGGATATTTATGACACAATACTTCACCACGGTTGTACTGAGAGAATTTATTGATTCAAAACATTTAACCGAAGGAGAATTTGTCGCCTATTTTAAGGATATGCTGAAAGTGGAATAATTTTTTTGCCCGATAGTTAGCATCCACTAATGATTATGTACTATTTATTAACATCATAGAATGTTTTAATCGTGTTGTTATTTAAATTTTAGATAAAACCGCTGTAAGGCAAATGTAACAGTCAAAAAGCATAACAATATTAATGGATGGGAGGCAGCTATGGAAAAGACAGTAGCAAATTTATTCAAGGAGCGGGTTGAGAAAACGCCCGGCAAACCGGCGCTCAGGTACAAGGACGACGAGGTGTGGAAGACGATCACATGGCAGCAATACAGCGACAGAGTGGATGAATTCGCAAGGGCACTGATGGCGCTGGGAGTCAGACCGAAAGACAAGGTGTCGCTAATCGGAACGAACACACCTGAGTGGTATGTTTCAGACATGGCGATCATGACTATGGGCGCAACCACAGTGCCGGTTTATTTCAGTAACAGTTCCGATCAGCTTATCTATTTGCTGAACCATTCCGAAAGCAAAGTGTTTATCGTGGAGGACATCACCTATTTCCAGCGTATCGATAAGCGGCTGGCCGAGATACCCGATCTGAAAAACGTAATCGTCATCAAGTGTGATGTCCCGGAGTCTAAAGGGTTTATTTTATCATTTGCCCAATTCATTGCGCTGCAAAAACAGGTATCTATGGAAGATCTAAGGAAAGTGCGCGAAGAGATCAAGCCTGATGATGTTGATACACTGCTGTATACGTCTGGGACTACAGGACACCCCAAGGCTGTTATGCTCACAAACCTGAACAGTGTTACTGCCGGAGAAAATGTGCACCTGACCTCAAAGATGAAGCAGCAACAGATTTCGTGTTCATATCTACCGCTGTCACATGTGGGCGAGAGGACAACTAACCTTTTCGCAGGACTTTGCACCGGGCATGTAACGTATTTTATAAGCGGTTATGAGAAATTCGCAGAATACCTTCGCGAAATCCGTCCTACGACATGGTTGGGCGTTCCCCGTGTTTGGGAAAAACTCTACGAGGGTGTTATGGGTTACCGTGCCACACTGCCTGAAAAAAGAAAGAGAATGATTGACTGGGCTCTGAGAACGGGTGATGAATATAACCAGCGTAAATATAAGAAACAGGGGATCTCTCCATTGCTGGGGATCAAGTATGCCCTGGCCAGGTCCCTGATCATTAAAAAACTGCTTCGCGCCCTGGGTCTCGATCGAGCTGAAATAGTTGTAACGGGTGGGGCGCCAACTCATATAGAGACCTTGAATTTTTTTATCTCAATCGGACTCTGGATGCAGGATGTGTACGGTCAGACCGAGGGTCACGGCACTACCAGCTTTGCGTTGAAAGGTGATGTGCGTTTCGGCTCGGCAGGCAAGCCGTATCCGCTGACTGAAATCGATATAGCCAGCGACGGCGAGATACTCGTCAAAGGTGATCATGTCTCCCCCGGTTATTATAAAGATCCCGAACTCACCAGGGAAACTTTCAAGGACGGTTGGCTCTACTCAGGTGATCTCGGCCATTTTGATAAGGACGGTTTTCTGTGGATCACGGGACGCAAGAAAGACATTATCATCACGTCATCAGCAAAGAATATTACTCCTTCCAAGATCGAGGCTTTATTGCTTGATTCACCATTGTTTGAGCACGCTGTTGTGATTGGTGATGGGCGTAAATACCTCACGGCGCTCTTTACCATCGGCGAGGAGGCGCTGAAAATATTCTCGCAGGATAAGGGCCTTACAAAACATACCCGGGAAGAAATAATCGACAGTGATGAGCTAAAGACTGAAATTGAAAGGCATGTGGAATTGGTTAATACCAAGCTTTCCAGGGTGGAGCAGATTAAGAGATTCAAGATACTCAATAAGCCATTTTCGCCCGAGGGAGGCGAGTTGACCACGCTTTTGAAGGTTAAAAGGTTCATTATCCCTGAGAAGTATGCCAAGGAAATTGAGGAAATGTATTCCTGAAACCAGAGAAATTACACGTGGAGGTCTATATTTATGATAAATATAAATATGGCAAATACGAAGTTCAAATCATTTCAGTTTCCTTTTGAGAAAGGAAAAATCAGGGAATTTGCCAATGCAATATACGATCCTAACCCTATATACAGGGATAGCCAATATGCAAAGTCGCAGGGGTTCAGTGACGTAATTATACCGCCTACTTTTCCGATGACAGCGTTATTCCATGTTGAGTCGGATAACATTGTGCTTGAAGTAATGCAAAAATTGGGTATGGACCCCATTAAGAGCGTTCATGGTGAAATCGAGTATACCTATGAACGGCCGATATGCGCAGGAGAATCGTTACGCGGAGAAATCAACATCGGTAATATATACGAGAAGGCCGGGAAGCGTGGGGGCACAATGACTTTTGTTGAACTTGAGATAAAGCTATTTGATACGACAGACAGGCTGGTCGCGATTGTCCGGAATACATTCATTGAGAAGGGATAATACTTTGCAGTAACGATAAAAGATAGTCGATTCGTGGGGAAGGAATATGAACGAAATTAAATATTTTGAAGATGTCAAAGAGGAGGAGCAACTTCCTGGTTTTCAGCATACCATAACGAGGACGCACATAGTGAAATATGCCGGGGCCGGAGGAGATTTCAATCCGATCCATCATGATGAAGAGCTTGCCAAAATGGCCGGCCTCCCCTCGGTATTTGCCATGGGCCTGATGCATGGAGGGATGCTGTCCAGGGTAGTAACGGATTGGGCTGGAGACGGATGTGTGAAGAAATATAAGATCAGGTTCAAGGGCATGGTGTGGCCGCATGACACCCTCAGTTTCCAGGGTAAAGTAGTACGCAAATACCGTGAGGGTGGAGAGAGCCTGGTAAATTGCGAGATCACAGTAGTAAACCAGAAAGGTGAGCAGAACATTGAAGGCGAGGCGACCGTAAGGCTGCCATCAAGGAAATAAATAAAGAGGGGCATTCGATGGATTTCAGTTTTAGTGAAGACCAATTAATGTTTTCTGATTCGGTAGAAAAATTTGCCAAAAATGAGTTTGCTCCCACTACCAATGAGCGTGAAAGAAAAGGTGAGTTTTCGCATGAGCACTGGAAACGGCTGTCGGATTATGGACTTGCAGGACTATGTATCCCGGTTGAATATGGAGGCGGCGGGGCAAACGCAATGATGACAGTAATCGGGCTGCAGGCCTTCGGTCGCGGTTGTATGGACTCATCGATGTGCATTGTCTGGGGTTCGCACCTGTTGCTATGCGCAATGCCGATAGTTGAACTGGGTACACAAGAGCAGAAGAGTAAATACTTACCCGGCATGGCAAGGGGTGAAATGATTGGGGCGATGGCTCTGACAGAACCGGAGGCAGGTTCGGAGGCCACTGCGCTTAAGACAACGGCTACAAAAGAAGGTGATTACTACATTTTAAACGGCAATAAAACGTTTATTTCCAATGCGCCGATTGCAGATGTATTTGTGGTCTTTGCCAGTATTGACCTTTCAAAGAGGGCCGGCGGGATCACCATGTTTATTGTTGAGACTGGTACCCCCGGCTTAACTCTCGGTAAACCTATGGATAAGCATGGAGCGCTTTCATCGCCGACAGGTGAAATGTTTTTCGATAACTGCAAAATCCCTGCAGCTAATCTCTTGGGCGGTGAAGGACAGGGATTCCAGGCAATGCTGATGTCTCTGGGATGGGAACGCATAGCTTTTGCTCCCAGTGTTGGCTGTATGGAGGCAGAATTGAACCTGTGCATCGAATACGCCAAAGAGAGGAAACAATTCGGCAAGCCTATAGCCAAGCACCAGTTTGTGCAGGGGATGCTGGCTGAGATGAAAATGAATATCGAGGCATCCCGTTATCTTGTATATCATCTGGCCTGGAAAAAGGACAGGAATGAATTCATCGGCCTGGATGCAGCCATTGCCAAGACGTTTATTACGGAGGCTGCCGAAGAAAATTCAGGCAAGGCTATACAAATATTCGGTGGTTACGGTTGTATGCGTGACTATCCGGTTGGTGCAAATTTCTGGGCAGCCAAAATAGCAACGATCGGAGGTGGTACTTCACAGATACAGCGGACGATTATTGCACGGATGATAACCGGTATTTAATAAAGCACTCATTAAACAGCAACTGAATTATAAATAGAAGGAGAAAATAGTGGCGAGTATACGAGGAAAGGCAGCAATAGTCGGAATCGGGGAAGTGCCGACAGGCAAGTACCCCGAGCGTTCCTTCATAGAGCAGACAATTGAGGTATCAGAAATGGCTATTAAGGACGCAGGCATGCCGAAAAAAGAGATCGATACTGTAATACCTATAGGCGTGGTGTCCAACCCGCTGGATAACGCCAATATGATCTGTTCAATATTAATCGAGGAACTTGGACTGGGTTTATCGGCAAAAAGCAACTTCGAAATTATGTCCGGCGGATCAAGCTCCGCCAACGCATTGAAGGTGGCTGTTTCGCTCGTATTATCCGGCCTCTCGAAGGCTGTCATGGTAGTTCACAGCGATCGTATGGCGTCCGGCCTTGACATTGGATCAGCTATCACTGCCTTTGCGAAGGCCTCCATCAGCCAGGAGTATGAAGCTCCATATGGATTTAGTCAGCTTGCACTGGCAGGTTTGCTGCAACAGCGCTATATGCATGATACAGGAACAACAGAGAGACAAGTTGCTGCTGTAGTTGAATCTCTGCGTAAATGGGCGGCGCTGAATCCAAATGCCATGATGAAGAAACCCAGGACAGCCGATGAAGTCATGGATTCACCTATGCTCTCATCCCCGGTCCGTAAACGCATGATGAACGTGCTGGCGGACGGCGCGGCAGCTTTTATAGTGACAGATGCAAAAAGGGCGCGGGAGCTGACAAAGACGCCTGTCTACGTCCTGGGGCTGGGCTCGAGATGCACCAATTTCACGGTAACAGGTCAGCCGCAGGACTTTATTAAAGCATGGGGGCCTGCTGCTACGGATGCATACAAGATGGCCCGAATCAAACCGTCAGATATCGATGTTGCTGAGATATACGATGCTTTCCCGATATTAATTCTTATATCACTGGAGATTCTCGGTCTTTGCGAAAGAGGTAAGGCAGGCAAATTCATTGAAGAAGGACACACCTCGCCTGGTGGAAAGCTACCGGTTTCCACCAACGGCGCTATGATGGCGCAGGGTCATACGGGAGCGGGAGGCGGCGTGGCCCTCCTGGTGGAAGCGGCCCGTCAGATCATGGGTAAAGCGGGCGCCCGCCAGGTTAAAAAGGCGGATATCGTCGTTGAGACCGCGTCGGGCGGTGTGGGTATGGACTTTCACGTAGGCATATTAGGAAAGGAGGTATAAAAAGATGAGTGACTATAAAAAACCGCTGCCCTTGATCACCGGCCTGAGCAAAGTATTCTGGGACGGGTGCAAGGAGAATAAACTGCTCTATCAAAAATGCCGGGATTGCGGGCGGGTGAATTTCTTCCCCAAGATGGTCTGCGCTAACTGCATGAGCCGCAATCTCGAATGGAAGGAATCCAAAGGCAAGGGAAAGATATACACTTTCACAGTCACCTACGATGCGGCGCCGCCAGAATTCATGTCCTCGGTTCCTTTTGCCCTTGCCGTAATCAACCTTGACGAGGGCTTTAGCATATTGAGCAACATAGTCGATTGTGACTATGAGAAACTAACATGCGATATGCCAGTGGAAGTCGTTTTCGATCCGGTTACAACGGAGGTCACATTGCCCAAATTCAAACCGGTTAACTCTTGAAACCACGCAAATTAACAGATTTCATAATAGGCTGAAAATAAGAAGGAGGTTGCGATGACAGGTAACATCTATGATTCACACGCTCATTTAATGTTTAAGGATATGATGCCAGAAGCATATTTAATCGGGATAGCGCGCACCATGAAGCAGGCTCTAAAAACTAAGTTCAAACTGGATATGACGCTGGAAGATGCGCTGAATAATGTCGTGGAACCAATGTATGATGTCGATGGAACTAAGTTTCTCGCGGAAATGGACAAAGCGGGGGTAGCCAAAGCCTTTATTTTTGGTTCAGATTTCGGCGCTGAGCTGGGAGATTCAAAAATGCATCCATTCGAGATAAACGAGTACTTCGCCTCGCTGGCGAAAAAAAGCGCCGGACGTTTCGCAGCGCTGGCAGCCATCGACCCGCGGCGCCCAGGCGCGCTGAAGCACTGCGAGAAGTGCATGGAACAGCTCGGCATGAAAGGGCTTAAGCTGCACCCCGCGGCCGGGTTTTATGCCACTGACCAGGTACTCAACCCGTTCTATGAAAGGTGCGCCGAATGGAACGTGCCCATCGTATTCCATACCGGCGCCCAGCCGGCCGCCCCGGTGCATCTCGATACACAGAGGCCGCTTTTCATCGCGGAGGCGGCGACCCGCTTCCCGGATACCAAAATGATAATGGCGCATGTAGGCATGGACCTCTGGAACGAGGCGGTCATGTATGGGAAATTGATCCCTAACGTATATTTTGATCTTTCATACCACCAGGTTTCGTACGTATCCTGGGGAGCGCAGAAGTTCTATGAGTGGCTGCGCTTCCTCATCGACGAATGCGGCGCATCCAAGCTGATGTGGGCAACCGATTCTCCCTTGCCCTGCGCCATCTTGCCGACCGACGCCTGGGTCAAAGTATTTATCGAACGCAATACGACCATCCAATTCACAGATGAAGAAATCGAAATGATCATGGGCGGTACCACGGCCGAGGTGTTCAACGTTAAAACGGGAGCAAAACAATGAAAACGGTCAGGCGTAAAATCGCCTTTGCCCTATTTTCCCTGACAGCCCTGGCGTGGTACGGAGTTGGATTATATTATCTGTTTTCCCCGGAAATAGCTGCCTATCATAAGCAGGCAATCGGGGTTGACTGGGCAAGCTTAGCGCCGGGCGTCAAGACCATAATACTGGCATTGATGAAGGGAACCGGTGATGCATTATTCGTGGGCGCCGTTGCGATGACCTTCTTCCTGCTGATCCCTTTCCGGCGGAGTGAGAAATGGGCGAAGTGGGCTATGCTAAGCGTCGGCCTGGCTATCTGGGTACCCATGCTGATAGGCGCCATCTGGGTATACACGTCCACCGGAGCGGCATCGCCCTGGCAGGCAAATTTAATCATGCTCATCGTACTTCTAGTCGCCTTTTTCCTGTCCTGGTAGTTTAAACAATCAGCACCGGAGGAAGGAACACGATGGAAAAAAAGGCAGTTGCCCGAATATATTGCCATAGCTTTTACGGTAACTCTGACCATCTCATGTATGTCCGCACGGCCGGCCGCTACGGATACCTTCTCCGCGACCGCGGGAGCAGCGACGCCAGAGGAGATTCACCAATTCGCCGCTACTGATTTGGCCGGCAGTAACGATGCTCAAGGTCTTCTCTGCCGGGAGATCAAATACCCGGTATCGATCTCGCCCGGCGGCGCACAGGAATACACTGTCGCATGCTGGCTGACGGCGCCCCAAAATGCAGGTGAGACCATGTTGATCACCATACCCGGCGCAGCCTACAGTCATGTATACTGGGACTTCCCCTACAAACCCGGGAGGTATTCCTTTGTGCAAAACATGGCTGATGCCGGATACAGCACCCTTAATATCGACCGGATGGGGAGCGGTGACAGCTCGAAACCGCAGGGGTATGCAACTACCATAGATGCGCAGGCATACGTGGTCCACCAGATTGTCCAGGCATTGCGCCAGGGTAAAATCGGCGGAGTCCCATACAAAAAATCGTGCTGGTGGGGCATTCGCTGGGATCATATGTCGCCGTGATAGAAGCTGCCAGATATAGCGATGTCAACAGCATCAATGTGAAGTCCATGCAGGAGATATTCATCGAATATCCCAGAATCGAACAGACCCTGTACAGCCACCGCGCAGAGATCACCGCCGACCTCATCTCCTTTTTCAGATCGGGCGTCGAGCAGGGATATCTCAAAAGGGGCCTCGACCCGGTTTTCATTGTGGAGATGCTGCAGTCCTTTGTGCTGTACTTCATCCGTTTTGATTCATCTCAGACCCGGCCTTCGCTTAAGATCAAAACCGCCATCGATTGCCTGCTGCAGGGTATATTGCTCAAGCAGTGATGCGCCGGCTCGGTGTCATGGCAGACGCCTTTAAAGTCGAAGGGCCGTACAGGGAGAAGGCGCTCTCAGAGATCGATAGGGCGGCGGATCTTTTTTACCGTTCCATGGTTACGGGACGGCGGCCGGCGCCGGGACTGGCGGAGATGCGGTTTTTCAATGCGATCCGCATGAAAGTCAAAATCCATAGGGATAAACTGCCTTTCGACTACCGGTACTGGGAGGACAAAGGCTGGTTCAGCGCCGGCTATTTTTATCCTGCGCGCCTGAATCCTATTTTTGTATTGCTGGGAAAGCTGCCGGCGCGGATAATCATGCCGGCTTTGCGTATCAAGCCGGGCAATTCGCTCTACCGCGAACTCGTGAGGCAACGATAAGGTGAGTTGGTATTGAAAAATGGCCGCTTAAGCGCTTCCGGCCTTTACGCGCTCTTATTTGTTTTCAACATCTCCCGCAGCTCACGTTTCAATATCTTGCCCACGGCGCTGGTGGGCAGGCTGTCGAAGAATACGATTATCCTGGGCACCTTGTAGGGGGCTTCGCGCTGCCGGATGAAGTCGCGTATCTTCTCCTTTTCGGCTTCGGTCTTCTCTATGCCTTCCTTGAGCACGATGGCGGAAGCCACCGTCTCGTTGCCCGGCCGGTTGGGGTCAGGGACGCCCACGGAGGCGGCCAGGGCCACATCGGGATGCTCGATGATTATGTCATCAAGCTCGCGGGTGAATACCTTGTAGCCGGAGACGATGACCATGTCCTTGAGGCGGTCGACTATATAGATATAGCCCTCCTCGTCCATACGGCAGATATCGCCGGTGTAGAACCACCCGTCCTTGAGCGCGTTGGCCGTCTCCTCGGGCTTGTTCCAATAGCCTTTCATCACCTGCGGCCCGCGCACCGCCAGCTCGCCAGGCTCGCCTATGGGGACCGGCTCTTTGGTGGCCGGATCGACGATCTTGACCTCGGTATCGCCGACAGGCAATCCGACCGAGCCGAATTTGCTCTTGCCGTAGCGAGGGTTGGCCGCTATGAGGGGACAGGTCTCGGTCATGCCGTAAACCTCGCTGAACTTGTCCTTGCCCACGATGTCCTCGAACCCCTTGAGGTACTCCACGGGGAAGGGCGCCGCCCCCGCGATGCAACCCCAGATATTCGAGAAATCGAGCTCGCGGAACTCCGGCTTCTTCATCAGTTCGAGATAGATGGTGGGTACGGCTGTGAGCACGGTGGGCTTATATTCTTTAATGCTCTTGATGATGAAGTCGTAATCACGCGGGTTGGGTATGGCAACCTGCGGCGTAGCCCACACCAGGCAGAACAGCCCCAGGAACAGGCCGGCCTGGTGGAAGAGCGGGAAGGGACACAAGATGCGCTCCTGTCCCTTAACTCCTTCCACGTAGTTGCCCCACTGGATCATGTGGCGGACGACGTTGTTGTGGGTCAGCACTGCGCCCTTCGAGGGCCCGGTGGTGCCGCCGGTGTACTGCATCAGCAACGGATCTTCCCCCTTGACCCTCACATTCACGGGATCGGCGGGATACTCCTGCATGAGGTCGGTGAACCTGTATACCGGTACCGGTGACCCGGGCAGTTTGAGCGGCTGCGAATCCGGCAGAAAATCGCTGAAGCCGGTCAGCGCTATGGCCTTCAGCTTGACCCTGGCTAACACCTGGCTGATATTACCCCAGAAAACGTCCAGCGCCAGCAGGATTTTAGCGCCCGAATCGTTGAGCTGGTACTCCAGCTCCCTGGGTGTCAGCAGCGGGCTGACGCCGGAGAGCACGCAGCCTGCCCTGGAGATGGCCGGTATGGCGATGTAGTAAGCCGGAAGGTTGAGCGAGTAAACGCCCACCACATCACCCGGCTTCAAGCCCTGCTTGATGAGAAAGGCGGCAAAACGGTTGGAGAGCGCGTCGATCTGCCTGAAGCTTATTTCTTTTCCCATGTAGTTGACCGCGGTGATGTCCGGCGCCTCGTTCACGGCTTCCAGGAAAAGGTCGGTGAACATCTTGTTCTCCGGGTAGTCGAAGTGGTCTTTTACGTGCGGGTCGAAGGACTTCCTCCAGAATCTGCTGGCGTAGGGATCGTTCGCCATGCCTCAGCCTCCTCTGTTTATTACGACAGGGGCATCATGCCCGTTAACACCTTAACCCCATCCGTTGAAGGGAACCTGTTTTCAACCGGATTATATCATAGTGCGATGAGTCATCGTATGGCATCGGGGACAAGTTGTAATTATCCGGATGCGTCATGCTTAATACACTTTAAAAATATGTGTTACTTGAGGTTAAAATATGGTATCAACAGGTCCTCCAAAGAATACAAGCCTTTCGGCCTATCCATGAGATGTTGCGCGGCAAACAACGCGCCGTTACCGAACGCCTCTCTCGATATTGACTCATGGGTTAAGCGTATTGTTTGAAAGGGAAACCCGATAAGAATCTCATGCCTGCCGACGATACCGCCTGCCCTGATCGTTTTAATTGATTCTTCCGGCAAAGATAATACTCTGGCAATAATTCTGGATGTGCCGGAAACCTCCTTTTTGGCCTTGAAATGTTCTTCAATTATCTCTATATCTGTATAAGGGGCAATACTTTTAAGAATCTTAGCCGCCAGCATCAAGAAATTGATACCGACAGTAATATTGGGAGACCAGAGCACCCTCGTTTGCCGCGATAATTTATTCATAAAATCAATTGTCGTGGTGGGGTACTCTGATATTGCACTCACTATAGCTATCTCTCTTTTAGCCGCTTCCTCGCCGTATGATAATATGGCTTCAGAGGAAGAAAAGTCGATTAATACATCTATAGGGTGTTCATCGAAAAGCTGCGGCGGCGGCAATTCATCTTTGGGAAAAATATATCCAGGTTCTTCCGATTGAATACCCAGAAACTCCGGGACTGATCGATGCTGCAGTGTTTTTGATTTCCTGATAACCCAGCTGAGATGCGCTTCTTTACTCTGCAACAATACTGTCGCAACAGCCTTACCTGTTCTGCCAAACCCGAAAAGACCCACTTTCATACAAAGCCTCCTTAAAACACCTTTCCATTGATACCGGCCGCTTGATACTCTGCTGCCCTCAAAATCGCAGTAAAACTATAAAAGCAACCGGCTTGACTCTCTGATAGATGTAGCAGCCGCCGGCAGGGAGAAAACCGCGGGCAAGCGGGAATAGGAATCGGCTGCTAAACATTTTTATAATTCAGCCCTATATTCCAAGCTTTTCCCAGGTACTCCCCGACAGCAAAATACCTGTTCTCATACATGGACAGTAAATACGGCTTCAATTTTTCAATACCGGGTAAATTATCGGTTAGGCGCTTCTCGTCGCAATAGGATTCGATGATCTCACCTATTACGATGTTATCGAACCCGCCGAAATCCAATATCTTCAGTACCTTGCATTCCAGGCACAGCGGACATTCTTCAACCATCGGCGCCGTTTCCAGCTTCCCATAGAATACCTTGAAAATGCCGGATTTATCTGTTTTTTTACCGGATACACACCCGATATAATCAACAACCTTGACCATATCCGTAGAAGGCAGGTTAATTGAGAAGGTCATGTTTTCCTTGATACCCGCAGTAGTATAATGCCCTACTTTGATGCCGGCACATCGGTTATCGCGTTATACATCCTTTCCCCTCCCAGTTGTTTCAGCTTACCGGATAACGGTCATTTCTTATGACTCCAGTACTATAACAGATATTATATATGAATGAACAATGGAGTGATGGCAGATGGGAAGACGACGCCCGCAAACGGAACCTGTGGCACGAGATGATGGCGCAGCAGGGATATATCATATTTACCCTGGACAACAGGGGCACTGCCGACGATAATGTGCATATGGCAAATACCATGCAACTGATTTATGCGTTCGAAAACAGCCGTAAACCCTTCGACTTAATGATCTACCCGCGGAAAAAGCGCCACATGGACGGGCAGGACACCAAGGCTCACCTGTTCAATCTTATGACAGATTATGTGAAGAGAAATTTGTGAAAGCCGGATGTCAGCGCATCTTAGTACAGACCTATGGACCTTATAAAAACAGTCAGCAATGTCCTTGGCGTGATCTGCATCGTTATCGGCGTCTTTCTGATACCGCTGAGCATCTGGTTTTTACGTCCGGCGATCAAAAACAGGGACTGGACTTCGCTCGTCATAGCAATCCTTGTTCTGGCCCTGGCCGCGGGCTGCTTCACCGGGGCATATATCATGTTTACCACCGGGATAATCAAAATGGCCCCGATGTAGACCGGCGGAAAATAACCGCCTATCCGCGAAAAATAACACGTGACGGTGTACTAATAGACGGCGCCGCCGTCCAGGAAAATCGGGCGCCCTGATATGTAGCCGCCCTCATCGGAGCACAGGAAAGCGCAGAGGTTGCCGACATCCTCGGGCCGGCAGACCCGTCCGAACGGCAGATTTTTGGCCAGGTCTTTTATGTCCATCCCCATGCCCTTGACCAGGCGCGTGCCCATATCCGTCTCGACAAGGCCGCAGGCGATCGTATTCACCCTGATATTGTGGCCCAGCTCCTCCTTGGCCAGGACCGAGGAGAGGGCGTTCAGCGCCGCCTTGGCAACCGCATAGGGGGCATGCCCCGCCATACAGCTGAAAGGGCTGACCGAAGATATATTGATGATATCGCCGCGCTCCTGTTTCCTCATCACGGGCAGCGCTTCCTTGATGAAATAGAAGGCGCCCATCACGTGTATTTTAAAAAGCCGCTCCATCTCCTCCGCTTCGGTATCGGC
Source organism: uncultured Dehalococcoidales bacterium (assembly GCA_964554375.1). GTDB lineage: Bacteria > Chloroflexota > Dehalococcoidia > GIF9 > UBA5629 > CAIMUM01. The sequence continues at coordinate 17,472 of CAZKOL010000001.1, forward strand.
GACAAACCTCCCGCGCGAAGCTATACCGGCGTTGTTGACCAGTATGTCTATCTTCCCGAATGTGTCAACGGTTTTCGCCACGGCGGTTTTGACCTGTTCATAGTCGGTCACATCGGCCTGTATCGACAGCGCCCTTCGTCCCATAGCAACGATCGCTCCATCCGTGGACTTTGCAGCTTCTATATCACGACGGTAATTAAACGCGATATCAGCCCCTTCCCCGGCTAAAGCAAGCGCTATTCCTTTGCCGATGCCCCTGCTGCCCCCGGTGATGAATGCTGTTTTCCCCAATAATCTCAAAACTGACCTCCTGTTAAGGATGCAACGTCAGAAGCCGCGGCAGCTCGCCGGCGGAGAGGAAATGCGTCGGCGCCTGTTGCCCGTTCGCCCACATCTGCGCGAGGTCGCCGTAAAACGGGCTTAAGAACAACCCTGATTGCCCCGGCGGGCTCATGATGGTCGACCTCTCGAGGTCGGACATGTCCACCACGAGCCTGATAACCCCGCCGGAGTCCATGGCATAAGGATTCTTGGCGTCCCACATTCCCGCATTGATAGTGAAATCATCGCCGTTTGTCGGTATGGGACTCAGGTTATAGAAGCTCAACTTGCTGCCGAGGGGATGCTTGAAGGTCATCTGGTGGACCTTTCCCCACTCCCACTTCGAAGGATCCGGCCCCAGCCTGGCCGTCAGCTCGGCGCTGGCGTCTTTCATGCTTTTCCTTATGATATCGTCGCGGGTCTCTTTTATATCAGCGGTTGTGACATCATCGAAAACACTGTCATCCTTTGCATTTACCATTTTAGTCAGCAGCCTGTCTGGAATGTACACCTGATAATCCTGGGCCAACTCTGTCATCAGTTTGGCGCCAACCTTATTTTCCAGTGTATTCTGTGCCATATGCTTGTAGAACGAGTTAAAAAGCGTGGCCGCCGGGCTATTGATATCGGAGGAATAGTTCCAGCCTTTGAACAGGTCCAGCGCCGGCTTTAAATCGTCCGAACCGCTGCAGGCCGACAGGACGAGGGGCGCCCAGTTCTGCGCCTCGACCGAGACGTTGTCCAGCTGCATTTTCCTGATCTCGTCGAAGGTGAACTTCTCTTTGCTCCTGGCTATCTGGTCGAAGCGCAGCGCTCGCTCGATCATCCAGTAGTTGGTGATATGGAAGTCGACTTCTTTAGGGACGTTGTTAAAGGACGCCACGTATCCCTGCGCGGGATTGAAATCATAAGGCAGCTGGTCGAAGGGGACGTAGCCCGTCCAATCGTATTTACCCTCTTCCCCCGGCACGGGCAGTGTGCCGTCGCCGGCCTTGCGCACGGGCGGCGACATTATATACTGGTAACCAATGTTCCCATAGATATCGGCATATCCCAGATTTAAGGTGGGGGTTCGCACCACGCTCAATGCCCGGCGAAACTCGTCGAAATTCGTGGCTTTATCCAGCGCGATAAAGCCTTCCATGATGCCGAGGTGCGGCTGAAGGCCCACCCACATCATGGCGCAGTTGGCGGGCGCCCGCGGCATCACATCGGAGATAATGGGTCCGTGCCTGGATATCCTCACCCGCAGCTTCTCCTCCCTGAATCCGTCCTTGCCCTTGACCCTGATGGTCTCTTCGACGATCTGGAAATTCTTATAGCCGTCCTCGGTCAGGTACTGATCGGCATCGGCGGGATTGATCTTTTCGATGAAGAAATCCATCTCGTCTCCCCTGCCGTTGGTCGTGCTCCATGCGAAATAGCGGTTCAGCCCGAGAACGGTGACGGTGGGCGTACCGGGTATGGCGCCGCCCATGACGTCGTAGTCGCCGCCCTTGAGATGGACCAGGTAGAAAAGCGCCGGTATGGTGGGGGCCAGGTCCGGGCTGCCGGTGAAGACCGCTTTGCCCGAATCGGTGCGTTTGCCTGAGAAGATCATCCAGTTGCTGGCGGCAACATCCAGCGGGATAGGGCTGTCGATGCTACGGTTGCCGGCGGCAGCGCCGTCAATCCATCCTGCAGGACGATCGATACCGGATGTAACAGGCTGGACTCCGGCGCCTGCGCCGGAAACCGTGGGCGCATCAGCGGGTACCCTGGGGATGATCATATCGAGTATATCGCTGCCGGCCGAGTTGCCTACTTGATTGAGGATGAGCTCGGTGTCCTTGCTGCGGTTGAGGCTGTAGGCCATGAGTATCCCGCAGACCATGGTATCCTGGGGCTTCCATGCCTGGGGCTTAAATCCCAGGATTGTGTACTCGCTGGGAAGGTATTTGGCGCTGTTGATATAGGCGTTTACACCGCGGGTGTAATCGTCGACTATCTTCCTGGCGCCGGGATCCATGTTCGCATACTCAGCTTCGGCGGCGCGGTAAAAACCCACCGTCCTGAAAAACTTATCTGTATCAAGCATCATGTCGCCCAGCACCGTCGAAAGTTCACCTCTGCCCGCAAGGCGTGTCATATCCATCTGGAACATCCGCTCGCGGGCGGTAATATAACCCTGGGCGAAAAAGAGGTCGGTCTCATTCTGCGCAAAGATATGGGGTATGCCGTATTCATCGGTACGCACCTCGACTGCAGCCGAAAGGCCGTCCAGTTTCTCGGTACCGGTATATGAAGGCTGGGGAAGCCTGAATACCACCTGCACAGCCACTGCCACGACTATCACCAGAACAAGCACGATGCTCAGCGATATGATCAGCGCCCTGCCTTTTTTCGATTTCATGTGCCCACCTCCATTAAGTAATCGCCTTTAGATAAGAACAGTGTACAGCCTGTAGTATTCCATGTTGGCGCCTTTGATGATGGAGGCGATGACCGTATCGTCGAGCCTTTTACCTATGCTGATGCCGTAGCTGTAGCCGGCGAAGCGCTGGTTTAGCAGTCCGGACAGGTCGGCCAGCCCCCAGATGTGATCGCCATCGTCGGGGATGGCTTTATGTATCAGCTCTACGATTTCATCTTGCATTTGAATTCGCCTTGCTCGATTAACATGACCCGGTCAAATGCCTCCCTCATCCATGAACGAGGTTAATTTGGCTCAGTCGCTGAGCATTTTAATTATGTGTTTTGCCAAGCTGCCAGTTATTTCCCGGTGCCGTGGAACAGGTTGTGAAATCCTGGTGTTTGGATTTTGGTACCAGTCATGCTTCCCACCATGACGAATCAGGACGCATCCCATCTGCTCAATTTTTCTGATTAGCTCGTCGCGTTTCAACGAACTACGAGCTCCCCATACTTGCGCACATGAGGAATCTCTCCGCCGGTAATGTCCAGATAAATATCCTTGAGATTTTCTTTTAACTCGTCTATCGTTACTCCCTGGGTACGATAATCAGGGTATTCCTCCAACCAGCCGACCCACATATCATTTTCCTGGTAGTAAACGAACTTCTTTGTTTCCACTTTTCGACTCCTGTGACATGGGTACGAAGATTAAACAATCGTGTACACGCCTATCACAACATCATATTATTACTGAAAGTATAACAGATGGCTTGAATCAAGCACTACCTGTTGTCCTTTTACTTCGCCGCCGTCCTCTCCTTGTAGGCCCTCTTTTTCTGCTCGTAGAGCGTGTAGTATTCCTCCATCAGGTCGCGGATGGGCAGGTGGTATGGGCACCTTTCCTCGCATTCGCCGCACTTGGTGCACTTGGCGGCCAGGTCGAACAGCCCCGACCAGAAGCCGAAGATCTGCTCCTCCGGCAGGCGCGCCATGAAGCTGGGGAAGGTCATGACCGACGATATGTGAATGCCCTCCTTGCAGGGCTGGCAGTAATCGCAGCGGTGGCAGAACCTGGCGCCGAGTTGCTCCTTCAATTTACGCATCTGCGCGCGGTCCCGTTCCGTCAGTTCCCGTGGCCCCTTGAATATGCCAACGATCTCGTCTATCTCCTGCGGCTTCTCGATGCCCGGTATGGTGGCCACATCTTTATACTGGAAAAGGAACTTGAAGGCGATCCCGGCGTTGTCGATCATACCCCCTGCCATCGGCTTCATGTCGATGAAGCCGACATCGTGCTTCCTGCAGAGGGGCAGCAGCTCCCTGTCCGCCTCGTCGGTAACGAAGTTAAAGGGGAACATCAGGGTCTCGAAGCGTCCCGATTCCACGGCCTTTTTGGCGACATCGATCTGGTGGGAAGTGATGCCGATGTGCCTGATCTTTCCCGCTTTTTTAGCTTCCTCCAGCACGGCCATCGGCCCCTGCGGGTCGAGCACCATCTCCAGCGTCTTGAAATCGCTCACGGCGTGGAACTGGTACAGGTCTATGTAATCGGCGCCCAGCCGCGTGAGGCTTTTATCCAGGTGCTTGGCGATCCCCTCGCGGTCCCTGGCGGTCGACTTGGTGGCGATGATGAGGTCCTGCCTGCGGCCGGCAATAGCCATGCCGATGCGCGCCTCGCTGGTGGTGTAGGCATTGGCCGTATCGATAAAATTGATGCCGTGTTCCAGGCATCGCCTGATAACGGCGATGGCATCATCTTCATTCAGCCTCTGAATGGGGATACTGCCGAACCCGACCCTGGTCACCATTAAGCCGGATTTTCCCAGCCGCATCTTTTCCACTGGTCAGTCCTCCTGTATGAAAGCATACCTTGAGGGAATTTATTAATACCCCTTCTTTGCCGTTATTTTACCACCGTCTGCGCGCTATAATATATACCATTCATTACCTGGAGGTGTGAAGTGCCCACAGTGAAAGCCGGCGGCATCAGTCTTTATTACGAGGCGCATGGTGAAGGCGAGCCGTTACTGCTGATCATGGGTTACGGCTCCAACTCGGGCCACTGGTTCGTCATACTGCCCCGCCTGGCCAGCCGCTTCAATGTAATAATCTTCGATAACCGGGGCACGGGGAGGAGCGACAAGCCGGATATACCATACACGGCGGAGATGATGACGGGGGACATCACCGGGCTGCTTGACGCCATCGGCATCGGCGCTGCTCATGTCTTCGGCGTTTCGATGGGCGGCATGATCGCCCAGGAGCTTGCACTCAGGCATCCCGGGCGGGTGAAAAAGCTGGTCCTCGGCTGCACATCCTGCGGCGGGCCCCGGGCGATAAGATCCAGCCCCGAGGCGGCGGCCTTTCTTTTCAACCCGGAGCGGGCCAGGCTATCTGAGGAGGAGAAGGCTCTTTCAACCGTGCCGTGGCTGTGGAACGAGGATTTCATCGCCAAGCACCCGGAGGCCGTCAGGCGTTATGTAACGACCACGACGCAATATCCAACACCGCTCTACGCCTATACGTGCCAGGCAAATTTCATCCTGTCGTTGGATACCTATGACCGCCTGCCGCAGATCAAGGCGCCGGCGCTGGTCATGTGCGGCGCGCGGGACCGCCTGATACCGCCCGAGAACTCCGGGATACTGGCTTCCAGGATCCCCGGCGCCGAGCTGGTGATATTCGAAAAGGCCGGGCACGGGTTTATCTCGGACACGGCGGATGAGGCCGGCGACAAGATCATCCGGTTTCTGCAGCGGTAGCCGCAACAAGAGTAACGGAGGGTTAGACAGTGCAACATGATGAATCGAGGGAAGCCAGGTTGAACCGCCTTGAGCAGAAGGCAGGTGATTACGAGGAGCTTTACGCAAGCTGCGCACAGGGGACATTGCTGGCATTGCAGGAGGAGTTCCAGATGGAGGACGTCCTGGCGTTCAAAGCCGCCACCGCCATGCCCGGGATTGCGCTGCGGGGCGAGACCTGCGGCGCGCTGATCGGCGCCATCATGGCGCTGGGGATGGCGTTCGGCCGGGAGAAGCCCGATGATCTGAAGGCCGTTATGCGCGCCACCGGAGCAGCCCGCAAGCTGTGCAAGCGCTTTGAGGACCAGTTCGGCAGCTGCAGCTGCCTGGGCGTCCAGCAGCGCATCTTCGGCAGGAGCTTCGACCTGGTTGACCCGGATGAAATCATGGAATTCGCCAAAGCAGATGCAGCAAAGAAATGCCGCGCGCCGGCCCAGTTGGCGGCGCGCATCGCCGGAGAGCTGATCTTGGACAAGCAGGATAAAACCTTAAAAAGGTAGACGCGGGTTGTTCCTGTATGGGCGAACTTGCAGGGGCGGGTTTAAAAACCCGCCCCTGCAGCGCTCCCCACAATGACAAGGCAACCTATCCCCCTTGTTATTTTGCCGCCCCCGACTATTCACTACCTGACTTGACAACCGCCAATTCATTGCATATAATCGGTCGGACGTTCGTTCGAATGACCTGTTTGTTTCAGGTGGTTGTTCAAAGACTGAGTGTAAAGAGGAAAGATGGCTGCAAACACAGGCAAAAACACGGATAAAGATGCTGTTTCCAGGCGCCGCCAGATCATCATTGCTGCCGCCAGGCTATTTCTGAAAAAAGGTATCCACAAGACCACCATGCGTGAAATAGCGCGTGAGAGCGGTATCGTGGTGGGAACGCTATACCATTACATCAAAACCAAGGACGATATCATGACGCTGATCATGGACGAGGAGCTGGCCGCCGTTCATGATTTTATCCGGGATAGCGAAAAATCCCTGGCGAAGCTTGGCCCGGTGAAAACCCTGCGCCTGACCATCGACCGTTACCTGCATATGATAGATATCAGCCAGGACTTGCAGGTCTTCTGGTACCAGGAGAGCGGCAACATGCTGCCCGACCAGCGCCGAAGGCTGATCGAGGTCGAGGACAAGCTGGCGGCGATGTACCGCAAGATCCTGCAGGCCGGATGCAGGTCGGGCGATTTTCAGGTGAAGGATCCATTGCTCACAGCGCACGACGTCATCGTCCTGGGGGACATGTGGGCCTTCAGGCGCTGGTTTGTGGGCAAGCATTGCTCCCTGGAGGAGTTTATCAGGCATCAAACCGACCTCATCCTGTCCGGCATATCCAGCAAGGTCTCGCCGGGCGCAGCTATTCAGGGTAGAAAAAATGGTAAATCGAAAAGCAGAGGGGGTGATGCGGGCAAGCAGAAGTGAAGCAGGAAATTCCGGGCTAAGCAAGGCGGTCTTTCGATCCAGGGTGTGTGGATTCTGATAAATACTTCAAAAAGGTAGGGGAATTGATGAACGAACAGAAAGTCTACGGGTACAGGTGGGTGGTGCTGGTCATCTACATGTTAGCTTCCGCTACATCCCAGCTATTATGGCTGAATTTTGCAGCTATTGAGACCTTTATCGAGAAGCATCTGGGTATAACGGCCATGGAGGGAGGCTGGCTTGCGCTGGTATTTCCTTTAATGGCGATCCTGTTCTCGATTCCGTTTGGAATGCTGATCGACCGCAAGGGGATCAGGTGGGGTCTCGGCACAGGCGTTATCATACTCGCAGTCTTCGGTTGCCTGCGGCTGATCAGCCCGGAATCATATCCGGCGCTGCTGATCTCCCAGATAGGCGCCGGCGCCGGTACAGCCTGTATCCTGAACGGCATAACCAAGATCGCGGTGACCTGGTTTCCCGAGAAAGAAGAGGCCACCGCCGTCAGCCTGGGCTCGGTGGCGATGTTCATCGGCATGTTGATCGGCCTGGGCGTCACACCGATGCTGCTGCTGGAGCTTGGATATAATAACCTGCTGCTGACTTACAGCATGCTTGCTGTGCTCAGCATGGTGCTGTTCTTCATATTCGTCAAAGAGAAGCCGCCGACACCGGCGAGGCTGGTCCCGGCAACCACCGAATTTTCGGATATGAGCCAGTGGAAGAGCCTCAAAGACATCCTCAAGAAGCGCAACTTCATCATCCTGAGCATCATCTTCCTCATCGGCACCGGTTGCTTCAACGGTCTTGCGACCTGGATAGAGAAAATCCTGAACGAGTTGCACAATATTCCCCTGGCCGATGTCGGTTATGTATCCGGGTTGATGATCATCGGCGCTATCATCGGCTGCATCGTCATCCCCATCATATCGGATAAGATAATGAAGAGGAAGCCGTTCCTGTTCCTGGCGCTGGCGGGCGGGGCTGTCTGTGTGACTTTACTGATCTTCCCGTCAGGCATGACGGCGACCATGATCATTGCTTTCTTTATGGGTTTCTTCCTGATTTCCGCGCTTCCCATCATGATGACACTATCGGTCGAGTATGCCGGCCAGCAATTCGCCGGTATTTCGCTGGGATGGCTCTGGCTGGTGGGCAACGCCTGCGCGGTGGTGGTCGTTCCCTCCATGGAGATGCTGCGCACAGAGACCGGCCAGTTCACATTACCGATACTCCTGCTGGTCGTCCTGCTGGCTGTTGCCTTCATCCTCGCTTTTATGCTCAAGGAGCCCAAAAGCGGAACCAGCGGAAATTAAAAGCAATAACAGGAGGCCGTCAGCCGGCTTCCAGGTGAATAATTAGATATGAGGTGGTACAAATGTCAGAGCTGATTCCGAAAGGATTACCCAAAGGCCAACAGATACTGGAAAAAGGCAGAAAAACCGGCCGGGCCATTGAGATGGGCGTGAGCGCCTTCCAGCGCGAGAGGGGTCTCACCCTGTCGGACTGGAGGCGTCAGAATACCGGGGCAGGCAACGTGCTCTTCGTGGCGCAGATGGGGCTGGCCACGATCAAGGAACACGTGGAGGCGATGAAGGAGCTGTATGACAGGTGCAAGGAAAGGGGCACCGACGTGGGCGCCATGATCGTCACCAGCAACTGGGTCAACGGGCTGCCGCGCGGCGATTTACGCAGCAAGGCGCCCCGGGGCACCAGCTTTATCCTGGACGGCCCCGAGGACTTTGCCAGAGTAGCCCAGGCGGCGCCCATCATGCCGCTTTTCGCCGACAACATGGTCGGCACGCCCAACTCGGTCAGCAACGCCGTCAACGCGCTCAAGGCGGGCGCCCCCGGCCTGGGCACCATGTCCCAGTTCACCTGGAACTACCCCTACTGGCACGACGACGTGGGACAGGTCACGGCCACGGTCGAAGCCCTGGGCATACTGGCCGGCAAGCGCGAGCAGGGCGCGGGCATCGGCAGCTACATGGGCGACGGCACTTCGGCCGGGTTCATCGACCACGCCTCAGAGGTCGGCTACTGCCTGCTCGAGCAATATATCGTGGAGAAGCTCTGCGGCGCCCGCTATATGACCGGCCTGGGCGGGCTGATCAGCCATATACCCTCGAAGATGGCCACCTGGCTTGCGAGCCATGAAGTGCTCAAAGCGGCCCTGGGGACGGACGATATCGTCATGGTGCACGTGGAGGGCAATACCATCGAGGTCAGCGAGGACGCCCAGTCCAACTACGGCCTGGTGCTGGCGGACTTCCTGCCCTACGCCATCCTGGAACGTAAATACAAGACCGGCGCGTTCTACAGCGCCAAGCCGGTGATGGAGGCCGTCAGGGTCCCCACACTGACCGAGATAGCCGATGTCGTACTGGCCTGCGCGGCGGCACTGCGCAAGGCGCCCGAGTTTGAAGAGGCCAAGATTTTCAACGAGACCGAGATCAACAAGCTCAAGCGAGTGCTGGTAGTCAACGGCAGGAAGTTCTTCAGAAATATCCTGAAGGGCCTGCCAGAGATGGGCGTGGATATCAACGACCCCGTCCAGGTGCTGCTGGCGGTCCGCCGGCTGGGCGGTGCGAAGCTGGAGCAGCTTTATCATCCGGGCGAGAGGGACCCCAAAAAGTACCGCGGCATCGTCCCGTTTGCGCCCACCGACCTGATCATGATGCAGCAGATGATAACCGATTGGACCGTCGATGCCATCCGCGCGGAGAAGCTGGGCGATTCCATCAGCGGCAAGAAGATCGTGGCCGGCTCGACCGACACGCACGAGTTCGGCCTCTATGTCCTGGAGGGGGTGCTCACCGCCTTCGGCGCCAGCGTTGTACACGCGGGAGTCGACCAGGACGCCGAGCAGATACTGGACGCGGCCCACAAAGCGGGCACGCCCTATATCGCGGTGAGCACGCACAACGGCCAGTGCCTGGAATGGGGCACAAATCTGGTGGAGGAGTCCCGCAGGCGCAGACAGCCCGTCACAGTATTCATGGGCGGCGTGCTCAACACCATCGTTGACGGCATCTCCGAGCCGGTCGATGTCACAGACCAGCTTTCGGCGCTGGGCATCAAGACCTGCGAAGATATCAATGCCATGTTCAAACAAATGGCCGGAGTATAGGTGTTACTCCCGGAGGTTCTGAAAATACACGGAGGAGACAGTTATGGATAAAGTAAGTACGACCAGCCACCGCCTTCCGCCCGTGCAGGGCACGGCCTCGTCCGAGGATATCGCAGCCATAGTTAATAAGCTACGCGACACCTTCAACACGGGTAAAACACACGATATAAACTGGCGCCTGGGCCAGCTCAAGGCCATGAAAGCCATGTTGAAGGAGCACTACCGGGAGTTCATCGACGCGCTTACTTACGACACGGGGCGGCCGCTCTACGAAGCCTGGACCGGCGATGTTTTCTGCGCGCAGAATGAGATAAACGTGGCCATCAAGGGGCTGAAGAAATGGGTCAAGCCCAGGCCGCTGGAGTCGGACTTCGGCTTTTTCCCATCCAAAGCCTGGACCGTGCTCGATCCTCTGGGAGTGACGCTGGTCATCGCGCCCTGGAACTATCCTCTGGAGCTGGTGATGAACCCCGCGGTGGGGGCCATCGGCGCCGGCAACTGTGTCGTGATCAAGCCGTCCGAGATAGCGCCCCATACATCGGGGCTGGTGGCAAAATACGTGCCGCAGTATATGGATAACGACGCGGTGGCCGTGGTGGAGGGCGGGGTAGCCCAGACCACCGCCCTGCTGGCGCAGCGCTTCGACCATATCTTCTATACGGGGAATGGCCGGGTGGGACGTATCGTACTGGAGGCCGCCGCCAAAAACCTGACCACCGTTAACCTGGAGCTGGGCGGAAAATGTCCCGCCTTTTTCACTAAAAACGCCAACATGGGAGTAGCCTGCCGGCGCCTGGCCTGGGGCAAGTACTATAACAACGGTCAGACCTGCACCGCGCCGGACTACGTGCTGGTGGAGAAATCGGTCGAGGAGACCTTCCTCAAGTGCATGGCCAAGACTATAAAAGAATTCTACGGCGACGACCCCCAGAAAAGCGAGGACTACGGGCGCATCGTGAACGTGAACCATTTCAGACGTGTGGCCGCGCTGCTCAAAGGGGAGGAGGTCTACGTGGGCGGGCAGACCGACGAGTCGGACCTCTACATCGCTCCTACGGTGCTGGTCAACGTATCGCCGGACAGCCCGATCATGCAGGAGGAGATCTTCGGTCCCGTCATGCCGGTGATCGCCGTGCCGGACCTGGAGGCGGCCATCAAGTTCGTGAACGCGCGTCCCAAGCCTCTGGCCCAGTGCATCTACACGGAGAGCCGTGAGGAGGAAAAGATGATACTGGAGCGCACCACCGCCGGCGGCGTGGATATCAATACGGCCAACCTGCACAGCGCCACGCCGGGCATCCCCTTCGGGGGCGTGGGCGCCAGCGGCATGGGCGCCTATCACGGCAAGCTGAGCTTCGAGGCCTTCAGCCACCGTAAAAGCATAATCCGCGTGGGCGCCTGGACCGAGCTGGTGAGCCAGGCCATCAACCCGCCGTACACCAAGTGGAAATGGGACCTGGCCAAGCTGCTTTCGGGGACCTGGTGATCAAAGCAAGGCGTAAATAACTGAAAGGAGACCAAAGTGGCGAAGGGAGAGAAGTTAATTATCACCGCTGCCCTTTCGGGCGGCGCTACGTTCAAAGCCAACAACCCTAATGTTCCCTACTCCCCGCAGGAATTTGCGGACGAATGCGAAAAATGCGTGAAGCATGGGGTAAGCATCGTCCACATCCATGCCCGCGATCCGAAAACAGAGATGGCAACTGCGGATCTTGAAATCATAAAAGCAACTGTTATGGCTATTAGGGAGCGATGTCCCGATATCATCATCAACCTGAGTAGCGCCATCACATCCGGCCTCACCCCGGAGCAGAGGATAGCGCCCATCATCGAGTTCGAACCCGATATCGGCAGCATGAACACCGCGACCATGAACGACGGCATAGCCGATCACAAGACCGGCGAAGTCTTCTTCGAGTACACATTTGAGAACACGCTCAGCATGATCGCGGATTTCGCCAGAGTGATGAAGCAGCACGGAGTCAAGCCGGAGTTCGAGGTATACGATCCGGCGGGTATCTACAATATCCTGCTGTTGAGCAAACAAAAGGACCTCTTTACGGGGCCCATGAACTTCCAGTTCGTATATGGCGCCTTCGGTGGGATCGCCTTTAACCCGATCCTGCATTTGACCATGGTGGGACTGCTGCCCGAGGGGTCGACATTCGGTGTCTGCGGGGTCGGGCCGAACCAGGTCCCGGCCGCGATTATCAGCGCCCTCACCGGCGGACATGTAAGGATCGGGCTGGAGGACAACGTCAGGGCGCCGGGCGGTGAGCTTGCCAAAGGCAGTTGGGAACAGGCTAAATGGGTGCAGGAGATCGCCGGGATAATGGATAGGCCTGTTGCCACGCCGGCGGAAGCCCGCGAGATACTGGGACTGCGCCCTAAAAAATAGTTGCGGTCGCAACGGCGTCAATTCAGCTTAAATAAGGAGGGCAAAATGCCTACCAGGATAAATAATGTCGCCGTCGTCGGCGCGGGCTTCATGGGCGTACAGATTTCCAGTACCGCAGCCCTGGCCGGCAACAGCGTGAAGGTTTTCGACCTTAACCCGGATTCCGCTGCCAAAACTATCGGCGATCTCAAGGGCATCTTCGCTTTGAAGGGAATGACCGAACAGGCGGAGAGGATGGATGCGGCCCAGATTAAAATAGCCTATTGCGATTCACTTTCCAAGGCCGTTGAGGACGCCGACCTGGTTATCGAGGCGATCGTTGAAAATATAGACCTCAAGAAAAAGGTATTCAGCCAGATAGAAGCTGCTGCTCCGCCTAAGGCGATAATTGCCTCGAACAGCTCCTCCATACCGGTGACGAAGCTGGAGGACGCGGTGTCCCGCAGGGAAAGGGTGCTGAACGTCCATTTCGACTCGCCGATGATCGACCTGCCGCTGGTGGACATCATGCCCGGCGCCAGGACCGGCGCTGAGACTATTAAAGCTGTAAAGGAATGGGTGGAAAGTCTGGGGTGCGTTCCCGTGGTGGTGAAGAAGCCCATCATGGGATACCTGGGCAACCGGCTGTGGCGGGTGGTCAAACGCGAGTCGCTCAAGCTGTGGGCCGGGGGATACGGGGATTTCATGGATATCGACCGGTCGTGGATGCTGCAGTTTAAAGTCGAGCTGGGTCCGTTCGCCATGATGGATGTGGTGGGGTTGGACGTGGTCTATGATATCGAAATGGCATACTACAACGAGAGCGGCGAAGCGCAGGACTTGCCACCAAAGGCATTAAAGGAAATGGTTGACAAAGGTCAGCTCGGTATGAAAACCGGCAAGGGATTTTATGACTGGAGCGACCCGGCCTTTATAAAACCGGGCTTTACCGGAAAAAAGTGACCCTCAGTGTCAAGACCTGCAGGGGCGGACATTCAGGTCCGCCCGCTTTTTCGGGCTTTTTCGGGCGGGTTTGAAAACCCGCCCCTGCTCAGAATAACTCGCCTTTGTGCAAAAGCTCGCAGAACCTTTCAAACGGCATGACTTCCACCGGTCCGAAACGGTATGACCTCTGGCCAGAGTATACCCCGATCAGCCTGTCCGCCTTCACTTTATCCGCCGCTTTCAATGACAGCAGTGGCTTTTCCCAGGCGCGGTTCCAGCTACCGGCCCTTTTGACTTCGATCGCCACGATGTGCGGCACGGAATCAGCGTTGCGCCCGGATATCTCCACCACGAAATCGACTTCCACGCCTGCCGGGGTCCGGTAATAATGCACGGGCCGGTGTCTACGGCTGACCTCGTTGTAAACGCGCAGTTCGTGGTAGACCAGCGTTTCTAACGCAAAGCCCTGTGAACTGCCCTCAAGCGGATCGCGCACCCGACCGGCGGCCGCCCGGGCAACGCCCGGATCAAACCAGTAGAATTTTGGATGGGCAGCCTCACGTACTTTAAGTCCGGCGCGCCAGGCGGGCAGGAAATGTCCCAGCAGTGTGTCCACAAGGATAGAGAAATAAGATTCCACGGTGCTGCGAGCTGCGCCGGCGTCGCGGGCGATGTTCTGCATATTGACCACCTGGCCGTTCACCTGGCCGGCCACCGAGATGAACCGCATGAAGGGCGGCACGTTGCGCAGCAGCCCTTCCTGCCGTATCTCCTCGCGTATATGCGTGTCGAGATATGCTTCGAGAACGTCGGGGGCCTGCCGCGGGTCGCGCCGGACCATGGGCAGCGAACCCCACTCGATAGCTGACGGCAGGTCAAAGGCCTTCCCCAGCTCTGCGGCGGAGAACCCCTCCATATTCAAAGTTATGGCGCGGCCTGCAAGCAGGTTGGCGCCTCCCCTGCGCAGCTTGCGCGCCGACGATCCGCAGAGCGCGAAACGCCAGTGCTGCGATTCGATCAGGCGGTGCACCTCGTCGAGCAGGGAAGGTATCTTCTGTATCTCATCCAGCACTATCCAGGCGCCGTCCGGCAGGCCGCCGGCCATGGCCTCGAGCCGGTGGGGGTCGCGTGACAGTTCGAGGTACAGGGACGCGTCCAGCAGGTCCAGGAAAAGCGCGCCGGGCAGCACATGCCGCAGCCATGTGCTCTTGCCGGTTCCGCGTGGACCAAACAGGAAGAATGAAACCTCCGGGCATTTCAGCAACCTGTCAATATATGGCTTAGCTACGTTATCCATGAAATTTCACACTTCTAATGTAATATTACAATGCATTATTACATTTTGGTCGTGATTATGCAAGATTGTACGATTTTGTGTAGGGGCGTACCTGCAGGGGCGGACATTCAGGTGCGCCCGTCTTTCCGTGCCCGCTTCGGGCTGTCATTGCGAGCGCAGCGAAGCAATCTCATTGTAGGGACGCTGCGTCTGTATAGCTATCCACACGTTCTATTTTCCGATACCTTTCACCGCAACCAGACCGGGTATTGTAACCATAAGATCAAGGAATGCGCCTGTTGCAATCTCCTCCCCTTTACTGCTCCTCCGCCGCCTCTAATATCCGGTCAATCCTGAAAGTCCTCTCCTCGCCGCGTTTGAGGCAGAAGGCGCGCAGGCCGCGGAAGGTCTTGCCGCCGTAGGTGAAATCCCCCACCGCCAGCGGCCTGATCACGCGCACCGACTTCTCGTCGTTGGGCTTGAGGTAGGTGATGCGCAGCTTGCCGCCCTCCGCGATGACCTTCAGGATGAGCTTCTCCTTGTCCTTTGCAGAAAGCAATTGCTCGGCCTTGCCGTACTGGTAGCGCGTGACGAAATTCACCACGCGCCAGTCCATCCAGATGTGTTTCTTCTGGACCGGCTGTTTGAGCACGATGCCGCCCAGCGAGGTGCAGCGGCTGAGCGCCACGTACATCTGCCCGTGGGCGAAGGTGCCCCGCCCGATATCAATGACCACCCGTTCGAAGGTCTTGCCCTGGCTCTTGTGTATGGTCACCGCCCAGGCCAGCATCAGCGGGTACTGTGTGAAAGTGCCCACCACCTCCGATTTTATCTCCCTGCCCTCCAGCTTGTACTGGAATATCTCCCAGGTGTATGGCTCGACCATCTCGTCCTCGCCATCCGCGATCTGCACATTTATGTAAAGCCCGCCTTCACCATCCTTGCTGAACCCCTTTATTTTTCCCATGCTGCCGTTGACCCAGCGGCCGGCGGGGTCGTTGTTGAGCATCATCACCTGGGCGCTCGCCTTGACCATGAGAGCCTCGGCTGTGGGCAGGGAATCGTCGCTGAATTTGCCGTCCCTGGACGCCCTGAAGGTGTGCAGCTTACCCTTGAGCTTTACCAGTTCTGCGGCGTTGAGGTCCGACGCCATGGCGTTGGTAGTGGTGAGCCGCACCGAGATCCCCCCTCCGGGCGCGTCCATTTCCGGGATGCAGCGTCTGTTGAGCAGTCCGAGTCCGGCGCCGTCGATGCTGTTGTTGCGGATAGCGTTGAGCAGTTCGATGAAGCTCTGGTCGTGCTGGCGGTAGACCTTCTCCAGCTCGATGAAATCCATGTCGAAATCCTTGAAAACATGTGAGCTGAAGAAATAGGGTGTTTCATAAAGCCCGGCGAAGGCTTCCTTATCCCTGGAGGTCACCACGGGCGGGAGCTGGTAGAGGTCGCCCACGAACACCATCTGGACGCCGCCGAAGGGCTTGCGGGAGTCCGGCCCGTTGAGCCGCAGGAACCGGTCCACGCAGTCCAGCAGGTCCGCCCTGACCATGGATATCTCGTCGATCACCAGGATATCCAGCTTCTTGTAAAGGCTGCCGCCCCTTTCCACTTTCTTGACCTTCGGGGGCGTGATGTCGGGTTTGAAGCCGAAGAACGAGTGGATGGTCTGGCCCTTGATGTTGAGAGCCGCCACGCCCGTGGGGGCCAGCGCTACGACCTTCTTGGCTGTTATGACGCGGAAATACTCGAGCAGGGTGGATTTGCCGGTGCCGGCGCGTCCCGTTATGAAAACGCACCTGCCCGTCCTCTCCATGACGTCCAGGGCGCGCCGGAACTGCTCGTTTATCTCGATGTGCTGCACTGCTGTTTCAGCAGATTATACAACACAACCCGGTCCCTGTTGCCGGTCACTTTACTATCTTGATTTGAAGACCTATCCTAGATGAGTTATATCGAATGAGCGCAAAATGTGGAACACTGCGATATAATAAAAAAGCATGGAACTTTATACTGTTGGGCACAGCAATCATCCTCCGGAGAAATTTATCAAACTGCTCGAGGATAACCTCATCGATTGTATAGTTGATGTGCGGAGCACTCCATACAGTCAGTGGGCACCGTTTGCCAACCGTGAAAACCTGGAAAAGCTGCTTTCGTCAACTGACATTCACTATATTTATCTGGGAAATCTATTGGGGGGCCATATTGAAGGTCTGAACAGCAACAAGAAAGCTGAAAGGATGAAAACATACGATTTCCTTCGCCAGGAGGAATACTTTATCAGAGGTCTTAACAGGCTGCTTGCTGAAATTGATAAACACCGCACGTGTATTCTATGTTCCGAAGAAGACCCTTCTTCCTGCCATCGCCGCCTTCTCGTAGGATCAAGTATTGCGGCACAAGGGGTACAGGTCATGCACATACGTGGTGATGGCCGCCTGCAATCCGAAGAAGACCTCTGGAAAGAGGAACAAAAAATAGATCAGAGCCAGGTATCGTTCCATATCTGAAACAAATCTGATGCATATATATACTATAGGTTTTACCAAAAGAACGGCAGCGAATTTCTTCGAAACGCTTAAGAAAAGCGGCGCAAAGCATTTATTGGATATCCGCCTCAACAACACCTCACAGCTGGCAGCGTTCACCAAAAAGCAAGACCTCCCTTATTTTCTGAAGAGCTTGGCCGGCATTGAGTACCATGAGATGCCGGAGCTTGCTCCCAGCGATCCAATACTGAAAGAGTATCGCCGCAGTAAAAACTGGAAAACCTATGAGGATGCATACAATAAGCTACTTGGGAAAAGAAAGGCTGAGAAATCTGTGTCCAAAGTATGGCTAAAAGAGGGCGCTGTAATGCTATGCAGTGAGCACGACGCTACCAAATGCCACCGCCGCCTGGCTGCCGAATACATAGCTAATAAAAACACCGGTAAAATAACAGTCACGCACTTATAAAAGAATTTGCGCCAGAAGATTGTGATCACTGACCTGACACAGATGCCGCAAGGCAATAAGGTATGCGTGATCGGCATCAATGAGCAGGGCAGGACGATAAGGCCGATACACGATAATGGTTTCCTGAAAAATTATCTATACAACAGGTCTCAACTAATAATCTTTCCGCGTGCCATTATAGAGTTCGATTTTATCGGAGAAAAGCCTCAACCACCACACATAGAAGATATGGACTTTGATCCAACATTCATTAAATATCATGGACTAAGCGATGACACCAAGTGGGAGAGTACGTTGTTAATCACCTCTTTCAATACCGTAAACAAAATATATGAAGGTAATCTCAAATATGGAAAATGGGTACCGCCTGGTGCTAAAACAAGATCAATAGCCACACTATCCGGTTCAACCGAACACTCATTTATCATTGAAGAAGGACGAGCACCTAAAACGCGTATCCGGTTTCTGGACGCATCTGGAAATGAATACAACCTGCCGGTGAGCGATCTGGCAATCCGGGAATTATGTTTTAGCGAAGTAATAAGAAAAGGGAAAGCTGTAGCTGATGTTGCCGGTGAATTGAATAGGGCCATCGCACAGATTCGGAAGATTTACTTGAGGGTTGGTCTAGCCCGCGCATATAAAGTGGAGGGTGCCGAAACAGAACATTGCTATCCTCAGATAACAGGCATCCATACTATACCGGATTACTTGAACGGCAAAACCTTTGCTGATTTTGCCAAGCGCTAGTGAGCGCAGATGATCTACCCCAATATACTTACAGTTTATTCAGGCGTAATGATTCTATTTCTCATCTTAACCAGGGCATAAACAATTTCAGGCATTTGTCCCAGACCGCATCGCTATAATTATATGGCGGCCTATGAACTTGACGCCATCCCTGCCAGCGGCATCCTTAACGGCACGTGAAGCGTCATGCGGCGTTTTGAAGTTGCTGTGTAATGCAATTCGTCCACCCTAAATTAATTGCCGGTTTCGATACCTTGTTTCGCTATAGATGCTAAAAGAGCCGTGAGACCCCCCTGCATGACAACCGGAAAATATTTCCGCACCTCCATCTGAAACTGCACATTTATCTGTTCTGAAATCTGCCTGTCGTCGTATAAATGCAATCGGGCAAATGGGATATCACCCGTACCGATACCTTCTCTATCACAGACAACCGCAAACCATTGCATCTGGGGACCGATCCTAAGTGCAAGGAAATATCCGGCATACCCGTCTACCGCGCGCTGGCGCAAACAAGAAAAATCCTTTTGCTGAACGATTATGCCCTTCCCTGTCGTTATCTTTAATTCAAACGAATAACAGCCGCCTCTGCTATCAATTGCGTCTATGTCCGCGTCTTCCGATATATGATTACGTATACTGTTCCATTTCAACTCATGTAACGCCAACACCATAATGCACTGGCAAATTTTACCTAACTGCGTAGTGCCATATTTGTCATTCAATTGCAGCAGCAATTGTTCACAGTCGTTTTCAAACGTCATCTCAGTTTATATCGGGGCCATTGGACGGATCCCAGCCACTGAATTCAATTACTTTCATGCTCATAGTCAAATTGTCCTTTAACATGACCAGAAGTTCCGAATCCATCGTGCTGACGATTACCTGACGCGTCTTGGCCGCGTCAGAAATAAGTTCCGCTATCCTTTCCTTATGATGCTTTGCCATACTTTGGGAAGGATCATCAAAGATAATAGCATTAAACGGTAAATCCTTTGTATTAGATGCACCGATACCGTAAAAAATGGACAAAGCCAGTGCATTAAGATCGCCCTGGCTCAGAATGGGAATAACATCATCACCAGAACTGTCGCGAAATAGAAAGTTTTCGTTACCACGTGATTGTTCCAGGCACATCTCCAAATCGACTATACCCGGGTTCTCCGCTATTCTGTCGAAACATTTTTTGATGGATTCTTTGGAGCTATTCACCCTCGATGCTCCTTCTTCATCCCGAATAGCCTTTACAGCCTTTAAAATTGCTTCTATATCGAGGATCTTCCACTCGGCATATTCGCGTAGAGTGGACAGCTGCTTGTAATTCGAATCATCCTTAACATTTGACAGGCGCTTGATGTGTTCCTTGTTTTCCAAAATCCTGCAATAATCAATGATGGCATCGGAGTCGTCCTCTATTGCCCGGATTCTCGGTTCGAGGGACTTTAATGCATCCTCGAGTTGAAGCTTGGCTTCTTTTGCTGGCTTTATTTTGCCCGCGATGACTATCGCGAGATCCTCCCCCTTTTGCAAACTTATCTTAAGATCCTTCGCTACGCGGTCGCAGTTTTCAGCATATGACGTTCTCAGGGATGCTTCCGGTACGGTAAGGGTTAAGATCTTGTTTAATAAACCCGTAGCGCTTTCTATTTCTTTGGTTTTTCCATCCACACATTGGGATAAGGTCATGACTTCTGAGTCAGTCAACTGCTTCAATTTGTTGGCCAGATAAGAAATCTGATCCTGAGTGTCGCTTCCACAGGCAGGGCATTGCGCGGCGCCCGTACCAGTCCCACTGTCTCTCATATATCGGTAGAGCGGATCTATAGCGGCATAAAGAGCGTTTATCCTGGCCAGACTGGCTTCTATTTGCTTTTTTTCTTCAGTTAAACCGCTGATTTTGCCCTTAATTGATACTTCGTCACCATTTTGTGCTATGAACTCCGACATTTTTTTTCCGGCCACATCCAAATCCAGCTTCAATTTATTAATTACAGCCAATTTCCCTTCATAATTAACAATCTCTTCAGCTATCGCCTGATTACGAATGCTTGTAGGCGAGTGAATGAAATATTCACGCGCCAGTCGTTTAATCTGCATTACTCTTTCGTAAATATCTTTATGCCCTTGGATTTTTTCCGCGCTACCTGTGTCCCCGGTTCCACCCGTCGACTCAGTTAGCTTCTTTTGAAGTGACATGGCTTTCTGTTGCGCATTTTCGATTGAGACAAGGTTTACATTGAGTGCAAGTTTCTTGGCAATTTCTTCGTTCTGGCTGTTATAGCTTAATATACGGTCCTGAATCCGTTTGTTGATGCCATCTATAGATAGCTGCACCTTACTGGACCATTTATCATATTTGCTGGCGGCAATAGTGCTCATCAACGAGTTGTACTCACCCAAACCCAACATCCTGTTGATTATTTCACGTTTATCTCGGGGTTCGGCAAGAGCCAGATGCCGTATATTCTCCTGGTGTTGATAGACCATGGCCATAAAATCCATGAACTGACCGACTTGCTCATTTACCCACATATTGGCCGCGTCGCTCTTAATAACTTTTTGGCTCATAGTTACGGTCAGTCCGTTATTACCTAATTTCGGGGTGCGCTCAAATATTATCGTATCTTGATCATTGTGACATGTCAGAATAACCCGGCAGGCGTGTGTCCTTGTGCGATTTTGCGGCTTCCAGTCTTTCCTTTCACGAATGCCGGTAGAGAGCCCGACGCATTTATCGCCAAACAGGCACCATTCAACGGCATTTAGCGTGCTGCTTTTACCCTGGGCATTATTGCCGTACAACACGGTCACAGGACTGGTGAAATCAATTGTCTTCCCGCTTGTAAACGCGCGAAAACCCTGGATAGTAATTTTATCAATCCTCATAGGTCTCCTTCTTCCCGGTTCGACTCTGAATCTATCTCTTGACAGCCGTCTAATGCCCCACTTTCCAGCTCCTCCGCTGTGCCCTGAATGCTACCACCCATTTCATTTAAAAAGGCCTTCACAGAATCCTCTCCCCCCTGATCCAACTTGTCACATATCAGTTGAAACATCTTTAGCCTTTCTTCTGACCGGGATGTACTGAAACTCACAATTTTCTGCTTGATCTTTTCCAGTTCCATTTAGCCTCCTCATGTGATGATTGCAGAGCGTCAAACCTTATTTATCGTTAAGAATAAGTTGCATATCCAGAATGACTACAATTGTTCAGGTAAATGCCGGTAAGCAGTACGGGTGAATATCTTTCCCCTGTCCCCCACACAGCCTGTCTCATACCAATTCCTCGGATGGCCAAATGCCGGCCAGTATGCCATTACACTACCTCCCGGATCATCATTTCGACATCTGCCCTATATTACAACATCGTCCGTCTGCAATCAATATTGAACAGCTTATACGTACACAATAAGTCTACGACTATTGACAATAAAATGTTAATATGTCCAATCAGTAATGATTGAGTCGATTTATTCATAGGGAGTCACAGCTCCTTATACGTGGGATTTTTATGTATAAATGACTTAATAGCGGAATGTGATACTAATATATTATTTGTGTCATAATATGCAGTATGCTCATGGAGGTGCAGAAATGATAGTTAAGAATAAGTACAAATTAACGATAAAGGAAGCCCTTATTCTTTTCTTGAAAAATCAGCCTAGCATGCAGGCTCGCTTATCTGAAATATACTTAGGTGTAAATGGTATCTTAAAAAGGGATGTGGCACCATCCGTTATTAGAGGTGTCATATATATGGAAATGAAAAGATCTCAAGATCGCAAAGCTACAATAATCACACGTGTTGCCCCGGGTATTTATCGCTTAGCTAGTGGGGGAGCTAGCCAAGCCCGCCGTAATGTCCACAAAGGTTAACACGCAAGACGAAGTTCTTGTAATAAGATGTTCTAGTGTCCCGATGCCCAATTTCGTATTATTGAAATCCTACAGGTTGAATATTAAGGTATTACAGCGTAGGATATTGCCTGTAGTGATCTTCAGTTGTGCTGATTGTTCTTAATGTGAGACTGAAAAAACTGGGAGTATAGTAAATTGCTGAAGGAAAAATATTAGAGCCGAAAACAATGTCATCTGATCTCACTTTTCTAACCAACGAACCAGAAAATACCCTGCTTGACCGTTTCTTAGTGTTACTCAAGAAAGACTCGCGGTTTTTCGATTGTCTTGTAGGCTATTTTTTTATTAGTGGCTTCTATAAGCTTTATCCAGCTCTGGAGAATGTCGAAAAGATTCGTATTCTAATTGGTCTTCAGACCGACCGTGCCGCGTATGATCTTATACAAAGGGCTAACCAGCAGTATACTTTGCCTCTTGAATCCCATGCCACTGTGATCGAACACATTCCTTGTAATGTACTTGGTGAGTTAGAGAAGTCCGCCGATAGTTCAGACGTTGAAGCTGGCGTTCATAAGTTCGTCGAGTGGATTCGTTCGGGGAAATTGGAAATCAAAGCCTACCCTGGCGAAATACTCCATGCGAAGGTCTACATCATGACCTTTGCGGAAGGTGACCGTGATAAAGGGCGGGTAATCACGGGGTCAAGCAACTTTACTCAATCAGGGCTACAGTTAAATCTTGAGTTCAATGTCGAGTTGAAAAACAGTGCTGATTATGATTTTGCCATTAATAAATTTAATGAGCTTTGGGCTGTCGCCGTGGATGTCTCCATGCCTTACGAAGACACCATCATTAATCGTTCGCCGTTCGCTCATTTTACGCCATATGAGCTTTATCTTAAATTCTTGTATGAGTATTTTAGAGACGAACTAAACCGGCCCGCTGAGCTTGAAGATATCTATGTACCTGACGAATTCAAACGCCTTAAATATCAAGAGGAAGCAGTTATCAGTGCCCGTAAAGTGCTTGAGGAATATGGTGGTGTGTTTTTAGCGGACGTCGTTGGTCTCGGCAAGACCTATATGGCTGCCTTGCTTGCCCAGCAGCTCGAGGGGCGCTCATTAGTTATAGCACCCCCTCATTTGTTGGATAAGCAGAATCGTGGCTCCTGGCCCAACGTCTTCGGTGATTTCCGTGTTCCCCATACTGACTTTGAATCTATTGGAATGCTGGAAAGCCTGTTAACACGCGATATATCAAAGTATTCCAATGTTTTCATCGACGAGTCACATCGTTTCCGTACTGAAACGAATCAAACCTATGAGATGCTTGCGCAAATTTGCCGCGGCAAGCGGGTTATCCTGGTTTCGGCAACACCTCTTAACAATACCCCACGGGATATACTCAGCCAGGTCAAGCTATTTCAGAACGGCAAGAATAGCACCATCCCTAATGTCCGCAATCTTGAAGCCTTTTTCTCGCAGCTTGAAAAAAACCTTAATAACCTTGATCGTCGGACCGACCGTGAACAATATTTCTCTGTAGTCCAGGCCAACGCCAAATTAACACGAGAGAATATTTTGAAGTACTTAATGATCAGGCGAACACGCAATGAAATCATGAAATATTACGGGGATGACCTGAAAGCCCAGGGCTTTAAATTCCCCGATGTCGCCGATCCGCAGCCTCTATTCTATAAGCTCAACAAAACTGAAAATGAAATATTTAACGAAATGGTACGTCTGATAACGCAGGCGTTTGTTTACGCTCGCTATAAGCCATTAACCTATTATGAGGGAAAGCGAGAACAACGTGATATACAAAGCCAGCGCAACCTGGCCAAATTTATGAAGATTCTCTTAATTAAACGGTTGGAGAGCAGCTTCCATGCCTTCCGTTTAACTCTCGATCGCTTTATCCACTCCTATGATCGCTTTATTGAGGAATATGATAATGGATATGTGTATATCAGCAAAAAGCATATAGGTAAAATACTGGAACTTCTGGAAACGGATGACCAAGAAGCCGTTGACCGGTTGCTTGAATCGGATAAGGCCGAGCGTTTAAATGCGAAGGACTTTAATGCGGAGTTTATCAATGACCTCAAGGCTGACCGAAAGGTCCTGCAGGAAATTGACACCCTTTGGAAGCGGATCAAGCGGGATCCCAAATGGGAGGCTTTTCGTGCCGTTCTGACTACTGATTCCACGCTAAAGAAAGGCAAAGTTATCATCTTTACTGAATCAAAAGAGACTGCCGAATATCTTTCTCAGAAGATTGCCGCTGAAGTTGATAAAAAGGTGCTTTTATATACCGGCCATTCTGACGAGTCTGTTCGTAAAACCGTTATATCTAATTTTGATGCCCGCGCTTTTCAGCCCCAGGACGAATATCGGATTCTGGTCGCTACAGAAGTACTTTCCGAAGGTGTCAACCTTCACCGGTCAAACATTGTAGTTAACTACGATATACCATGGAATCCCACCCGTCTCATCCAGCGTGTCGGGCGGGTAAACCGGGTTGATACAACATTCCCCATCATCCACACTTACAATTTTTTCCCAACTGAAGAGAGTAATGATCTGATTAAACTAAAAGAAGCGGCTGAAGCCAAAATCCATGCTTTCATCGAAATGCTCGGCGCCGATGCCCGTCTGCTTACTGAAGGCGAAGAGATCAAATCGCATGATTTGTTTGCCAAGTTGATTTCTAAGAAAACGATAACGGGTGAGGATGAAGAGGAACAGAGCGAACTGGAATATCTCACTGAAATTCGTGGGGTTCGTGATAATCAACCCGACATGTTCTTACGCATTAAGAGATTACCCCGGAAGGCCCGTTCGACCAGGCTTTCATCGGTGCAGGATAATGCTGAAGTGAAACAATATCCTTCCCTGATAACCTATTTTCGCCAGGGCAGGCTTGATAAATTTTTCCTTGCCGGTATTGGCCCTGCTGATCCCATAGAGCTCGATTTCTTTAACACAGTATGTATTCTTAAGCCTGCCGACACTGAAGAAAAACTACAAGCAATACCGCATGATTTTTATACCCTATTAAATAGAAATAAACACGCCTTCGAAACAGCCACCAGCACGGACATGGGTGATACCATCTCCCCGCAAAAGGGTGTGGCGAATGATGTTTATATACTAAAGCGCCTTAAGGCGAAGGAAATCCGTCACTATCATGGTTTCACCGAGGATGATGAGCTGTACATTCGACAGGTAATCCAGCTCCTGACAGATGGGGCGCTCCCCAGGCCTACGACCAAAAAGGTAGCCGACGCTCTAAAAAAAGAAATGGAACCTCTTAAAGTTTTGGGGATTTTAAGGCGTGACATCCCATATCAGTTCTTCCAGGCAACCCGAGCGCAACAGACTGCTCAAGCATTCAAGCCTCGTGAAGTAATTCTTTCATCTTATCTATTGGAGGAAGGATCATGAATCGTGATCAGGCTTACACCCAGGTTAAGCAGACCTTCACTCACGGCTTTGATGCAGAGCAGTTCCGTAATTTTGTGATCAATCTATTGAATCATGTTGATATATCCAAGGCGCAGTCGTGGAATAGTCAATATGTTAAGGGCGCTTTTAAGGAACATGTTCAACGGTATGAGCGTCTTGGTACATATACCTCGCCAAGTGGTGAGAAACTGGATTTGCTTGTTGTTTATTTGACGAGTGCTACGAAGCTTGAACGTGCCCGCACAGCCATTCGTAACTTCGTCGCCGATCACCTCAAGACACGGGATGAAAAAGATGCCGCTCTGGTTGCTTTTGTATCCCCGCTGGAAAAGCAGTGGCGGTTTTCCTATGTCAAAATGGAATACGCTACCTTTGTAAAGGAATCTGGCAAGGTGGGCGTGGAAACACGGCTCACTCCGGCCCGCCGCTTCTCATATATCGTGGGAGAAGGCGAAAGCTGTCATACGGCTCAAACCCGGTTTTTCAGTTTGCTTCAGGACACGAAAACCGACCCTACACTTGCGGTCATTGAGGAAGCATTTAGTGTCGAGGCGGTCACCGCAGAATTCTTTAAGTGCTATGTGGAGCTTTTCGAGGGTATTCATTATGCGCTGGAACAGCGCATCCAAAAGGACAAGTCTATCCGT
Source organism: uncultured Dehalococcoidales bacterium (assembly GCA_964554375.1). Lineage (GTDB taxonomy): Bacteria > Chloroflexota > Dehalococcoidia > GIF9 > UBA5629 > CAIMUM01. The sequence goes on from CAZKOL010000001.1 coordinate 43,814, forward strand.
GATGAATTTCAGGAAAAAAATATCAATGCTGTGGACTTTTCTAAAAAGCTCATGGGGCAGGTTGTGTTTCTCTATTTTCTTCAAAAAAAAGGGTGGCTTGGTGTTGAAAACGGGCATGCCTGGGGCACTGGCCCGCGCGATTTCCTTCGCCGCCTCGCTAAAGGCGAATATGGTAAGTACTCAAACTTTTTCAATGATGTACTTGAACCGCTTTTCTATGACACCCTTGCTACTGACCGTGGCCATGATGCATGGTGTGATCACTTTAAGTGTCGCATCCCTTTTCTTAATGGCGGTTTGTTTGAACCGCTCTCTGGTTATAATTGGCGTACTACAAATATTCTCCTTCCGAATCACCTGTTTCTTAATGACAAATTCGTAGAGGAGGGCATTACAGGTACGGGCGTACTCGATGTATTTGACCGCTATAACTTTACTGTCAATGAAGCTGAACCGTTGGAAAAGGAAGTTGCAATTGACCCGGAGATGTTGGGTAAAGTCTTTGAGAATCTGATTGAAGAAAACCGGCGCAAAGGCTTGGGGTCATATTATACACCGCGCGAAATAGTGCATTATATGTGCCAGGAGAGCCTCATCAATTACCTTGATACTGTATTGAATACAGAAAGCCAATTGGTTCCCAGAGATGATATTGAAAACTTTATTTACTTAGGCGAGCAAATCTCGCATTACGAGTCCGTGGATACCAAGTATCCTATTAAGATGCCCGCTACTATTGAGTCAAATGCTCGCTTGATTGATGCCAACCTGGCTGAGATTACAGTATGCGACCCTGCCGTTGGGTCCGGTGCGTTCCCTGTAGGGATGATGGCCGAGATCGTTCACGGTCGCTGCGCACTCACTCCCTATTTCAACGCCGTCCAGGAGCGCACCCCTTACCATTTCAAGAGACATGCAATACAAAATTGTCTTTATGGCGTGGATATCGACCCCGGCGCTGTCGAGATCGCCAAGCTGCGTCTTTGGCTTTCACTTGTCGTCGACGAGGAAGATGTTAAGCAAATAAAACCGTTACCGAACTTGGACTATAAAATTGTCACAGGAAACTCTATTCTTGGTTTCCCATTCAAATCGCAAAGGGTGACTGCTATAGAGAGCTTAAAGCAGCAATTCTTTGATGAGTATGATCAAGAAAAAAAAGCAGCGCTAAAATCTCAAATAGATGAGCAATTGCGCGCGGCCTTTGTGGCTTCTAAAAAGACTCTTGGATACGATGTGAGCTTCGATTTCGAGATATTTTTTTCAGAAGTATTTTATAAGGGTGGGTTTGATATAGTTATCGCCAATCCACCATATGTAAGCTACGGGCTGCGTGGAGCACAGAAGATGTCACAACAAGAGAAAGATCTCCTTAAGCAGCTCTTCCCTGATTCTGCTGAATATAAGATCAGTCTATACGCGATCTTTATGGATAAGGCAATTCAATTAGCCAAGGTGGGCGGAGTACAAACGTTAATTGTTCCAGATAGCTTTCTTATGGGCAGGTTCTTTTCAAAAATAAGAAGCCTAATCCTTCGCAAGAACAAAATGATTGAGTTATTGGTTTTACCTTATGGAGTATTTGATACTACTGTGGGCTTCTCAATCGTGTATCTTTTTCAACGAAGTGACTCTGTGAATGCATCCTGCAAAGTCGTAACAAGATATATAGATTCAAAAGACAAGGTGATGAATAAGACCCTAAGAACCTTCTCGTACCCACAAGATTACTTTAAGACTATTCGTTACAATCGGTTCAGGTTATTTTTTGATGAAACGACAATGAATTTGATATCTAAAATTTCATCTGGAACAACACCACTCGGAGATATAATAGACTTTAATAGCGGTTTGATTGCTAAAGGCGGCAAGGATTCTATTGTTGCTACAGAAAAATTAAATAAATATTGGTTACCTGGACTATCATCCGGTGGTGAAATCAGGCGATTCGTATTAAAACCGAAAGGCTACTATATTCTATATCAGAAAGATAAGATACATAGCGGGTATGATTGCGTAGATTATTTTACTGACAAATTATTTATGCGGCAGACAGGGGATTCTCTCATATGTGCAATTGATGATATTCACTTGCTTTGCTTGAATAATGTTCATGTTGGAAATCTAAAAGACGACGATTATTCCTTAAAATATATTGCTGCCCTAATTAATAGTAAATTATTGAATTACTATTATAGGTCGCTTGCTTTAGAAAGTGGCAGAGCTATGGCTCAAACTGATATCGAAACCATAGAGGAACTGCCAATAAAAAAGATGTCAAGAACCTATGAAATTCAAATCATTGAATTAGTTGACAATATCCTCGCCATTACTAAGGATGAGGATTACTTGGTTAACTCGACCAAACAAGATAGAGTCAACGGGCTTGAATTCCAGATTGACCAAATGATTTATGAAATTTATGATTTGACGCATAAAGAAATAACCAGCGTGAAGGGCAAAGCGTTTTGAGCATGTTGTGTCCTTCTTTCGACGAAACGCCGGAGACTTTGTTTATAGGATTGGGATTCTCGCCACTTGACACTCGATTTCCTTTAGTGTCTGAAATATTTGATTTTGCTATGTAACTTTGGGGCCTGTGGCACATAGGCAAACTGATTCTGGTGGGCACAATTGGCGAGTAACTGTTAATAATAGAGATGTCTGACTTCACGTTTGAATTGGCTGGAGAGCAATTTAGAAGAGCCTATCTTCTTTACATTATAGAAATTCGTCATAGCAAAGATAGGTATTTCTACATCGGGCAAACCGGCGACAACCATTATGTAACTGCTCGTCCTGCATTCCGGCGGTTATTCGGGCACCTGGAAGATAGTGGAGGAAGTACCCAGAATCAAATATACAAATATATTGCTACTAAGATCCTCAGTTATAGCAAGTCTAATACCAGAGAAAAGTACAGTAATGAGTGTAAGCAGGCTGTTGAAGATTTCCTGGTAGGTTCTATTGTGCGCATGCACGTTTACAACGTGCTGCCTTTTAATCCTGCCATTAGCCGCCTTGACCATCTTGCAAACGTTAAAAAAGTTACTCTATTAGAAAAATATGTTATTAAAGCTTTTGCTGATTCAGGCAAGTCTCTTATTAACAAAGCCGTAAGGGCGCCGATTGGACCATGTCCGTATCCGCGACAACTCGCCCGAATTAAGGGTGAGTTCGATCTCTAAAAACATCATTTATTAACCATTTCTTTCGGCTGATTCATGCCGGATACTGTACGTAACCGGTACATCATGCCAACCTATCAACCGTATTTCGCGCTGAATGAATCCACTACATCCAACAGCCGCGCATCCAGCAAAGCTCTGACTTTCTTTATGATGTGGTCATCGATAGTTTTATAGTACGCCTGCGCTATCCCCCCGGTTATACAGGCCTGTGTATCGGTATCCCCACCCAAGGAAATGGCTTTACGGACGGCGTCTTCATAAGTGCTCGACTCCAGGAAGGCGATAATCGCCTGCGGCACGGATCCCTGGCAGGTTGGATCAAATCTGTAGCCGGGGCGGATTTCAGCCAGCGTTGCACTGAGGTCGTAATCAAAAGTAGTCTCGATGTAATCCTTTATTTCCTTTTTACCTTTACCTGTTCTTGCAAGAAAGATGGCTGCCGCTGTGGCCTGGGCGCCCTTGATGCCCTCCGGGTGGTTGTGGGTGACTTCTGCGCTTTTCTTCGCCTCTTCGAGGACTTTATCCAGAGTATCGAATGCAAAGCCGACCGGGCTGACCCTCATGGCTGAGCCGTTGCCGAAGCTGTTATAAGGTCGACTATTATTATTCCTCAGCCACTGCCTGAACATGCCGCCGTAACCGGCGTGGGGGAACAGGCGGCCCCACTCCTTGTACGCCGCCGCATATCCTTTACCCGTCAGGATGCTGTCCGCTGTTGCAACGGTCATGACGGTGTCATCGGTGAACCTGCACCCCGGGCTGAACAGCGGGAAGTCCTCCGTTTTAACCGGGTGGGCTTCATAGACAGACCCGATGATGTCACCGGCGATGACTCCGATCATTTATTACGGATTCCCAAATAACATTTTTGACTGTTACTTCAATCTAACCGCTATAAAAATGGGGGCGGAGTTCGTTCTCAGGTATATAACGAAAATGAGTCGAAAATTGCGATTACTTCGTTTCCTGACAAACGCCTGAGGTTAGGCGACACCAGTCGGCTCCAACTCCAGGGTCACCAGAAGCGACGGATTGGGTACCAGGCCGAAATCAGCGGGATCTTCCCCTTCAAGGTGAAGCGCTACCGCCTCTTTTAGATTGGCAATAGTCTCATCCAATGTTTTCCCCTGCGTGACTACTGCTATCTCGTGACATTCAGCCACATAATAATCATCACCTTTATAAACGAAAGCCTTTATCGAGCTATGCATTGCTTTACTCCCGGTCCTTTCCAATCTATCTCAAAATGATACACCTATATTCCTCAATTGTAATCAATCTTCGCTGATTACTCAATTAAGTATCTGATGATTTTCCACCTTCACCGGAGGTTTCCCCCGCATGAGACGTTCGGCGGCCTTTCTCATCCTCGGCTGTATCCGGATAACACCTGGCACTGAGGACGCCGATTGTAATTTGTCCCCGCACAAGCTCACCATGTCCTCGATGGCCAGCTCCTGCAGCGTACCCCGGACCATGCCGTAAGCCTCATTCACATCGTCACCCATTTTGAAGCCGTCCACCACCGCCTCAAAAAGGTCCATTATCTCTATCTCATCTTTGCCACAGCTCGCCAGGTAGTTGATCACCTTTGCACCGGTTTCGATATTCTTTTTCATGGATTTCTTTGCTCCTCCTTTTTATCCTCCGCAATATCACGGGGCCAGCAATACCTTTACAGCGGAAACAACGGCCAATGCCGCGATCAAGACCACGGCCAGCACCAGCACGGCTGCGCCCAGTGTGCATAATGTGGCCGTGATGCAGAAACCGGCGCTGACCTTTGCCGCTGTCCACCCTTTTCCCATCCTGCTCAGCCCGCGCGTTTTTACCGCGGCGAAACAGGCAATGGCCAGGATCAGGGCGCCTGTGATTGTGAACCACAGGTTGAACGGCATTAACATGAGACCTACCCCCAGGGGAATGCTGCAGAAAAGGGCCACCCGCTGCCAGGTCAAGGACGGCCAGGGCAGTATGCCGGGCTTATTTGCGGGGCGCGGCGGCGGGGGCGCCGTGCGGGTACGGCTCTGGCTGCTTCCACCGCTCCTCTGCCGGCAGTAAAGGTCGTACCACGTCTTTCTCTGCGGATCGGACAGCACCTCGTAGGCTTCGTTGATCTCCTTCATGCGCTGCGCCGATCCGCCGGTATCAGGGTGGTACTTCCGCGCAAGCGCCGTGTAGGCAGCCCTGACCACCTCAGTCTCCGCGCCGGGATTTACGCCCAGGATGCCGTAATAGTTTTTCCAGTTAAGCTCGTATTGCTCCATGGGTCAGATCTGTACGACGCCGCTTCCCCCACAGACGTGGCAACGCTTCCGGGACTCGAAGCCCGGTGAGCCGGCCTCCTCCATGCCCGTACCTCCGCACCTGTTGCACCAGCTGTCCCCCTGATCCATCCTCACCCTGCCACTGCCGCCGCAGACTCCGCAGTCATGGGGCTTGTTAAAGGCGCCGTAATGCCCCTGCCGGCCTGTGCCGCCGCAACCCCTGCAGTTGACTACTCTACTCTGATCTTTCATGTGATCCTCCTTGATTATTTATAGTAGATATCTTCTTTCTTGAAACCGATGGGCCCGTTGTTCCTGCGGCTGATCCTGCGCAGGACGGCGTCCACCTCCTCCCTGGTGAACCTGTAGCCCTTCCTGATGTCGTACAGGCTCCTGCTCTGTATCACCAGCCCGTAGATCACCTCCTGCACCTGCGCCGGCGTGTAGCCCTCCGTCATGCAGACCACGTGCTCCTGCACCGCCGGGTCGAGCGGTATCCTGCGGCACAGGTTGCGCACGATCTCCCGGCGCAGCTCCCTGCCGGGCGGACGCATGGTGATGACGCGGTCGAAACGCGAGGGACGCTGGCTGAGGGCGTCGTCCAGGGCCTCGGCGTAATTGGTGGTGGCGATGGTCACGACCTCGCTGCACTCCCTGACACCATCCAGGATGTCCAGCAGCTCGTTGAGGGCGTCCCCGCGGGCGCCCGGGCCGCCCCTGCTCTCCCCGATCAGGTCGATGTCCTCCAGGAAGACGATGGCGGGCCTGAGGTCGCCGGCTATGTCGTAGAGCTCCCTGATGTAGCGGGCGTGCACCAGCAGCGCCGGGTCGGCCGCCAGGCAGGTGACTCCGGGACTGTTGCTCATCAGAACTTTGGAGATGAGCGTCTTGCCTGTGCCCGGCTTCCCCGCCAGTATCAACCCCCGCTTGCGCGGTATGCCGTATTTTGCCAGCTCCTTGCTCCGTTTAAGGAAGCCCACCGTGTTGGCCACCAGCTCCTCCTTGATCTCGGGCTGCAGCGACAGGTCGTCCCAGGTCTTTGCGCCGGGCTGAAGGAACTCCAGGCCGCCGTTGTACTTTATCTTCTGACCCTTATAGAGCTGGAGTTTCTTTACAGTTCTGTCGATGTCGGCGGCGAAGCGTTTTACCTCGTTTTTGATGCCAGCCGGCCCTTCGACGGCTATCCAGGCGCGTTCACCGTGGCGGCTGAACTTGACTCGCACCTCCAGCCGGCTGCCGGCGCGGCTCAGCAGCAGTCGTCCCTGGGTCAGCACGTTGACCCGCCTGCCCGGACCCGCCTCGATCTCGTTGTAATCGGGCTTCGAGTCTTTGTACAGGCCCAGCGCCCGCACGACCTTCCACTTTTCGCTTTTCAGGTAATCCTTGAGCGCCAGAGCCAGCAGGTTCTCGTAATAATGCTCCACCACAACCGGCAACTCGGTTTTCTTGCCTCCACCCAGAAAGCCCTCGCCCATGTACGCCTGTTTTGCCCGCTGTTCGGCTATCTTAGACAGCGACGTGTTTTTCGGGGCGTCAACCTCGTCATCCTCGTCGTCTTCATCGCCGACGCACTCGATCATGTCGTACATTAGTCCGGGGTCCATTTTCACGTTTCTTACCTCTTTTCTAAGACTGCCATGATACTTTATAACGGGGCCGGGACAGCTATCTGTCACTCCGCCGGGGGACGGGTCAAGCGGGACTTTTTTATATGCCGATGATACGATTAATTGTTGGAATATATAACAATCTCTTGACATGTTTTCATACCAAACAATATAATATATTGTGTATAAAATGCAGATTTGGAGAATGTCATGACTGAAATTAATCAACGAATAAAGACGTTGCGGCTAAATATAGGGGTAAGCCAGCAAAAACTCGCTGACATGCTGGGCGTTTCCCGTCCAACAATTACGCAGATAGAAGCAGGTGACCGGAAGATATCCTCTGCTGAACTGGTAAAGCTGTCTGAAATATTCAATCTCTCTGTCGATCAGTTGATTTGTTTGCAGGACGAGCCGCAGGTAATACTGCAAAATAAAATTCCGGGTAAGAAAATGGAACCCAGGATGAGGATTAATGTCCCACAAAAGAACCTGGACAAGTTTAAGGAAATCTTGATTTATATCCTGAATAAAGTCGGCTCGAAGCCGAACATCGGCGAGACCGTGATTTACAAGCTCCTGTATTTCATCGATTTTGATTTTTATGAAAAGTACGAGAAACAATTGATCGGCGCCACTTACGCAAAAAATCATTATGGGCCAACGCCGCTGGAATTTAAGAAAGTGGTTGCAAAGATGATCTCCGACAACGATATCACGAAGGTTCAGAATAGCTACTTCGATTACCCTCAGACTAAATATCTGCCCCTGAGGAAGGCCCATCTATCCGGATTAAATGCACACGAAGTTGAATTAATAGATGGCGTACTGAATAAGCTGTCTGATATGAATGCCTCTCAAATAAGCGAATACTCCCACAACGACGTACCCTGGTTAACTACGGGAAGCGGGAAAATAATTGAATATGAGGCTGTCTTTTACAGAACACCTTTGTATTCCGTAAGGGAATATTCCTGATGGGTGTTTTTAAAAATCTTTCCCGGCTTCCTGAATTCGATGAAGAATTGGCGAAACTTGGAAAGAGATTTAGAACTATCCAGGACGACCTGGGAATATTTATTGAAAAGCAACTATTTCTTTATCACAAATTAAAGATAGATAACAGGGGAATCTTTCAAATTACCGGTTTGTCGATAGATGATCCCAAGTTATTTAAAGCGAAAAAATTGCCTGCCGGTCTTTACCGGGCAGGGGAGTTCAATCCGGTATAAGAGTGATTTACGCATACTTTGAGAAACAGGATAAAATCGAGCTGGTGGAAATATATTTTAAGGGCGATAAGGAAAACGAGGACAGACTTAGGATTCTTAAATACTACGGTGAACGCAGACAGCCGTGATTTCCGCCGCACGTTGAACGACCGGCGCATGTGGTATAATTTTTTTCGGCGATGTAGAGGTGTGAGCCATGAGGGAGAATAAGAAGGACAGGCTGGCGCGGCTGAGCAGGGTGGAACACCTGCTCTACCAGTGCCCGGACGGCCTGACCGTCATCGCCATAGCTGAAAAATGCGGCGTTTGCACAAGAACGGCGCGCCGCGACCTTGTAGCCCTGGAGGCAATCGGGGTGCCCATATGGGAAGATAAATCCAGACGTGGCATCGCGCCGGGATACTTCCTGCCGCCCATCTCCTTCACACTGCCCGAGGCCATGACGATTTTCCTGGCGGCGCGGCTGCTGCTATCGTACAGCAACACCTACAACCCCAGTATCGACTCCACCTTCGTCAAGCTTAACTCCGCCGTGCCCGCGCCGCTGAGGGACCAGGTGACGCGTACTATAGCCTGGATGCAGAAGCTCAATAAAAACGATAGGCTGCGCTGCACCATGGACACGCTGGCCCACGCCTGGATAAACGGACGCAGGGTGAGGATACGCTACCAGGCGCTGGGACGCCCCATCGCCAATGACAGGGTCATCGAGCCCTACTTCATCCAGCCGGCCACCTTCGAACGCGCCAATTACGTGATCGCCTACTGCAACCACGCCCGCAGGGTGCTGACCTTCAAGGTCGACCGTATCCAGGATATTGAGCTGCTGGACGAACGCTACTCCATCCCGGGGGACTTCGACGCCAATAAATTCCTGGAGCCGGCCTGGGGTATAACCGTCTACGGCAAACCGGTTTCCGTGAAGCTCAGGTTCAACTCTGAGATAGCCAGGCTGGCCCTCGAGACGAGATGGCACCCGTCACAGGCCGTGAAGACTCAGCCGGACGGCTCGGCCGTGGTCACGTTCAAAGTGCCGGTAACAGATGAGTTCATCGCCTTCGTGACGCGCTGGGGCGAGAAGGTGGAGGCGCTTCAACCCAATAGCCTGCGCAAGAAGGTCTCGGGAATAGCACGGGGGATGGTAAACATGTATGACACAACTATGAGCAGGGATAGAAAGTTGTTATAATTCTAATCAACCAATGATAATTGGAGCTGATAAATGAGATTTACCATCACTCTGGAAAAGGACGAAAACGGTTTCATTATTGCCAGTTGCCCTGCCCTGCAGGGTTGTCATTCCCAGGGAAAAACTAAAGAGGAAGCCTTAGCTAACGTCCAGGAAGCCATAAAGGGATACATCGCCAGTATGCGTAAGCACGGTGAGAAGATACCGGTTACAGAGACTGAAGAGGTAGAGGTCGGTATATAGTGGGCAAACTCCCGGCAATTTCCGGGGACGAATTCGTCAAGGCAGTTAACCGTATCGGGTATACCTGGGATCACACAGAGGGCAGCCATATGATCCTGCTAAACCAGAATGGGAGAAGAGTGGCCGTTCCAAAACACAAGGAACTGGGACCGGGTTTGCTACGCAAATTAATTCGAGATGTCGGGTTAACAAGAACTGAATTCATGGAACTTCTTGAGAGATAATCCGGCATTGAAGTTTATGTTATATCCTTTGCTATGAAGAGCAAAACTGAAACAGCAGTCTTCGGCGGCGGCTGTTTCTGGTGCACCGAGGCGATCTTCGCCGAGCTCAAGGGGGTTATCAAGGTCATGCCCGGATACACGGGCGGCCGCACCGCTAACCCCACCTACCAGCAGGTGTGCAGCAGGACCACCGGGCACGTGGAAGCTGCCAGGATCGAATACGACCCGACGCTGATCAGCTTCAACGACCTGCTGGAGGTATTCTTTTATACACACGATCCGACCACGCCCAACCGCCAGGGCAACGACGCAGGCGAACAATACCACTCCACCATCTTCTACATAGACGAAGCCCAGAAAGAACTGGCCGAGAAATTTATTGAAAAACTGAATGCCTCAGGGGAATTCAATGCCCCCATCGTCACCACGTTGAGGCCGCTGACCAAATTCTTCGAGGCCGAGGACTACCACCGGGACTACTATCAGAAGAATACGGGGCACGTCTATTGCCGGATGGTCGTCGCACCTAAATTGGCTAAACTCAGGGCAAAATTTAAGAACGCTACGAAATAATCGCCTTAAACAAATTTCTCGCAGAGATAGACCGCCGCCATCGCATCTTCCCCGTGGCCATCGCAGCCCATCTCTTTGGCCAGGCCCGGCGTGGTGCAGGCGCCGCCCAGGATGACCTTCACCTGGTCCCGCAGACCGGCCCTGGTGATCTCCTCTACCGTGGAACGCAAGGAGACGACCATGGGAGTGAGCAGCATCGAGAGCGCCACGATCTTTGCCCGGTGCGCGCGCACCGCATCGACTATCCTCACTGCCGCAACGTCGGACCCCAGGTCGATCACCTCAAAACCGGAGGCGTTCAGCATCATGCCCACCAGGTTCTTGCCCATGTCATGGATATCCCCCTTGACGGTCGCCAGCACCACTGTGCCCTTGCCCTGTACATCTGTATGCGTCAGCAAAGGCTCCAGCGGGACCAGGCCGGCCTTCATCACCTCGCCCGCCAGCAACAGCTCGGTTAAAAAATATTCGCCGCTCTGGAAGCGCTCGCCCACGACCCTCATGCCTGCGCTCAGGCCGTCGTTCAGCACGGCGCGCGGGTCGGCGCCCGCCTCCAGGGCAGCGCCCACCTGTCCCGCCACCGCGTCTATATCCAGGCTGACAACCGCATCCAGCACAGCTTTTATAGCATCACGTTCGTTCATCGCTCACCTCGCCTATCTCAGGCTAATTTAAGGGGGTAGGCCCCGTAGCGGTGGGTATCTTCAATCATCCAGCGGGTATTCTCGACCTTCACCGCATTGTGCGAGTTGGTCATGGCCATGATGAACCCGCCGTCCACGGCGGCATCCTTCAGCATCGCCTTGACCGCTGCCTCCACCTCCTCCCGCGTGCCCTCGCTCAGGACGTGGGAGATGTCCATGTTGCCGAATATGCACATGCGCTTCCCCAACTGCTTTTTCACCGCCGCAATGTTTATGCCGGCGGTCGGTTCCAGCGAGTGCACGCCGTCGAAGCCCCAGTCCGCGAAAAGCTCCAGCAACTGGTTCACGTTGCCGCAGGAATGTATGATGATCTTGATGCCGCGCTTGTGGGCCTCTTCGCAGATCCTGCGCAGGCTGGGTCCGAAAAACTCGTCCAGCACGCGCGGCGGCGTCTGCGGGCCGCTCTTGTGGCCCATGTCGTCGGAATAAACGAAGGCCGGCATGCCTGCATCGGCCGTCGCATTGATGGTCGCCAGGTAAATCTTCTCGTAGTATTTCACCATGCGCCGCACAAAGTCGGGGTTGCGGCGCAGAGTCACGGCGAAGGCCGCCAGGCCCATCGACTGGGAGGCGGACTCCCACAACCCGGAGAACAGGCTGCCCATCAAATAAATTTTATCTCCGTAGCGCTTCTGCAGGTCGGCGAATACCCGGTATATGGTCTTGTAAAACTTGTCGGGATCGGGGTGGCTCCAGGCCTCCCACAGCTCCGGCGTGCTCAGCAGCCCCTGCCGGTACATGGGCGTGTCCACGTTTCCATCCGGGTCGGCCACCAGGTCGTACAGCTTACCCCAGATGTCGGTGGACTGACGGTTGCCCCTCAAATTGAAAATCGACGAGTACATCAGCCACGAGCAATCGTAGCCCAGGGCGATGTCGGCCTCGAGCTTCTTGCCCATGAATTTCTCCGTCTCGCGGGTCATCCAGCCGACGCGGTTGATCAGCGGGGCGGTCAGCTTGAACAGCGCCCCCGTCACCCCTTCCCTGATCAGTTTCAGCGGAAGGGCCCCGTCTTTATTGCCCAGGACCTCGTAAATCTGGTTCTGCTCCTCGGTGCAGGAGAATACGGGCACGCGGTCCGGCGCCCCCAGGTTTAATGCGATCGCGGTTCGCTCGTGGCTGTTCATAGGCTACTCCTACCTCCCTGATTTCCCATTTCAATTATGAGCCTGGCAGTTATCTTACCTCGTCAGCCCCGGCCCTGATAGTATCCCTTTGCCCGGTGACTGTCAATTAGCGGCGGACTGTTCTAAACCGGGGAGGCGGGCTTTATCAACAGCATTGCATCCTATGCAAAGAGCTATAATATTGTTATAATACATGCGTATGTATGCCTTTATGTATCTATGCCTGCATGGAGGAAATCAATGAGCAGAAGAATGACCGTGGTCTTTCATGATGATGAGTTGTATACCGATTTAAAAGTAGCGGCAGTTCGCCGCCGCCGTACAGCCAGTGAAATAATCGCCGAGGCTGTGACCGAGTGGCTTGAAAGCCGTGAGGATGCGGCGCTTGCGCCTGTAATTAAGGCTGCGCGTACCGAATATCAGGCGAAGGGTGGACGTCCCTGGGAAAAGGTCCGGCAGGAAGTAAACCAGGCCATCGCCAAGAGAAATGGGAAGAGATAACCCCCCAGGATCCTTATGGCAAACTCGCCGCCCTACCATGTTGAAGTCTCACCTGCTGCTAACCGTGATCTTCAGAAACTAAAAGAGCGGATACTCAAGCAGGATTTTGACCGCTTGTGTAAAGCTGTCGATAAATTGGTTAAAGAACCACGTCCCCACGGAGTCAGGAAGATTAAAGGCGCTGTCACTGCCTATCGGATAAGGGTAAGCAATTACCGCATTGTTTACGATGTATATGATGAAGAAAAGCTCGTCGTTATACTTCAGGTTAAGCGGCGCAGCGAAACCACCTATAAATAATATAATATGAGAGGCAGAATAACCATTTCGCCTGGTTTTCACGACACACGGCGCTAGCTTTTGGCTGCGTCCTTTGCCTGCTGTTCCAGTATCAACTCAACCGCCATAGAGGCGACTTCCCCGACCAGTGAGGAACACCTCTCCAGCGCCCCGGCATTGAGCGCGGCCTCGATCTCTGAAGGCTCCAGCAGGTTGAAAAAGCGCCCGAAGAACTTGGTCTGAAGCTCATGGCAGCGGCACACGCCGTACTCTCCCATGAACCTGTTCTCAAGCTGCTGGCAAAGCAAAAGCGCCTTCAGCATCTTGCCGCGGCGATGGAAGTCCTCTTTTTTTCGTCCGAAAATATAGCTGATGGCCATCACCGCGCCCGACAAAGCCCCGCAGTGGCCGTCACCCGTCAGCCCGATGCCGTCGGCAAAGCCCGTGGCGGCACGGAAAACATCGTCGTTCTGTATGCCCAGCGTTTCAGTGACGCCGGCGAAAACGCCCTGCGCGCAGGCGCCGTTCTCCATCTCGTACTTCTTCGCCAGCGCATATGCCCTGTCCTTGATCTCCTGCCTCGATTTCTCCATATCTTTAATACTCCCTCTCAGCAGATTCTTGTTTTATGGAATTTTAGCATAGCAGGGATCTTCTCGTCCCCTATCACCAACTTCTTTAACACACCAATTAAATATTGTTGTATAATCCGGGTGTACGGAGATAATTATGCTGGTAAAGGTTGAAAGCTATTTTGACGGTGATTGCTGGTGCGCACGCGGCATCGGCGAAGACATATTCACTCAAGGTAAGACCCTGGATGAATTGCATGAAAATATCAAAGAGGCCGTTGCATGTCATTTTGGGGATACATCCGAACCTATAACTATTCTCACTCTTTCTGAGGTTAAGCTGGCAGATGCCAAAGCTTCCGCAGGTTAGTGGCAGCCGACTCGTCAGTTTGCTTATATCACTTGGTTATACTTTTGACCGTCAGAAAGGTAGCCATGCTACTTACGAGAAGACCACTAAAATCGGTAAGCACACCATCACTGTTCCTTTACACAAAGAGGTTACGAAAGGCACTTTCAACGATATCCTCAACAAAATCAGCCTGTTTAACAGTATCACCAAAGAAGCTCTCGTCGATAAACTGAAGAAACTGTAACTATACCAGGCTGCTATCTACATCTGCTTAACTGTTTCAGGCAATATACCTTGGTCCGTCCATCCCCGGCGCCTTGCCTAACCACCCGCCCGACACTATACTGAGTGTAACACGATGAAAATCACGGACGTGGGTCGGGATATCCGGATCATCTCCCTCACGGGCGATGTCTCGTCGGCCATGGAGCAGGAGCTAAACGAACTCCTCATCACAACCCCCGGGACAGGAAAAAGCACGACTATACTTGATTTCCAGGCCGTGCGGTCTTTGGATAACACGGGCATCAGCATGCTGGTACGCCTGCACAACAGCGCAGGGCATAAAGGTCTGCGGCTCATGGCAGCCAGGCTGGGCGGCCGGCTTCCGGATATCTTTCGACTGACGCGCCTCAACGAGGGCATACCCTGCTACGGCGATATCCCCACAGCCCTGCGTCACGCGGGTTACAGGGGTCAGCCGCCGCAAGACGTGGCTAATCCGGCACACGATACGACCACAGCAGCCACCAAGGACGTGAACGATGCCTGGGCAAGGCCCGTCTCAAGGCTGGAAGTCAAAGCTATGCCGAAGGTGGCTATTGATCTTAACGTAAAGGGACGCAGGGTGGCAGGCCCTATGCAGGGTTTCGGCCAGCTCTGGCAAAAGACCTACTCGATATCACTGCCGGGCAAGGGTTTGGACCCCGCCCGCGCCATCGCAATACTCAAAGAAAATTTCACCTCCTTCCAGCCGCCGGCCAACCGCTTCTACCCTCCCCCGGACGGCATCAAGCCGGGCGGGGTCATCTTGATCAACGCCGATACGCCGGGAGGGCTGGTGGCCACGGGAGTGATGACGCTGTATTCCAGCCGGGATAGCTTCACATTCATCACGCCGGAGGGACATCCCGAAGCCGGCTGGGTCACCTTCTCGTCCTTCCGGGAGCAGGATTCTACGGTGGTGCAGATCCAGGGGCTGGCGCGGGCCAGCGACCCCATATATGAGCTGGCTTTTCGCATCCTGGGATCGAAACTCCAGCAGGACATCTGGTCACACGTGCTGCAGTCCATGCTCAACTACCTCGGCGGCAGCGGAGGCGTGCAGGTGACACCCCTGCTCCTGGACAGTCGCCTGCAGTGGTCGCGCTTCTTCAACCTCTTGCTCAACGCCCAGATACTCACCCTGCTCTATATGCCCGCGCTGCTCTGCCGCAGACTGTTTAAACGGTAATGTAATCAGGCTTGCTCATGGTATTAACCGGCAGCGAAGACTCTTATATCGTCGGCTCGGGGCCCAACGGCCTCTCGGCAGCTATCGCCCTGGCCCGGTCGGGATTGCGCGTCTGCGTGATCGAAGGCAACCCATCCTTCGGCGGCTGCGCCCGTTCGGCGGAACTGACCCTGCCCGGCTTCGTGCACGATACCGGCTCGGCGGTACACCCCATGGCCACAGCCTCCCCCTTCTTTAAATCCCTGCCCCTCAGCGATTACGGACTCGAGTGGATACAGCCTCCCGCAGCCATGGCACACCCCTTCGACGACGGCGCCTCCGCCCTGCTCTGCAGGTCGGTGCAGGAGACCGCCGAAACGCTGGGCCGGGACTCCCGCAGGTACAGCGACCTGTTTACGCCCCTGATAGAAGACTGGGACAGCCTTTTGCCGGAGCTTTTAGGCACGATGAGGATGCCGCGGCGCCCCCTGGCGCTGGCCCGTTTCGCCCTCAAAGCCCTGCAGCCCGCCACGCGCCTGGCGAAGGGCTGTTTCCAGGATGAGCGCGCCCGCGGCTTCATAGCCGGACTCTGCGCGCACTCGATACTGCCTCTGGAAGAGACGCCCGCCTCCGCCTTCGGGCTGGCACTGGGGCTGGCAGGGCATGCCGTGGGCTGGCCCATACCGAAGGGAGGCGCGGGCAACATAACCGCTGCGCTGGCCGGTTACCTCACGGCCATGGGCGGCAAGTTAATTGCAGGCCGCTATATTAAATCAGCGGACGAGCTGCCCGCCGGCAGCTCCGTTTTCTGGGACGTTACACCCGCGCAACTGCTGCGCATGGCCGGCCTTAAATTGCCCGCCGGCTACCGCAGGTCGCTGCGGAGATACCGCTACGGGCCGGGCGTCTTCAAGGTCGACTGGGCGCTCAGCCAACCCATCCCCTGGAAATCCCGGGCATGCAAGCTGGCGGGGACCGTGCACCTGGGCGGGACCCTGGAAGAAATAGTCATGTCGGAAAAAATAGTCTGGCGTAATAAGGTCTCGCAAAAACCCTTCGTGCTGCTGGCGCAGCCCAGCCTCTTCGACGATTCCCGCGCGCCCGCGGGCAAACACACCGCCTGGGCCTACTGCCACGTGCCCAACGGGTATCAAGGCGATATGACCGACCTGATCGAGGCGCAGGTCGAGCGCTTCGCGCCGGGCTTTCGAGAGGTCATACTGGCGCGCCATGCCGTGGGCCCGGCCGAGCTCGAGCGCGATAACCCCAACCTGGTGGGCGGCGATATCAGCGGGGGAGCTCAATCACTGCGGCAACTGTTCGCCCGGCCCGCGCTGCGCCTCGATCCCTATAGGATACCCGGCGAAAATATGTATATCTGCTCCTCGTCCACTCCACCGGGCGCAGGCGTGCACGGCATGTGCGGCTTTCACGCCGCCGCGTCTTACCTCAAACATATATGACCTGCAGTCAATTACGACTCATCGCCGGAACCCTCCCCTGCACGAATGATAATAGTAGCCCTGCGGTCAAGTATGCTACAATCTGGCCTGAAGATGACGGGACACAAAATTCTCAGCGGTCATCTTAAGGCGGGTGACGGTAAATGATTGAAAAAGTGCACACCCACATAATCGCGGAGCTCGAGCAGAACACCAAGACGGACATCATATTCATACTGGCTTCGATACTGCTCAACCTGATCACGCTGGCCATCAATACCGGTGTCGCCAACTCTTCCGATAAGAACGGCCCGCAGTGGGTCATCTTCTTCACCTTCATCGTCCTGGTGATCGTGGTCAACCTGGTGGCGGAGATCGGCATCATCAAGGGCAAGCAGAACCGGCAAAAGCTGATAGACGGCCTTCTCAAGATGTACAAGGACCAGGGCGTGGACGGCTACTACGACCCGTCGTTGCTCGGTAATTACAACATGCGCTACAACCTGTTCATGCTGGTAGTGCTGGTCACCGGATTGATCGCCATCGTCGTCCCCGTCGTATTGATAAAATAGTCAGTCAGCGCACCGGCCGGCAACGTTGCTCATGAAAAACATCGAGATTATTACACCCGCCGAATGCGCCCGTATCCGGGGCATACTCTTCGACATCGACGATACCTTCACGCACGAGGGTAAAATGCTGCCCGCAGCCTTCCAGGCCCTGTGGGACCTGCACGACGCCGGCCTGATCACGGTACCCCTCACCGGACGCCCGGCCGGGTGGTGTGACCACATCGCCCGCATGTGGCCCGTGGACGGCGTGGTGGGCGAGAACGGCGCCTTCTATTACTACTATGACCGCGACGCTGGCAAACTGCGCCAGCGCTACATCTTCACGCCGGAACAAATAGCCGGCAAACGGGGCGAGCTGGAGGCTATTAAACGGGAGGCGCTGCAGAGGGTGCCGGCCGCCGGCATGGCCTCCGACCAGCCCTTCCGGCTGTTCGACCTGGCCATCGACTTCCGCGAGGACGTCAGCCCGCTCAGCGAGGGCGAGATCGACGAGATCTGCCGCATCTTCGCGGAGCACCAGGCCACGTATAAAATAAGCTCGATCCACGTTAACGGGTGGTTCGGCGACTACAACAAGCTTTCCACGGCCAGGCTATTTTTAGAGGAGAGGTTCTCGCTCAAATGGGACGAGGCTGCACGGACCATGCTCTTCGCGGGGGACTCCCCCAACGACGAGCCGATGTTCGAGGCCCTCGATCTAACCGTGGGCGTGGCCAACATCAAGAATTTCAGACATAAGATGAAACACCTGCCGAAGTATGTCACGGGCAAAAGCGGCGGGCACGGCTTCGCCGAGATGGCCAGCATCATACTGGATAAAAGAAAAACGGCTAAAGGAGCAGATAAGTGAGCGCTAAACCGGTTGTATCGATCGTCAAGGGTAAATTCCCTCCTGACAGGCAGGATATTAATAGCCTGGTGCGCAGGGCCGTCGACCTGGCGGGCGGGCTGCAGGGCAAGATCAAGAAGGGCAGCCACGTCGTGCTCAAGCCCAACCTGTTTGCGCCCTATCCCCCGCCGATCTCGGTGGACCGGCGCGTCATCTCCAGCATGGTCAGGCTGGCGCGCGAGGCGGGGGCCAAACGCGTCACCGTGATCGAGGGCGTCAGCGTGGGCACACTGATGAAACGCGTCAGGCCTTCCACCACGCCCTGCGGCATGAGCAGGGGATTCAAGACAGCCGAGATCATGCGCATGCTGGGGATCAAACGCGAGGTCGAGGAGGCGGGCGGAGAGGTCATAGGCGTCGAGGACGCCGAAAAAGTTGAAGTCGATATCAAGGGCGGCATCGCCCTGCACCGGGTCAATTACCCCAAAGTGGCGCTGGACGCCGACTGCTTCATCAATATACCGGCCATGAAGACCCATACCATGACCATGGTGACCCTTTCCATCAAGAACCTGCAGGGGCTGCTGGATGAAAGGGGCAGGTACTATTCACACCGCGACGACCTGAACCAGCACATGGTCGACATCAGCAAGATACGCAAGCCGGACCTGGTGCTGCTGGACGGACTGCTGGGCATGGAGGGGATGGGCGCCGGCGAGGGGGGCACACCCGTGGAGATGGGCGTGATCATGGCGAGCTATGACACGGTAGCCCTGGACTCCATAGCCTCGATGTGCATGGGCATCGATAACCCGCTGGTCGTCGCCACCACCAGGCTGGCGGCCCACGACGGGCTGGGCACTGCCAACCCCTTCCTGATCGAAGTCGCGGGTGAAACCATAGCTGCGGTCAAGAAGAAGTTCCAGCTCCCGGTCACCTATACCATGCCCATCGACAGCCTGGTCACGGGCCTCTACCCCAACATCGACGTCTATATCGGGGGCGCCTGCTCGACCTGCTGGCTGATGGCCGCGCTGGCCGAGGGGCTGCTGGCTAAGGCGCCTCAGCGCTTCTCGCTGATCGTGGGAGTCGATCCCAAGATCCCTCCGAAGTTGAAGACCGATATGGCGCACACCTTCTTCCTGGGGGAATGCGCCCTGGCCACGGGCGGCGACCTGCTGGAGCTGCGCAATGCCATGCAACTGGCGGGCTACGACCGCTTCCTGGGCGGCTGCCCGCCCTACGAGCAGAGCCTGGTCAAGCTCGAGGATATCCTGATCAGCATGGGCTACCTCGACCCGCAGGAGCTGGTTGAGAAAGCCAATAAGCACAGGGAGGAGTTCTTTAATTATTACCGTAAATGTGATCCGACCTGGGAACCGGAATTTGAGACGCTATAATTGTCCGGGCGCACCGTGTAGGGGCGGGTTTTTAAACCCGCCCGCGTGTAGATTTTATTTTAGGAGGTTGACATGGCTGAGAAGAAATATGTGATCGCGATCGACTCCGGCACGCAGAGCGTGCGGGCTGTGATCTTCGACCGGCAGGGGAACCAGGTGGCCATCGAGCAGGCCGAGCACGAGCCCTATTTCTCGCTGCAGCCCGGCTGGGCCGAGCAGAACTCGCAGGACTACTGGACCAAACTGTGCTTCTGCACCAAAGGCGTCATGGCCAAAGCAAGGATCCCCGCCGACGAGATCACGGGGCTGGGCATCACCACGCAGCGGTCGGCCTCCTTCCCCGTGGACCGCGAGGGCAATCCGCTGCGCCCGGCCATCATCTGGCTGGACCAGCGCGTCACCGAGAACGCCCCACCCATCAGCGCCAAGGCGCGCCTGATATTCCAGGCCATGGGGCTGGGGGACGCCATGGACAAGGCGCACCGCGAGTCCAAGTTCCTCTGGATCCAGGAGCACGAGCCCGAGATCTACAAAAACACCTACAAGTTCCTGCAGATCTCCGGCTGGCTGGTCAAGAAGATCACGGGCGAGTTCAAGGACTCGCTCGGCATGATGGTGGGCGCCTGGCCCATGGACTACAAGGCCCTCAAATGGCACGCCCTGGGCCTGGCCTACGAGACGCTGGCCGTCAAACGGGAGCACTGCGTGGACCTCTTCCCGCCGGACACCGTGCTGGGCCACGTCACCAAGAAGGCCGCTGAGGAGACCGGCCTGCCCGAGGGGCTTCCCGTGGTGGTGGGCGCAGGTGACAAGCAGTCCGAGCTGCTGGGCGCGGGCGCCATCGACCCGGCCATCGGCGTGATCAGCTATGGCACGGCCACCTGCATGGAGGTGATCAGCTACAAGTACATCTCCGAGAAGCATATGAAGTTCTATACCTGGCCCTCGGCGCTGCCCAAAGCCTGGAACCTGGAGATGTTCATCTTCCGCGGTTTCTGGATGGTCACATGGTTCAAGCAGGAGTTCGGCCACCGTGAGGCGCTGGAGGCCGAGAAACGCGGCGTGGCGCCGGAGGTGGTGATGGACGAGGTCATCAGCAAGATACCGCCCGGCTCGCTGGGCCTGATGCTCCAGCCCTACTGGACGCCCATGATCTACGACAAGTACGCCAAGGGCTCCATCATAGGCTTCGGCGAGGTGCACACACGCGCGCACCTCTACCGGGCCATCCTCGAGGGCATAGGCTACGAGCTGAAGCGCATGTACGATGAAACGCGCAGGAAGACGGGCATCCCCATCAGGGAGATACGCGTGGGCGGCGGAGGCTCCAAGAGCGACGTGGCGGTTCAGATAGCCGCCGACCTCTTCAACCTGCCGGTCTCGCGCATGGCTACCTCCGAGATATGCGCGCTGGGCGCGGCCATCGACGCCGCTGTGGGCACGGGTATGTTCGGCTCATTCAAGGAGGCGGTCGCCTCAATGGTGAAGAAGGGCAAGACCTTCCAGCCCAACCCCGACAGCCACCACGTATACCAGCAGCTATATGAAGAGGTATACCTCAAGACCTATAAGTCGCTCGAGCCCCAGTACCGTAAAATAGCCAGGATCACCGGCTACCCGGTCATCTATAAGCCTTCTAAGTAGACTATGTAGCTAACTTGATCATCTCGGCGTATTTACGGCTGCCCTCGTAGAGCGTGCGCTTGCAGGTGGCGAAATCGACGTGGTACAGGCCGAACCTGGCCTCGAAGCCGTGCGCCCACTCGAAGTTGTCCATCAGGGTCCAGTATAAATAGCCTTTGACGTTCATGCCGTCCGCGATGGCCTTGTTTATCACCAGCAGGTGGTCCTCGATATATTTCGCCCTCTTGGTGTCGGCGGCATCGGCGATGCCGTTCTCCGTGATGTAGATGGGCTTGGATGTGTAGGAGGTGATCAGCTTGAGTGAACGGTACATGCCCTCGGGGTAGACGGCCCAGCCCATATCGGTCAGCTCCTCGCGCGGCGCCTTGGTGATCTCGATGAACTGCTCCTTGGCGAAGGGCTTGAAGACGCGGTAGTGGTTGGTGTAGTAGTTGAGGCCGATGAAATCGAAGGCGTCCTTCTGCCCGCCCCTGAATTTCTCGCTGACTACGCCCGGTATGGAAAAATCGAAACGCCCGTTCACCAGGTAATCGAAGTGCGAGTTGTTCATGTTGTTGTTGAGCATGCGCGCGATCAGGATATCCAGCAGGCTCCACTGGCCCGGCGGATCGAACAGCGCCACGTGCACCACCAGCCCTACCTGCGCGTCGGGCTTGATCTTCTTAATGGCGTTATAGGCCGCCGTGTGCGCCAGCAACTGGTTGCGGTAAACCCTGGCCGCCTTGACGGCGTCCTTCAGCGCCGGCGGGAACTCGGCGCTGAAATAGCTCAGGACGGCGTAGATGGCCGGCTCGTTAATGGTGCACCACAGCTTGACCTTCGGCCCCAGCCTTTGAACGACGCGCTCGACGAACCTGGTGAAGATGGCTGGGGAATCGTCCTGCAGGAAGGCGCCCTGGTCTTCGAACCAGATGGGGTTGCTGAAGTGGTGCAGCGTGATCATGGGCTCGATGCCGTTGGCCAGCATCTCATTCACTTCCTGCACGTAGTGGTCCAGGGCCGCCTCGTCGAACTCGCCCTCCCTGGGCTCGATCTTGCTCCACTCGACGGAGAAGCGGTAGGCGTTGAACGAGAGCGCCTTCATCAACTGGACGTCCTCTTTATAACGATTCCACGCGTCGCAACACAGGCCGGCCTTCTGGCCGTTGAGTATGCGGGGCTTGCCCTGCTCGTTCACTGCCGACTCGAACTGGTACCAGTTGTTGTTGGCGCAGCCACCCTCTATCTGGTGGGAGGCCGTGGCGCTGCCCCATAAAAAGTCCTTGCCGAAGCGCAGCGGGGCCTGCTTCAACTGGTTGAAATCGAACTTCAGGTTGAGCAGGCGGTCCCTCAGGCTGAGGACCAGAACGATATAAAGGATGACCAGTGCCGCGATGACCAGTGCCGTTACTAACATGCCGCTCATAATCTGCTCCTTACCTCCAATTCTCGATGCCGGAACGCCCGCCATGATAGGATTTCACATAGCCGTTGTCAAGATACATCTCCGATTTATTGACAACCGGGGACATCTTCTATAGTATGATTCACAATTATTCCCGGCCGCTGCCAGGCGGCTGAAGCGGAGCCCGGCACAAGCAGTCGCCCGAGAGGCAGGGAAGCAGCAGATGGAAAATATAAAGATCGGTTTCGTGCCCGCGCACCGTGAGCCGTTCGACGATGCCTGGGCGGTTCAGATGCGCAAACGCTGCCTGGACACCCTCTCCCATATCAAAGGCCTTCAAGTGGTTGCACCCGATGCGAAGCTGACTCAGGGAGGGCTGGTGCGCGACGACGGCGACGCCGACAAAACGATACGCCTGTTCCGCGACGAGAAGATCGACGGGCTGGTCATCGGCGCCATGACCTTCGGGGACGAGGTGTCGGCGCTGGCCGTGGCGTCGGCCTTCCGCGACCTCCCCATCCTGCTCTTCGGCACAAAGGAAGGCGACTTCACCTCGGACGGCGGGCGCAGGTCGGACTCGTTCTGCGGCACGCTGGCGGTCTCCTCCGGCCTGCACCGCAGGAAGATACCCTTCCTCTTCTCCGGCATTATTTTCCCCGAGGACAGCACCTTCAAGCCGGACATCGAGAATTTCATGGCCGTCTGCTCCATAATCAAAGGTTTCATCGGCGCCAGGATCGGACTGGTCGGGCCGCGCCCGGAGCGCTTCGAGACCTGCATCTGCAACGAGGACGCGCTGCTGAACAGCTTCAACCAGAGGGTGGCGCCCACCTCCCTGCTGGATATCATGCTGCGGGTGGAAGGGCTCAAAGACAATGCCCCCGAGCTAAAAAAAATAATCGGCGAGATGAAAAAAGAGGCAGACCTGTCAAGCGCGGGGGCAGACAAGGTGAGGACCATCGCAGGGCTGCAGTTGGCTCTTAAACAGTTTGCCGCCGAAAAAGGGCTCTCGGCCCTGGCCGTTCAGTGCTGGACCGCCATCCAGCAGGCCTACGGCATCTCCGCCTGCTACGCGCTGGGACGACTGACCGACAGCGGCCTGATGACGGCCTGCGAGGTGGACGTTTACGGCGCGCTGACCATGCTGATCCAGAACCTGGCCACGTTGAAGACGGTACCACCGCATTTCATCGACTGGACCATCAGACACCAGAGCAAGAAGAACCAATTCCTCTCCTGGCACTGCGGCAATGCCCCGCCCTCGCTGGCCTGCAGGGCACAGGGGATCGCCATTCACCCGCACAGTATACTTAGCAAGCAACTGGGAAAGGAACGCTCGATGGGGACCGCCGAGTTTCAGCTCAAGCCGGGGGTCGTGACCCTCTGCCGGCTGACGGAATTAGACGGCGAATTCAAGATGCTGGTAACGAAGGGCGAGATAGTGGAATCGACCCAGCGCCTGAGGGGATCGTGGAGCTGGGTCAAGGTACCCGACCTGGACAGGCTCTATATGACGCTGGTTGAAGAGGGATTTACGCACCATGCCAGCCAGATCCACGGGGACTACACGACGCCCATCGAGGACGCCTGCAATTTTTTGGGAATAGAGGTCGTCAGTGTTTGATAACGATATATCCGGCATCTGCCACAGGTATCTGCCGGAGATAACCGCTGAAATAATATAAGGGGTTGAAAATGGAAGATAAGAAACTGCCACTGGGAACCAAGCTCGGCTACGGATTCTGCGATTTCGGAGGCAACCTGTTCTTCACTGCCACGGCCTTCGTGCTGATGAATTTCCTCACGGATACCGTGGGGCTGGCTGCAGCGCTGGCAGGCATCGCGCTTATGGTCGGGCGCATCTGGGACGCCTTCTACGACCCGATCATCGGCTTCATCTCTGACAAGACAGTAAATAAAATGGGCCGGCGCCGGCCTTACATGCTGGGAGGCGCAATCCCGCTGTTTATCGCCGTGGTCCTGATGTTTACCAACCCGTCGCTGATCGCCGGCGCAGGCGTCAGCCAGATGACATTGTTCATTTATGCCCTGGTGGTCTACATCATCCTCTGCACGACGTACTCCACGGTGAACATACCCTATTCGTCACTGGGACCTGAGCTGACCGCCGACTATCACGAGAGGACCTCGCTCAACGGCTACCGCTTCGGGTTTGCCGCAGTCGGCACATTGCTGGGAGCAGGGTTGGCCCTCCCGATCGTGGCCATGGCCCCTGACAAAAACCTGGGATTCGTGCTGATGGGACTCATCTTCGGCGGCGTGATGATGATATCCGCCCTGGTCACGGTCTTTACCGTCAAGGAACCGACCCATACCCGGCCGGCCCAGACCCTGGGCTTCGTCGATACCTACAAAGCGGTGTTCAAGAACAAGCCCTACGTGCTGATCCTGATGACATACATCGTCCACATACTGGCCATCACCGTGGCCAGCGCCATCGTGATCTATTACTTCAAGTACATACTGGGTGACGAGGGCGCCACCACCTTCGCCATGCTCATACTGATCGCCACCGGCATGATCTTCATACCGGTCAGCGTGGCCCTGAGCAAGCGGATAGGCAAGAAGCTGGTATACGGGATCGGCTTCGTAGTGATGGCCATCATGCTGATGATAATCTTCATCTTCGGCCAGACCATGGGCGTGACCTTCACACTGGTCTGCATGTTCTTCGCCGGCACTGGCTTCGGGCTGCTCTACGCCATGCCCTACGCCATCGTGGCCGACGCCATCGAGTACGACTATCTGAACACCGGCGAGCGACGCGAGGGCGCATTCTTCGGCATCTGGACCTGGGGGCTGAAGATCGGACAGGCCCTGGCCATCTTCCTGATGGGCGTAATGCTGGAGGGGATGGGCTACGTGCCCAACATCATGCCGCAGTCCGCCAGCTCTCAGCTGGCCATCACCCTGTTCCTGGGACCCATATCGGCAGGCCTCTTCCTGCTGGCCGCCGTCTTCCTCTATTTCTATCCCATCACTGAGGCGAAATACAAGGAGATACAGGCGGGCATCGCAGAGATGGAGGCCAAGAAGGGCAAAGTCACCCCAGCTTGAAATCGAGGACCTCGGGGAACCTCTGCCTGATATCCAGCATGGCGCCCAGCGTGAGCGCCACGGTCCAGGCCACGCAGGTGTGGAAACGTCCCTTTGTGCCCAGTACCCTGTGCTTGTAGTCCCAGTTGGTCTGGTTCATCTGCTCGGGCTGCCATCCCAGGAACTGGCTACTTTTTCCCAGCATGTCCCGCGGGCTTGAGATGAGCTGGCCGCAGGCGCCGATCATGGCGAGGGCGCATCTCTTCCATATCTCTTCGCCGCCGGCCTGCCACAGCCTGAGGAAATCGAACGCGATGAAAAGGCCGTAGAAGTCCAGGTGGTGGTGGGCTACCGAGACCGACGTCATGCCCAGCGTTTTGAAATCCCTCCTGCCCAGGGGGCTGCGCGGATCGAAGGCGACGTTGTAGGTGTACATCCAGCTTAAGATATAGCCGGCGCAAAGGCGCGCGTGCTCCAAATAGAAATCGCCGCCCGACCTTTCGTACAGGTCGAGGAAGGCACGCAGCAGAGCCACCCCGGCCTCCTTGTCCACGCAGTCGGCGTCCAGCGTATCGGCGTAGAAGGCGCCTTTATCTACCAGCGACGCATAGTGCCTGCCCGCCTTCTCCAGCGCCCTGTCGATATCGTCCCTTTTGCCCGTCATTTTCTCGAGCTCGACCAGCAGGCTGACTATATAGGCGCCGTTGGCGCCCAGCGTATTCATGGGCCTGCCCGTTATATCCCACCACCTGCCGAAGCTGCCCTCTTCCTCTCCACCGAGCTGATGCTCGAGGTAAAAAGCCGCGTTTTTAACCGCCAGGTCGAAAAACTCCGGCCTGTCACGTCCCACTTCCTTCAAAAGCTTATACAGCCTCAGGTAATTGAACATGACCTCGCCGTTGCAGCGCGTGTTGGCGCCGAGCTGCAGCTCGGGAGGCGTGCCCACGCCTATATAACCACCCCAGCGGCCGTCCTTGAGCGAGTAACAATCACGGTGCAGCCCGTTGGGCAGCGCGCCCCCCAGGAAAAATTTGCCGATCCTGTCAGCTATATCCGTGTATTTGATATGGCCCGTCTCCCTGCCGGCGCGCGCATAGATGGTGGCCGCCTCCAACCCCTTCACCAGGAAGGACCCGGCGGCGAACTCGTAAAACGATTGAAAGAGGCCGTTGCCCCTGCCCATCTTGATAGCTGTCATCCGGCCATCGTCTATCAGCAGGAAGCGGAGGTGATTGAGCTTGAGCGAGGCGATCTCGGACCAGTCTGCCGCAGCGGGGACGCCCGTACCCGGAAACTCCTTGAGCGCCAGATCAGACAGCCGCATGAATATCTGACTCCTGTGCAAGCAGCGGCCGTAGGCGATATAGAAGGTGCGCGAGTACTCAAATGGGACTTTCCTTACCTTGAACAGCCTCTCGGTGCGCCTGGTCAATCCTCCGATGACTATGCCTTTCTCGGTATAGGTGCGGGGCTCTTCGCAGTACGGGACCCTTATCTCGAAGGCGGGCTGTTTATCCCGCAGGTATGTCTTTACGCTGGATATCTCTCCTTCGTCCGGGGCCGGCTCTGTAAACACAGCCTGCCAGTCTGAGCCGTCGTGCAGGATGGAGCATGAGGGAACGGGTATCCTGTCCTCCCGGAACGACCAGCCCGTCTCTATTCCGCCACGCGGGAAGCGTCCCGTACCCATTACATTTTTATCGTACATAACGGATGGCACCAGCCACTGCCTTAATTGGGACGGAGGGCAATAGCCGAATCCCAGTTGCCAGCTTCCCGGCTGCGATATCTTCCAGCGCCTGTCGACCCGCGCCAGCCCCTGGCTAAAAGTGTACCGGTCCGCTATCTCCGCATGCTTGAAAACGATCCTCACTGAATTGCCGGGGCCGGTCACTACCTGCTCCGCATCCAGCCAGTCGTTTCCCCGTCTTACGGAGTAATAAAACGTCCCCAGCCTGACTCCATCGCGGAATAATCCGACCGTCTTTCCGTCCTGCCTCAGATCGATATCCATCGTTACTCTCCTTTGTCAGACCACCCGTAGGGGCGTACCTTCAGGTGCGCCCGTCTTTTCGGGCGGGTTTGAAAACCCGCCCCTACAGAATTTGACCTCCTTTATTTTTTATATATATAGACTTATAATCATATTAACATATGGAAAACGAGGGCGCGCCGATAAATCCCGACTTCGCCTGCTACAACCATCCCGATAGGCGGGCCACCAGTGGTTGCTGGCGCTGCCAGCAGCTTATCTGCGACGAGTGCAGCGAAACTATTCTGGGCAAGACCTACTGTAAAAAATGCGCTGAAGAGGTGGCGCAACTTTCGTCAGGACCGGATGAACCCCATATCCTCAAGCGGGAGGTCAATTCCCCGGCCCTGATGGTCTTCATCATCATCATTACACTGCTGATAGCCGCCGCCGAGATCTGGGTGATGACCAGATAAACAGACGTCGGCCCGGAACACCCCATAGCCCGGCGCGGCAGCCTCGTGGAGAGCTTCAAAAACTGCTATACTTCTGCCCATGGACAATGTTCGCCGCCTGAAACCATTCTTCGAACCCCGCTCCATCGCCATCATCGGGCTTTCCAGGAAAACGGGCGCCGGGTCATACAACGCACTGGAGAACCTGGTCGGCTACGGCTACAGCGGGCGTATCTACCCGGTAAACCCCAACGCCGGCGAGATCATGGGCTTCAAGGCCTACGCGTCGGTCAACGATATAGCTGACCCGGTGGACCTGGCCGTGATATCCACGCCGCGCGCAAGGGTACCGTCCCATGTGAGGGATTGCGCGGCCCGCGGCATCACGTGCGTAAGCATCGTGACACAGGGCTTTAACGATACGGGCGATGATGAGGGCCACAGGCTTTTCAACGAGCTAAAAGAGATCGCCGCCTCAACAGGCTGCAGGATACTCGGCCCCAACAGCTTCGGCAGCGCTAACGTCTTCTATAATTTCAGCTCGGCCTTCGCCAGGATATCCATGCAGTCAAACCCCGTCGGGCTGGTCAGCCAGACGGGCGGCATCTTCAACGGTGTCTCGGAGTTCAGGTTCGTGGGAAAGGGCATCGACGTGGGCAACATCTGCAACGTAGATTTCGCCGACTGCCTGGAATACTTCGAGCACGACCCGCAGGTCAAGGTGATCGCCCTGCACATCGAGGGCATGCCGGACGCCCGGCGCTTCATGGATATCGCCAGGCGCATCTCTCCACATAAACCCATAGTGGCGCTCAAAACGGGCAGGAGCAGGCAGGCCGTTAAAGCGGCCCGATCGCACACCGGCTCGCTGGCGGGCAGCAGCGAGGTGTGGGAGGCGGCCTTGAGACAGGCCGGGGTCATCAGCGTGAACAGCCTGGAGGAGCTGGTGGACCTTACCCGCGCACTCTGCATGCTGCCGCCGCTCAGCAACCCCAACATCTGCGTCGCCACCTTCAGCGGCGGCGCCGCTATCATGGCGCTGGACGCCATGCAGGGCACGGACCTGCTGGCCGCGGACCCGGCGCCGGCCACCAGGGAGAAAATAGCCAGGCTGGCGCCCCCCTGGCTGGGTATAGGAAATCCCGTGGACTACTGGCCGATGGTAATGGGCACTGAATCCGTGGCACGCTCGATCAAGGGCATCATGGAGATTCTGCTGGCGGACGGGACTTTCGGCGGCTGGATGTTCATCCAGATCGTACCGGACAGCAGGATAAGCGCGGAGATAAGGGACCTGTTGAAGGATCTGGCCTCCGGGCATCCCGGCAAGCCGCTGGCATGCGTGCTGACCGGCGCTCACGGCTCAGAGCTTGTCAAAGAGCTGCAGGAAGACGGCCGCGTACTGGCTTTCCCCACACCGGAAAGGGCGTCCCGCGCTCTGGCCGGACTCTACCGCTATCACCGCTACCGTAGCGCCCCGTGATCAGCGGGGTACGCACCTGATTACGATCACGTCGCTCAGCATGGGAAAGATGCCCGATATCCTGTCCAGCGACAGGACGATAAAGCGGGTAAGCCCGGCCGGAAAAGCGGCCAGCATATCGCCCCAGCCCGGCGTGCAGCAGAGCATGGAAACGCCTGTGACTTTCTCCATCTTCATATAACGGTTGGCCATACCCATGAGCGTTCGATAGTCGAATTTGAACGTGTGGTCGGGCGGCAGTTCCCAGGGCAATCGCTTGTAAGGGTTTTTAATCCCCAGCAGTTTCCTGCAGCCGAATATCAACTTGCCGATCTTGAATCCCAGGCTCTCGAAGTTGGCGATGGCTATGACGGCCCTGCCACCCGGCTTTATGGCCATGGCTATTTGTTCGAGGGCCCTGTCCGGGTCCGAGAAATGGTCCAGGGCGCCCTTGCAGAGTATCTTATCGATGGAGCCGGGGACTACGGGGATGCTCTCCCCGATAGCCTGCAGCACAGCGGTGTTGTGACCGTCCAGTTTGAGGGATTCGCGAGCGTGCGACAGCATGACGAACGAGGGCTCCACGCCGATCAGGTCGGCGCCCGAGCCCGACATGTTGACGATGTCGATGGCGCGGCCGCACCCGATATCCAGTATGCGCTCACCCGGGTGCGGGTCTACCATCTCCAGCGTGGCGCGGCTCATGCGGCTGAAAAGGAACTCCACGTCCGGCCTGAGCTTATCCGGCAGGACCTCGTTGTCGTCCCAGTTGAGATCAACCCTGTTCATCGGCGCGCGCGGAGAGACAAAGAATTCATGGCTGTTAAAGTATATCAGAATTGTCTGCCGGCATGCGGGATGGCCGGGTGCGCCTGAGATGAAGGCGGTCAGCGCGGCAGACTATTAACAGCCTGCTCCAGCTCGGAGTAGCGGGTCATGGCGGATACGCGGTCCACGAATTCGGACAGCGAGCCGGACGCGTCACGCAGCTTTCTCATCTGCCCGTATATGGGGCTGGCTGAGCCGGGGTCCTTTCCATAGATTCCGTGAAAGGCGAAATAGGCCTGGTTCAGCTTCCTGATACGGTAACCGTTATCATTGAAAAAGATCCTCCGCTGCTCCATATACGCTTCCGCTTCATCGATCCCGCCGGCTACGAGAAGCTCATCCACGTGACGCCGTGTGAGGCGCATCTCCGCATTGAAATCAAAGCCGTCCGCGGCCCCTCCGGCCTGCTGCGGGACCGGGCTTTCACCATAGCGCCGGTAGACTACGTCCCCTATCTCTTCGGCAATCATACCGGCCAGCGTCTCGTTCATAATGATCACATTGGGGTCCTGGCTGAAGCCCAAACAATCCAAGAAATAGAGGAAGCCCAGCGGCCGCAGGGCTAAATACTGGTGCGCCCATTCCTCCACAGCCGCCTCCACGATGTTTTTCAGCGGCATGGAAGGCGATACGATGGACGGATAAGCGGCCCCGAAGCCGCCGATCTTCACCACCAGCGAGGACAGTCCCAGGGCGTCGATTGCGTTCTCGACTTCCGCGACCTGGCTGCCGTCCAGGCCGGGCTGTAAAAGCAGCCTGTCTAAATACTGGATACGCTCCCTGGGCGATACCACCAGCAGGAGAGGCGGGGCCTGGAGCCTGGTCCTGACGGGTGGCACGGCTGCAATCTCTTGCTCTTTCAATGCCTGCTCGATATCCCGCTCCAGCGCGTCAGGCGAGACGGGCAGAACGGACGCGTTAGAGACCAGCGAAATGCGAGCAAAGGTGTTTTGCGTCTCCCAGGCCACGAGATGCAACGCGTAAGGCTCCGCGATACGTTGTATCTCAGCCCCGCTATCCTGCCCGCCGCCCGGCAGGCACCCGGCTGAAAAGACCAGCAGCATAAATAGCAGGTACAACGGGTTTTTATGAATTGAGTGGAGGCTGAACACCCTGGCTAATCCTTTACGCCCCGGCCGGCGTTTAATTCTGACACTGTCGTTTCCCATCGAAATAACAAAATACGGTTTTTATTGTGCCCTAAAACCCCCTCCCGGCCAAATCCACGCCACGCTGCAACTAAGCATTTCTGCCTAATCCCTTTCATTCATTTATGCGCTTGTGCGCAAATTTAAATTAAGCGTCACGACGGATGTCCCTGCGCTTCCTGCATGTTAAATTTAAAGCGTAAGAAATAAGGATCAGGAATAACAAAGGAGGCAATGAAAATGGCTGAATTAATGGAAAAGGTCCAGAACACTGACACGGCACAGGAAGCTTCCAGGTTCAATTTCTGGGCTGACAAGCAGCCCTGCTGGGAGAAGTGCCATTGCCCCGAGATGATAAAGGCAGAGTGCCCGTCCACCATGTACCAGTTCGTGCCCTGCTGGGAGATCGAGGGCACCTATTGCAAGCTGGACGATCAGGGGGCAACCGGCAAGGACACCAGCATCTGCGAGGTCTGCCGGGTATACAAGAAGTACGGCAACGGCGAACCCATCAGGCTCAAGGTTTTCGGCAAGGGCATGGACACCCAGCTGAAATCCCTGGAAAAAATAGCCCGCTGAACGATCACCGCACAGAAAGCTATCAAGGCTGGCCTTTTAAAGGCCAGCCTTTCTTATTTCCGGCATTAATCTTTCATCAAATGTGACTTTTATTACTTGCGCTAGCGAAAAAATTGATATAATTGGCTTACTGGCGAACGGAGGATGCAAATGAAAGATGGGCAGAATGCCATTATAGCTGCGTTGAAATATGCGTTGCAGATGGAGATCGACGGCAAGAAGTTCTATACGCTGGCAGCACGGGAGAGCAACAACAGGGTGGGCAGGGACCTTTATTCGTGGCTGGCCGACCAGGAGGGGCTGCACTACAAGCGCTTCGAAGAGATCTATGCAGCCATAACAGCCGACAGGGGCTGGCCTGCGGCAAGCGTAGAGCCAGGAAAACCTGTTAAGCTGGGAACTCTTTTTTCAAAACTTATCAACGAGGCGGCCAAGCCGTCCGGAACGGGGTCGGCGGAGATAGGCTCGACCGATCAGGCGATTGAGCTTGAGATAAAATCCCGCGATTATTACAGGCAGAGAGAAAATGAAGCTTCCTCGGACGACGAAAGGAAGTTTTTCAAGACTATTTCCGCTGAAGAGCAGGGGCACTACCTGGCGCTGGTCGACTACAAGGAATATATCACCGATCCCGAAGGCTGGTTTACCCGCACGGAACACCATCTCCTCGAAGGGTGATGCTCATTTAATAGTATGGAGGTGAAATACATATTATGAACGCCAAGGCCCTGTACTCTCTTACCTACGGCCTTTTCGTCGTGTCATCCGTGAAGGGTGACAGGATCAACGGGCAGATCGCCAATACGGTCATCCAGGTATGCTCCGAGCCGCAGGTGATCCAGGCCGTGATCAACCGCAGCAATCTCACGCATGAATATATATCCGGCAGCAAGGTCTTCACGGTTTCCATACTGTCTGAAGAAACGCCTCTCAGCTTCATCGGTGGTTTCGGGTTCAAGAGCGGCCGCGACGTCGACAAGTTCAATGGAATAGGCTACAAGACCGGGCAAAGCGGCGCGCCGGTGGCGCTGGACAACTCCCTGGCATATCTCGAGGCCAAGGTGATAATGCAGACGGACGTTCATACTCATACCATATTTGTGGGGCAGCTCATCGACGCCGATGTCATCAAAGAAGGCGAACCGATGACCTACGCCTATTATCAGCAGGTCAAGCGGGGCGCCACACCCAAAACGGCGCCAAGCTATATTGCAGATAAAAAGGAGGAGAAAGTCATCATGGACAAGTACCAGTGCAGTGTTTGCGGGTATATTTATGACCCTGAGAAAGGCGACCCCGACGGCGGTATCAAGCCCGGCACGAGGTTCGAAGATATTCCCGACGACTGGACCTGCCCTGTTTGCGGCGCAGAAAAAAGCCAGTTTAAAAAACTCTAAGCGGAGGTTGTTATGAAAAGGCTGCAGATCAGGCCCGGCATCGACCCGGTGGGCGCCATAGACTGGGACCGCCGGCTGTTTGACTCGCTGATCCCACTGCCCGACGGCACCAGCTACAACTCTTACCTCGTCCGCGGCAGCGAAAAAACCGCGCTCATCGACACGGTTGATCCTCCAATGGACATGGTCCTTACGGGAAACCTCGACGACCTCAAAGTCGATCGGATTGATTATGTCATCTGCAACCATGCGGAACAGGACCATGCGGGCAGCATCCCCCTGATACTGGACCTGTACCCGGAGGCAAAGGTTGTCTGCACGCCCAAATGCAAAGGCATGCTGATCGACCTTTTACACCTCGATGAGGGCGTCTTCATGACTGTCAACGACGGCGACACGTTGTCGCTGGGCAATAAGACCTTCGAATTCATCCATGCGCCCTGGGTGCACTGGCCTGAGACCATGGTCTGCTACCTGCGCGAGGATAAAATCCTCTTCTCATGCGACTTCTTCGGCGCCCACCTGGCGCAGTCCGCCCTCTACGCGCAGGATGAATGCCAGGTATATGAGTCCGCCAAGAGGTATTTCGGCGAGATTATGATGCCCTTCAGGGCCAACATCAAAAAGAACCTGGAACGTCTTAAGGCTTACTCCATCGAAATCATCGCGCCCAGCCACGGGCCGGTCTACGACAGGCCGCAGTTCATCCTCGACGCCTACAGAAGCTGGGTTTACGACGAACCCCGGAACATGGTCCTGCTGCCTTACGTTTCCATGCACGGCAGCACCAGGGAGATGGTCGACCACCTGGTAGGGGCGCTGATTGAGCGTGGCGTGAACGTCAGGCAGTTCGACCTCACGGTAGCCGACCCCGGCAAGATAGCCATCGCACTGGTGGATTCGGCCACGCTGGTGCTGGGCGCCTGCACGGTGCTGGGCGGGGCGCACCCGCTGGCAGCCAATGTAGTTTTCCTGGCGAACGCCCTCCGTCCCAATCTTAAATTCGCCACCATCATCGGCTCCTTCGGCTGGGGCAGCCGCACCATAGAGCAGATCACCGGCATGCTGACCAATATAAAACCCGAGGTGTTGCCGCCCGTATACATCAAGGGCAATCCGGCGGAAGCCGACTTCGCCTCCCTCGATGCGCTGGCGGAAACCATCGCTCAGAAACACCGGGAGAACGGCTACAAATAACCGCTGAGAGGAGTACCGATAATGACTCACTGGATGTGCGAAAAATGCAGCTTCGTGATCGAATCGCCCAAACCGCCCGACCCCTGCCCGAACTGCCAGGTTAAATGCGCCTTCAACGATGTCACCTGCTACACGCCTGACTGCGGGGGCCTCGGCACGCTGGATTCCAGGCTGGTGGCCCAGCGCGTAATGAAAAAGGAGAAACCGGGAAAGGTAATGCATTTCAGCGACCTGGTCAGGGGACGTACCTCCGAAGGCAGGGAGAAACACATCCCCGGCATCGAGCTGATCAAGGGACAGGGTAAAATGGGCAAGGACCTGGTGGAGATCGTGGTAGGAAGGGAATCACCCCATCCCAATACGGCGGAACACTACGTAGTCTGGATCCAGGCTTTCGGCGCTAAAAAAGACGGCCGCATCATGGACCTGGGAAGAGAGATATTCAAGCCCGAAAAAGGCCAGCCTATTTATGCATTCGAGATCAATTCATCCGAGTATAAACACCTTTTCTCCTTCAGCTACTGCACCCAGCACGGCGTCTGGGAACAGCACCTGGAGCTGTAATGCCGGGGCAGGATAAGCCCGCAATCCCAAAAACCACCTTCGCCGTAAGCGGGATGTCATGCGCATCCTGCGTTTCCCGCGTCGAAAAGTCCCTGCAGGGTCTGCCGGGCGTGGTTTCAGTCGCGGTCAACCTCGCATCCAACAGGGCGGTCGTCGAGCACACCCGTGATGCCGACATCGCAGGGATTCTGCGCGCAGTGGCTGACGCCGGCTACAAGATGGAGGTGGTGACGGCGGAAGAGGGCAGGGTGGATACGGCCTCGCAGCGCGAGATGTCCGAACTCAGGAACCAGTTTATATTCGCTTTATGCGTGGCAGCCGTGATCATGCTGCTTAGCATGACCTCCGCACTCGATTACGCCTGGAAGCCCTACCTGCTCTGGGCGCTGGCCACGCCGGTACAGTTCTGGGCCGGCCTGCGCTTCTACAGGGGCGCCTGGGGCGCACTCAAGCACAGGGCGGCGGATATGAACACGCTTATAGCCGTGGGCGCCTCGGCGGCCTATTTGTACAGCGTGGCGGTGGCGCTCTTCCCGCATTTCTTCGCCGCGGCAGGGATCGGCCACGGCTTGTACTTCGACACGTCAGCCATGATCATAGCCCTGATACTGATGGGCCGTTACCTGGAATCGCGCGCCAAGGGCCAGACTTCCGAAGCCATAAAGAAGCTCATCGGCCTGCGTCCCAACAGGGCCACGACCATACGCGACGGGAATGAGGTGGATGTACCGGTGGAAGAAGTGGTGGAGGGTGATATTTTACTGGTGAAACCGGGAGAGAAGGCGCCGGTGGACGGCATTGTCAGCGAGGGCTATTCAACCGTGGATGAGTCCATGCTGACGGGCGAGAGCATGCCGGTTGAAAAAAGGGCGGGGGACAGCGTCACCGGCGCCACGCTCAACATGACTGGCAGCTTCAGGTTCAGGGCGACCAGGGTCGGCAGGGACACGGTGCTGGCCCAGATCATCAGGCTGGTCGACGAAGCACAGGGAAGCAAGGCGCCCATCCAGAGGCTGGCGGATATCATCGCCGGCTATTTTGTGCCTGCGGTCATCGCCATCGCCGTCATCACCTTTTTTATCTGGCTGATAATCGGGCCCCAACCCACCTTCACCTACGCCCTGCTCAATTTCGTGGCCGTGCTGATCATCGCCTGTCCCTGCGCGCTGGGGCTGGCCACACCCACGGCCATCATTGTGGGGACGGGCAAGGGCGCCGAATACGGGATACTCATCAAAAACGGGGAAACGCTGGAGCGCACGCACAGGATAACCACGGTTATGCTGGATAAAACCGGCACCCTCACCCTGGGGCGTCCCCGGCTGACCGACGTGATAGCCATTTCTCCTTTCTCCGAAGGCGAGGCGCTGCGGCTGGCAGCGGCGGCTGAGCGGAACTCCGAGCATCCTCTGGCGCAGACTATTGTAAGGTACGCTCAGGAACGGGGCCTCACCGTTCCCGTGCCGGAGGCTTTTCAAGCCCTGCCCGGCCTGGGTATCAAAGCAGGAATTGAAGGCCATGCGGTATTAATCGGCAACAGCGCGCTGATGCAGGATAACGGCGTTGAGACGGTCGCGGCGGACAGGGCGGCCGAGCAGCTCTGGAATGAAGGAAAAACCGTGCTCTTTATGAGCGTCGATAACAGGATATCGGCCGTATTCGCGCTCTCAGACACTCTCAAACCCAATGCGGCGGCGGCCGTCTCCGCATTGGGAAAAATGGGGCTTCGCGTAGTAATGCTTACAGGTGACAACCTGCGCGCGGCCAATTATATTGCCGGACAGGCGGGAATCGAGGAAGCAATTGCGGGAGTGCTGCCTGAAAATAAATCGTCGGAAGTGCTAAAATTACAGCAGGCCGGCCAGGTAGTGGCGATGGTCGGAGACGGTATAAACGATGCGCCGGCCCTGGCCCAGGCCGATATAGGCATAGCCATGGGCACAGGAACTGATGTGGCAGTCGAAACGGGTGACATCACTCTCATGAGGGGAGACCTCGGCGGTATAGTCACGGCCATCTCGCTCAGCAGGCAATCGATGCGCACCATCAAGCAGAACCTGTTCTGGGCCTTCGCCTACAACGTTATCCTCATACCCGTGGCGGCGGGCATACTGTATCCATTCTTTTCTGCCGGGAACGTCCCGCCCGGGCTCCAGTTCATATTCGGCCGGTATGGTTTCCTCAACCCCATGCTGGCCGCGCTGGCCATGGCAGCCAGCTCGGTTACGGTGGTATCCAACTCCCTGCGGTTGAAGAGGTTCAAACCTGTGGAGCTGTCCTGCGCAAAATGATGACTTACGTCACATACAAAGGTAACAAATTTTTAGTAATCTGCGATCAACGCAGGTTGACGCATGTAAATAGATGGAGGTGGAATTGAAAAAATCAGAGATCGTCGAACTGCTGAACATGGACATCGAGGGGGAACATGCAGCCATCATCCAGTACCTGGCCCATGCCTATGCCATGGGTGAAGGTGAGTTGTCCTGCGAGATCGAGGCCATCGCGCGCGAGGAGATGCGCCACCTCGATTGGCTGGCTGAGACGGTGACCGAACTGGGAGGAGTCCCCAGCTTCACGCGCGGCAAAATGCGCCAGGGCGGCAAGACCGTGACCGCCTGGATGAAAAACGACGTCCTGGCCGAGCAAGAGGCTGTTACTATGTACCGGGAGCATATCGGCCTTATCAAGGACGCCAGGATCAAGAGATTGCTGGAGCGCATACTCTCCGATGAGATGTCGCACCACGGCGACTTTGTGGGCTTCGTCAGCGAGACCGCCGAAGAGAAGATGAAGGACCTGCGCGGCAAGCGCGACGACAAGGTTACCCGTGTGCTCGACTGGGGCATCGAGCACGAATACACCGTGATTATCCAGTATATGCTCCACTCTTACCTGTCCCCCAACGAGGAGATGAAAAAGGAGATGCAGGACCAGGCCGTCAACGAGATGCAGCACCTCGGGTGGCTGGCGGAAAAAATGGTGAGCAGGGGCGGGCACCCTCATATAGAACACTCTAAAATAGTCAGGCCGAAGACGCCCGCTAAGATGCTCGACGCCGATATCAAGATAGAAAAACAGGTTGCAGCACAATA
Source organism: uncultured Dehalococcoidales bacterium (assembly GCA_964554375.1). GTDB lineage: Bacteria > Chloroflexota > Dehalococcoidia > GIF9 > UBA5629 > CAIMUM01. Next base: position 82,332 of record CAZKOL010000001.1, read on the forward strand.
CGACAAGGCGGCCCGCGAGATAGACGACAGAAAGCTCAAGAAGCTATTGACCAGGATTCGAGACCACGAGCTATACCACATAAAAGTATTCAATGACCTGAAAAGGGCGCTCTAGGAATATTAAGGAGGGACAGAAATGGCATACGAGGCAAAGGATTACGCCAGGCTGTTGGGAATGGAGGGGTTCAGCGACGGATTGCTGAACACACATTTTACTCTTTACAAGGGCTATGTCGCCAACACCAACAAGCTGCTTGACAGTCTATCGGGTATGCTCAAGGATGGTAAGACCGGGACCCCCGAGTATGCCGAGCTTAAGCGCAGGATGGGCTGGGAATTCAACGGCATGAGGCTGCACGAGTACTACTTCGAAAACCTGGGCGGCAAAGCAGCGCTCAACAAGGACGGGAAGCTGGGCAAGCTGCTGGCCGCCGACTTCGGCAGCTACGACGCCTGGCTGCAGGACATGAAGGGCACGGCATCCATGCGTGGGATCGGTTGGACCATACTTTACCGGGACGCGGCCGGGGGCAGGCTATTTAATCAGTGGATCAACGAGCATGACGCCGGCCACCCGGCCGGGTGCCAGCCGCTGCTCGTGCTGGATGTCTTCGAACACGCCTTTATAACCGATTACGGCCTCAAGCGGGCCGACTATATCGAGGCTTTCATCAAGAATATCGACTGGAAGGCCGTTGAAGAGCGCGTCCGCTGACCGCACGCTGGTAAAAATAAAGACGGCGGAAAAGGCAGGTGGCGTTATGTTTAACTCTCACACTGCACGTACGGTGGTCCTGTTACTTGCAATCCTGCTCACCTGGGCGCCGGCCGGATGCCAGTCGCCTGACCAGCAGACTCAACCCGTTTCCCAACCACCTGCCCCTGCGCCGGCAGCCGGCACAGAGCCCGCGGAACAGCCGGCAGCGACGGCCGGCGGCAACGTAATAGCCTGGGCTGCGGACGGTGTGATAACGCCGGGGGAGTACCGGAGTAATAAATCCTTCGGTGACTATGAGCTCTGGTGGACTGCCGATGACCAGTACGTTTACATGGGCATGAAGGCTAAAACGCCGGGATGGGTGGCCGTGGGCTTCGACCCCGAATCGATGATGCAAAACTCCGATATCGTCGAGGGGTTTGTTAAAGACGGGCAGCTATCTATTGCAGACATGTACAGCACGGGCCAATTCGGGCCCCACCCTCCCGATACGCAACTGGGCGGGACGGACGATATACTGGCATCGGGGGGCAAATCGGACAGCGGTTATACAACGATTGAATTCAAGCGGAAGCTGGACACCGGCGACAAGTATGACAAGCCGCTGCACAGTGGGACAAACAAGATTATCTGGGCCTATGGCAGCGACCCGCAGTTTACCATCAAACATATGGCACGCGGACAGGGAGAGATCGACCTTTAGAAAATATTCGTGCAAATAATCAATACCGAGGTGCGCCGTGGATGCGTTTTTTCACTCTCAAACAGCCCTGAACATAATCTTGGCTTTCAGCATATCCAATATCGTACTGGGCGTGCTCGTCTTTTTCACCTGCCGCTGCATGCCGGGGTTCAAGTTTGCGCGCGGCCTCATGCATAACAAGACATACCTCAAATTCTATAAATTCCACGGCTACCTGTGGCTTATCTTCCTGGCATCGGTCATGATACACGCCGTGTTCGCCATTAACTTCGCAAGGTGAATTTGAACAATGATGCGGCTTAGCCATCTTTTCGCGGGAATTAAAACCTATTTGCCTATATAATATTAAACAGCCAATATCGACGACGGAGTAAAATAACATCCCCGCTGCAAATTGAAATAGGAGAACACTGTGAATGATAATGCCGGAGAAATGTGAAGGGGCAAACCGAAAACAGATCAACTCTGCGTCGCCAGGCTATTTGCCGACCATGACGCCGGACTATAGCCAGATTTCAGATACGGCAAAGGCGGTAGCTTCCAGGATGTTGCCGGAGATCATCGCTTTCATTCAATCCATTTCCCCTCAAATAGCCCGTATGTCTTCCGGGATGTCTTTTACGATGGCTGATTACGGCGCTGCAGATGGCGTCAACTCAAGCGGGTTATTCACCCGGATTATCGAACATATACATGCTATAAATCCTTCAGTAAAAATAAAATTGCTTTATATAGATATAGCAGGCCGGGCCCCTTTCGATAAGTTCTGTAAAATTTCAGGATTAGCCGGGTCTGAGCGCGCAGAAGCTGAATATATCCAGCGCTCCTTTTATAGACCGTTCCCTGAAATAACCGGGGAACTTCATCTCGGCTTTTCTTCTACATCGCTGCATTGGCTCGACACTGAAAATGTGGACTCCGCTTTTTTTCAACATCCTGCCTGTATACAATCCAACCAGTTACCGGATACTGAACGTCAGAAATTCGTTGAAAAATGGAAAACCGATTGGAGAGTTTTTCTCCGGGAACGTTCGGACGAACTGGTTAAAGGCGGCGCCCTGTTTCTGGCAAACCTGACAAACCGGGGCCATTCTCTATGGCCGGCATCGGTGGGGTATAACAATCTTCGCGATATTTGCCACGATTTATGCCGGGAACATAAGATCTCAAAAAAAGAGTTGAACGCCATTTTTGTGCCCGACTATTTTGCCACGCCGGAAGAGATTAACTCTCTGCTGACAGAAAATGAAATGAACAAGCTTTTTTATCTCAAATCATGCCATGACCTGACGGTCCCCTGCGCTTATTTTACACCGGTGAAAAATCAGCTCGATAAGCCGCAGGTAAGGGCTGATCTCGCCGATAAACTGGCGCATGTTGTCCGTGCATGGAGTGAATCTTCTATCAGGACAGGACTTTCCCTGAAAAATAAAGGCGTGATCGAAGAAATTTACCGGCGGTTAAGGGATAAGTTTTATGAAACCCCCAGAGGCCTGCCTTATGAGTACTGCCTGCTTGCACTCATAAAAAGGTAACGTGCACCTGCCTCTGATGGGAAATTTATATATCAGGTCCTTTTCCTGACGGCCAGGGAGAGCCCTTCGATCGCGGTTACTATCACCTCGTCCCCGGCCTTCAGTTCGCTATCGGGGCAGGACGCCTTCCACAATTCCCCCTCTATCCTGACCCATACTTCATTCTGCATAATAGTCTCCACCGCGCCCGTGCTTCCGATGATGGAATCAGGGCCGGTCACTCCCTCATATAAAACCGTGGGATGTCCCACGCGGTACATGATATAGCAGTACACGGCGTAACAGGCCAGCACGGCTGCCACAACCCACGCAGGGACCTTTACCCCGAAGGCGGGAAGTACCCACAGCAGCAGCGCGGCTATAGCTATCTCCTGGATAGTGCTGCTGATGATAGAGTATATCGTGTGCCAGCGGCCCGATCTGCGCTTTCTCACCTGTTCCCCGACTGCCGCGGCCTAATCATCGAATATCGCCACTACACGGCTCCAGCCTGCGCTGCCGCCGGTCAACTTGACCGGGAAGCAGGCCACCTTGAACCCGGTTGGCCGGGGCAACTTATCGAGGTTGGCCAGTTTCTCGATGTGGCAGTATTCCTTTTTAATGCCGGCCTTGTGGGCGGTCCAGATCAACTTCTTATCGTGCGTCCTGTCGAATTCCTCCTTGATGGCCGCAAAAGGCCGGTCCCAACCCCAGGCATCGATGCCCATGACACGGCTGCCCTGGTCTATCAGCCACAGGGTGGATTCCTCCGTCATGCCGCACCCCGCCGAAAAATAATCCGGCTTGCCCCACAATTTATCCGCGCCCGTCTGAATCATGACTATGTCCCACGGCTTGATAGTGTAGTTTATCTTTTTGAGGGCCGCCTTCAAATCGTCTACACTGACGCCTGAGCCCTGCGGCTTATGCCTCATATCCAGCACCACCCCGTCGTGATAAAACCATTCCAGCGGCATCTGGTCGATGGTCTTGGCTTTTTTGCCCTCGGAAACAGGTGAATAATGCCAGGGCGCGTCCACGTGCGTGCCCGCGTGCGCCCCCAGCGTTGCGGCATCGTCGGCCCACCCCAGACCGTCCGCCAGGTCCTCCTTTTTTCCTCCCAGGAACATCTCGATAATGCCCAGGCTCAACTCATGTCCCTTATGCTCAACCTTGAGGGGAAGGGGTTCGCTGGGGCTGTCTTCCGTGGGCACGCTTAAATCGTATAACCTGGTCATTATCAGCCTCCTTATCGCTATTCAGAATGATTATGTCACAAAGGCAATAGAGCGTAAAGCCAGAGGTGTATTTGGACGTGCAAAATACCCTTCATATAACTCCCCTGTCTTTTTGCGGTAGCTGTTGGCACTGCTATACTTAATATGCGCAGGTACGATATAATGTTGCTGTGCCCACCGTATCAAGAATTAAGGGATTTCGCTTCTTCTTTTTCAGTAATGAGGCTAAAGAACCAGTTCATGTTCATGTTGAGTCTGATGATAAGTATGCTAAATTTTGGCTGGAGCCAGTACTGCTTGCAAAATCGGTTGGCTATAGCGCAAAAGAGCTGAGCGAGATAAGAAAATTGATTGTAGAAAATGCCGATGATTTCAAAAGGAGTTGGGATGAGTACTTCGGTAGGTAAAACATCTGCGGCGATGGCTACTGAGGTGTGGTTCGATGCCCACTTGATGCACGTTCGTCTTCTGGATGGTAGGGAAATCAGTGTCCCGGTTGAATGGTTTCCAAAACTAAGGAATGCCAACGAAGCGCAAAAAAAGAAGTGGCGACTGATCGGTAAAGGTATCGGAATACACTGGGAAGATATCGATGAGGATATCTCAGTAGCTGGCTTGCTGATGACCCCCACCTGCTGAATATGGCTTCGCTGTATTCCAGGTGGATGGCTCCGGATGTTGTTTAATGACGGAAGCTGAAATCGTTAAGAAAAGGGTTGCCGGTCTCAGGGAGCAAATCAATTATCATAACCACCGCTACCACGTTCTCGACAGCCCCGAGATCAGCGACGCGGAATACGATGCCCTCATGCTCGAGCTTAAAAAACTCGAGGATGCGCATCCCGCTTTAATCACCCCCGACTCGCCTACGCAGCGTGTCGGCGCAGAGCCGGTAAGCGCATTCGGCGTCGTTGTCCATCCGCGCCCGCTGCTCAGCCTGGCCAATGCTTTCTCGGATGATGACGTCGATGCCTGGTACAGGCGCATAACCGGCCTTGTTCCCGGACAGGATCTCGACTTTGTCTGCGAGTTGAAAATCGACGGCCTGGCGGTGGCGCTTACGTATGACAACAGGATACTGGTAACCGGGGCTACCCGTGGTAACGGATACGAGGGAGAAAACATAACACAAAATTTGAGGACTATTAAAAGTATCCCGTTATCGGCGCCTTCATCTGCGCCTCCAAGATTTGAAGTAAGGGGAGAGGTTTACCTGCCTGAAAAAGGCCTTGCCAGACTCAACGAGGAGCGAGCCGGCGAGGGCCTCCCGCTCTTTGCCAACCCGCGTAACGCAGCCGCGGGTTCGGTCAGGCAGCTCGACCCCAGGATCACGGCGCGCCGTCCGCTCGATATCTTCATCTATGCCCTGGGGTGGGCGGACGGTATGCAGATGCCCTCAACGCACTGGGGTACCATGCAGTACCTGAAGTCGCTGGGCTTCAAAATCAACCCGCACATGGCGCGCTGCAAAGACCTGGAGGAAGTCAAAGCTTATTACCATGGCTGGGCAGGGCGCCGCGAAGAGTTGCCTTATGATATCGACGGCCTTGTGATCAAGGTCAACTCCATCGCAGTGCAGGAAGAGCTCGGCTACGTCGGCCACGACCCGCGCTGGGCTATTGCGTATAAATTCCCCGCCGTCCAGGGAACTACCCGACTGCTTGATATCGGCATCAACGTCGGCAGGACGGGCAGCCTCAACCCTTATGCCATACTCGATCCCGTCAATATCGCGGGAGTCACGATCGAGAGGGCAGCGCTGCACAACGAGGATGATATTCACCGCAAGGACCTGCGCATTGGCGACTGGGTACTGGTGCAGAGGGCGGGGGAGGTTATACCCGAGATCGTCGAACCTATAATCTCCCGCCGGACAGGCGGGGAAGTAGTCTTCCACATGCCCGCGACCTGCCCGGTGTGCCATGCCGAGGTTATCAGGGCCGAGGGAGAGGCCATGCACCGCTGCGCCAATACAGCCTGTCCCGCGCAGGCCCTGGAATCGATCATACATTTCGCCTCCAAAGGCGCCATGGACATCGACGGCGTCGGTGAAAAGCTGTGCCGCAGTCTTTTCGAAAAGGGGCTGATCAAAGACTCCGGCGACCTGTATAGCCTTACGCGTGACTCATTGCTGGGCATGGAGAGGATGGGGGAAAAGAGCACGGGCAATGTGCTGGCATCCATTGAGAAAAGCAAGGACAGGCCGCTCGCGCCGCTCATTTTCGCCCTGGGCATACCCAATATCGGCGAGGAGACAGCCGCAATACTGGTACAGCATTACAACAGCGTAGATGCACTTTCAAAGGCCGGACGTGAAGAGCTGATGGGCATACCGTCCATCGGGCCCAAGGTGTCCGACGGCATACTGGCCTTCTTCCGCCAGCCGCAGAACACCGGCATCATTGAGAAGCTCAGGAAGGCCGGGGTAAACATGCAGTCGGCCGAAGCCGTGCGCAGGGATTTACCATTCTCGGGGATGGAATTCGTCATCACCGGGAAGCTCGCGGCGTCGGGCAGGCAGGAGCTGGAGGCGAAGATCAGGGCACTGGGCGGCAAAGCCGGCTCCGATGTGACAAAAAAAACCGGCTGCCTGGTGGTGGGCGCAGACCCGGGCGCCAAGCTGGCGCGGGCGCAGTCGCTGGGCATTAAGATACTCGATGAAAATGAATTCCTGGAGATGTTAAAGGAGGCTGAGGCCAGGCTCAAATAGCTTGTTACCGCCTATGAAAATAATCGTTGGACTGGGCAACCCCGGCAGACATTACCGGCTTAACCGGCATAATATCGGATTCCGCTGCATAGACCATATTGCGGACAGATACTCGATCCCCGTCAAGAAACGGCTCTGCCGGTCCGATATCGGGCAGGGCAGCATCGCCGGCTGCGAGGTCCTTTTAGCCAAGCCCAGGACCTACGTAAACCTCAGCGGCGAAGCAATAAATTGTCTGCTCGATAAATTTCATACCGAACCGGGGGATCTAGTTGTAATACACGACGACCTTGACCTGCCGACGGGCAGGATAAGGCTGCGGCTCGGCGGCAAGTCGGGCGGACACCGCGGCATAAAGTCGATCATCGATTGCATCGGCAGCCCGGACTTCAACCGCGTCAGGATAGGCATATCCAGGCCGTCCAATACCGGCAGCCGGTACGGGGACGAGGATGAAATAGTGGATTACGTACTGGGTGATTTCCCCAGGGATGAAGAGGACATCATTAAGTCTTCAGTAGCCAGTGTTGCCGAAGCGGTGGAGCGCATACTAACAGACGGCATTGAAATCGCCATGAACAGGTTCAACAGGCGCGGAGCGGGTCTTTAACGGACATACATGATCCTGTAATAACATTTTTAATGTAATATTCCGCGGATAGCTATTGAGACGGCTACGGCTCGTCCACACTGTACAAGCTATGAATTGTCTCGATATTCCCATTCGTTCAATTCACATTGCCCCTGTTAAAAAACGAATGGTATAATGACACGGCTTTGGATGGTGGCAGTAACAGCATGAAAATAAAGAGCATCAGCGCACGCGAGATAATCGATTCAAGGGGCAATCCCACAATAGAGGTGGAGGTATCCCTCGATAACGGGGCAGCCGGCAAAGCCGCAGTGCCTTCGGGCGCCAGCACAGGCAAATACGAGGCCCTGGAGCTTCGAGACGGGGATAAAAAAAGATACGGCGGCCTGGGTGTCCTGAAAGCCGTTGACAACGTGTTAAAAATAATTCAACCCGCGATTACCGGTTTCGATGTGTCAAACCAGGGTAAGCTGGATGCCAAATTGATCGAGCTCGACGGAACGCCCGATAAATCACACCTGGGCGCCAACGCCATACTGGGAGTTTCAATGGCTGCGGCGCACGCCGCGGCTAACTCGGCAAATACGCCACTTTATCGATATTTAGGGGGAGAGGCCGCAATCACTTTGCCCGTCCCCATGATGAATATCCTCAACGGCGGGAAGCATGCGGAGAACTCCACCGACCTGCAGGAATTTATGGTGATGCCGACGGGGGCAAAGAGCTTCAGCCAGGCCATGCAGATGGGATGCGGGGTCTACCACTCGCTGAAAAAGGTGATCAAACAAAAGAAGCTTAATACCAATGTCGGCGATGAAGGGGGGTTCGCTCCATCGCTGTCATCAAATAAGGAGGCCGTCGAGCTGATACTGGCGGCGATAGAAATGGCCGGGTACAAGCCGGGTATCGATTGCTATATCGCCCTGGATCCGGCGGCCAGCAGCTTCTACAAAGAAGGCAAGTACGTGCTGGAACGGGAAGGCAAAACCCTTAGCAGCGCGGAAATGGTGGATTTCTACGCGGACTGGGTCTCGAAGTACCCCATCATAAGCATTGAGGACGGCCTCGATGAAGACGACTGGGACGGCTGGGTCCTGCTCACGCAGAAGCTGGGGAAAAAAGTCCAGCTGGTAGGCGACGACCTCTATGTTACCAACGTCAAGAGGATTAAAAAAGGCATCTCTTTAATAGCCTCCAACTCGGTATTGATCAAGGTTAACCAGATAGGCACGCTGACCGAGACGCTGGCTGCCATTGAAATGGCGCGTAAAGCGGGATGGACGGCCGTAATCAGCCACAGGTCGGGTGAAACGGAGGACACCACCATCGCCGACCTCTCCGTGGCCTGGAACTCGGGGCAGATCAAGACCGGCGCGCCCTGCCGCAGCGAACGGGTGGCCAAATACAACCGGCTGCTCAAGATCGAAGCTCAACTGGGGGAGAAAGCCAGGTACCCGGGCCGGGGCGCCCTGCTGATTTAGGAGGATATTACTTCATGGAGTTGTTCAAGGGCATCAACCAGATCAAACTTCCGCTTCTCAAAGTCGGCCCGGAGAACGTCAACGTATATATCGTCGAAGGCAACGACGGCAACCTCTTAATCGACACGGGCTGGAATACGCCCGAGGCCTTCAACACTCTGGCACGGGAGATGAAAAACAGCGGCTTTGTCATGAAGGACATCACCGACATCGTGGTTACGCATATCCACCCTGACCACATGGGTTTAGCCGGCAAGATTGCCGAGTTAACGGGCGCCAGCATAGCGGTCAGCGAAATCGAGAATAACCTGCTCGATTCCTATTATACTCATCCCGAAACCCTTATAAGCGAGATGATAATTTTTTTTATGGCCAACGGCGTGCCCGAATGGGAGCTCAAGATGCTCTCGGAGGCATCATTTAACATCCGCAGCTATATCTCCCCCTTCAAAGCAACTACACTGCTAAAGGAGGGCGACGTGATATCCATGGCGCCGTATGAATTCCGGGTCATGGCCACGCCCGGGCACTCGCCGGGACATATCTGCCTGTACGAGCCGAATAAAAAGTACTTATTCAGCGGCGACCATGTGCTGCCCGAGGTTGTCCCCAATATCAGCTACCATCCCCACTCAGGCGAAAATCCGCTGGGAGATTATGTTAAGTCACTGGGTGCGCTCTCGGACCTGGAGGTTCGTTTTGTCTTCCCCGGCCATGGATCGGTGTTCAGCGGTCTCGGCCCCATGATCGACGACATTATGCGCTTTCACCGCGACAGGATGAACAGAATCCAGAGGACGATGGGGGTGGAGACCAGGAATGCCTACGATGTTGCAAAATCCATACCCTGGGTTGTCAACGGCGAGGAAACGGCCTACGATAAATTAGAGCCCATCGACCGGAGGCTGGCGGTGCTGGAGACGCTGGCGCACCTGCAGTACCTGGTTGCCGAGAAAAAGGGCAGGAAAATTGCGGAAGGGGAAAACACGTTATACTGGTCGGGAGAATAGCTCATGGATAAGCTCTTGCGCAGGATCCAGTCGCTCAACCTGGAATACACGGACTCGCCCCAGCCAAAGCTGCTTACAGCCATGCCCAACCCCTATCCCGGCAGGGACTACCAGATAGAAGTCGTTGCCCCCGAGTTCACCGCCCTGTGTCCCATCAACCCGGGACAGCCCGATTTCGCCACGATAACAATCAAATATGTGCCGGACAAGTCCATCATCGAGTTCAAATCGCTGAAATTGTACCTGACCAGCTACCGCACGGTCAGTACCTTCTACGAAGAATCCACCAACCGCATACTGAATGACCTGGTCAAGACTATTGGTCCCAAAAGCATGGAGGTCACCAGCGAATGGAACATCCGCGGCGGCATGTCGACCAGGATCACAGCCGCCTATAATAAGAATAAACCAGCGAAAGGAGGTTGATCAATGGCTTATAAAATAGGTATCAACGGCTTCGGGCGCATCGGCCGGCTGGTCTTCCGGGCCATTAACCAGCATTACGGCGATAAACTCGAAATTGCTGCTATTAATGACCTGACGGACGCCAGGACCAATGCCCACCTGCTTAAATACGACAGCACTTACGGGATATATCCCGGCAAGGTCGAGGCGGTTGCCGACGCCATAATCGTGGACGGGGAGAAGACTAAGGTCATCGCGGAACGCGACCCGGCCAAGATACCATGGAAGGACCTGGGAATCGGGGTCGTGGTGGAATCAACCGGCCTCTTTACCGATGCTACCAAAGCGGCTGCGCACCTTCAGGGCGGCGCCAAGAAGGTGATTATCTCGGCGCCCGCCACCAACGAGGATATAACCATTGTCCTGGGTGTCAATGAGGATAAGTACGACGCCAAGAAACACAACATCATCTCTAACGCATCCTGCACTACAAACTGCATAGCGCCGGTAGTTAAAGTCCTGAACGACAGCTTCGGGATCACCAAGGGGCTGCTGACGACCATACATGCCTACACCAACGACCAGCGCCTGCTGGACATGTACCACAAGGACCTGCGCAGGGCCAGGTCGGCAGCTATTAATATCGTCCCGACCACAACCGGGGCGGCCAAGGCCGTGGCGCTGGTTATCCCCGAGATCAAGGGCAAGCTGCACGGCATAGCGCTGCGCGTGCCCGTGCCCACGGTATCGCTGTGCGACCTGGTATGCAACCTGAATAAAGAAGTCACTGTGGAGCAGATAAACGCGACCTTCCGGGAGGCGGCCGCCGGCAAGCTCAAGGGCATACTGGAATATTGCGAAGAGCCGCTGGTAAGCACGGATTTCAGGGGCAACCAGAGCAGCTCGATTTACGATTCCCTTCAGACCCTGGTGATCGGTGGAAATATGACCAAGATAATCGCCTGGTATGATAACGAGTGGGGCTACAGCTGCCGCATGGCGGACCTGGCCCTCCTGCTCTTCTCCAAGGGCCTGTAAAGCCGCATTGGGACCGGGACTAAGGTTATGCCGGAACAGACTAACGAGGGGACAGTAAGGTGCGCCTCACCCTCCACCGGCGCCGCTAACGCATTTGAAAAGCACTGGTTCTGCGTCTCCCTGTCCACCGACGGCAGGGTGACCATGCAGGATGCCGATTCTCCCGAGTGCTTTCTCAAAGACCTGCGTAATTCGCTGCTGGCCTGGGTCGATTACCGCACCGCCGATTTTACCAGAGATGTGCGCAGCGGCGCAGCCGCTCTTGGATTCTCCGGACAGCTTGTCGATGCCCTGGTCGACAATCCCCGCCTGTTATACGAGGACTACGCAGTTGAAATGGGGATCAAGTTGCCGTCCATCCAAATACGTGTCAACGACAATATCGACGTGCAAAACCATCTCACCCTGCTCCTGCTGCGCAGGAATTTCATACTGACAGTTCACCCCATCCTGGTCGACCGCCGCTTCACGCGCCTGCGGCGCTATTCGGAGACCATTTTCAAGAAGGTGCCCATCGACGTCTGCGCCGAGGACAAGCTGACTACGCTCCTCATACGCATCATAGACCAGAACAACGACCGCAATTTCGAGCACCTCCGGCAGATAGAGGGGCGCGGCGACGAGCTTAACAAGATACTGATGGACCCCGAGACCCCGCGTACACTGCTGGGCCCCCAGATATACAACATGAAGCACGCCCTGATCACCTACCTGGACGCGCTGTGGGAGACGGTAGACGTGCTGCACGATCTGCGATACGGAGACGCTGAACTACTGAGCAACGACGCCTCGCTGCTCAACAGGCTGGGTTACCTGGCGGACGACGTCAGCCGGCAGATCGGTCTGGCCGAGCATATGTCGGACGTGCTGGCCTCGGGCCTCGAGGTGATGCAGACGATTTACAACAACCAGTTGCAGGCCATGAACAACAGGATGGCCCTGCTGATGACCTACCTGACCGTACTGGGCACGGCAGTCCTCGTGCCCAACACTCTAGCTACTATATTCAGCAATTCCGCCTTTAATTTGGGCCCCCAGGATGTCGGCTGGTACGTTTCCGTGCTGATCATTTCCACACTGCTGGCCACGCTGCTTACCTTTCTCTGGGTGAAAAGGTCGGGCTTCCTACCCAAAAAGATGGATTAAAGGAGAGTGGAACCGCTCAAACCCGTGAGCCCTTCGCTCAGTTTCCACAGCCTCGCAGCTATATCCCTATTGTAAGTTACAGGCGAGGACTTTGACTCCGTCCCCTTTTCGTTCACTCTGGTTATCCTCAGGTGCTGCCTGGTCTCGAAATAAAGCCCTGTCAGTCCATCAACCCCGGACGAGCATGCCAGGTGCAGCGGCAGTACGGCGCCCTCTTCAGGCCCTTTCATTAAAGCGTGAAAAAAGGCGTCGATCAGCCTGCTTGAATGAGACCATATCCCCGACCTGGTCGCTCCCGGGCATACACAGTTGACCGCTATCCCGGTCCCCTCCAACCTCCTGGCGAGCTCGTAGGTAAATATAATAACGGCCAGTTTTGACCGGGCGTAAGCCTCGTCCCGCCGGTAGGCTTTCTCCCCCTGCAGATTGTTGAAATCGAGCCCGACCATCCGGTGGAGAGAAGTGGTCAGGTTGACTATTTTAGATGGCGCACCTTCCTGGAGAGCGCCGAGCAACAGGTTGGTCAGCAAAAAGCAGGCCAGGTAGTTCACGGCAAAGGTCATCTCTATTCCGTCCCCGGTCAGCACCCGCCTTCCCATTATGACCCCGGCATTATTGACCAGCAGGTGAAGTACGCCGTGCTGCCGCTTGAAATCTTCCGCCAGTGACCTTACCTGCTTTTGAGCGGACAGGTCCGCCAGCAACAGATGGACATCGGCGTTCCCCGACTGCTGCCTGATATATTCCTGGGACGAACGTCCCCTGCCGGGGTCCCTGCAAACTAAATATACGGTGGCATCCCTGCGGGCCAGGCCCAGCGCAATCTCCCTGCCTATACCTGAACTGGCCCCGGTAACCATGCAGCACCTGTTTTTCAGGCTCTGATCAATCAGCCGATCACTCTTTTGCATAGCATTATCCGCGCATAACGGAAGTCGCCGCCTGCTGGATTCCCGGCGACTTTCATTGTACTGTTACCACATTTTCCAGGCGACGTATGACCTCATCTATATGAACGCCGGACTCGTTGACCATGACGATAGCCCCATCGGGACACATCTCCACGCAATTTCCACAGCCCAGGCAGTCGTCTCCTATGACAGCCCGCTCACCTTCCTGCCTGATATTATTAATGAAGCACGCATCGATGCAGACGCCGCAGCCCGTGCAGTTTTCCGTGACCTGTACGCTGATGCCCGGCATGCGCCTTATCTTGGAAGCTATACGCCGGTCGATATAGGGAGTGAAGCGCCACAGGCAACAGCAGGGACAGCAGTTGCAGATGGTCAGCAACTGTTCTCCCGGGCCCACCCCCAGCCAGACTGTGTCCAGCTTATTCTTACCCACCAGGTGATATAGCCCGGCTTCACGGCATTTCCTGGCATGCTGATGGGCTTCCTCCCTGGAAACCAGCCTTCCCAGCTTAGGATTTATGCCCAGTACCGCCTTGCCCAGGAAAAGGCATCCCAGCGTGACCGGATAGTCACGGCAGTTCGAACTCTCACGGCAGATACAAAAATTCATAATCCAGTGGTATTCCGCCCTGTCGATAAAATGGTGGACTATCTGCGAAGGCAGCATCGTCTGCTGTGATTCCTCGAGGTCCCGGCCGATGCTGATGACCCTGTCCCTGGGCAGGTAGATGATGTCATCCCCCTCGAAAAGCCAGCGGTCCAGCAATTTACCCAGCACAGGCGCCCGTGTCAGGCGCGCCAAAGCAAAGCGGTAAGGGAAACCCATCTCTATCATTTTAACGAGCCACATCGGACGGGACATGCGCTGTAAATCCTCCACTCTAAAGGTCCGATCCGCCCCCGGGCGTACTGATGAACCTCGTTATATTGTAATGGCACATTGCCAATCATTCAATGATGACTGCGAAAAAAGCATTTTATCCAGGTATAGATAAACTTTCTATTAAATCGTACGTTTATATATAATAGACGCCAGGTAAATAGAGGTAACCTGGTGTTAATAGAAGAACAACTGGTACAGAGGGCCGTAAATGGAGACCGCGAAGCATTTACGCAAATATATGACCTGCACTTCAACAAGATATACAGGTACATATATGTCAAGGTGCACAGCCAGGCCGAGGCCGAGGACCTGACGCAGGATGTATTTATTAAAGCTTACGAGGGCGTCAGGAACTATAAATGGAGGGACCTGCCCTTCACATCCTGGCTGTTCAGGATCGCCCACAACAGGGTCATCGACCATGTCAGAAAAGCATCCAGGGAGAAAAAGGCCAGCCTTGAAGAAGCCGGCGCGATCAGCTCCGGTGACCCGGTTTATATTACGGAACAAAATTTTGAGATACATCAATTGAAAGACGCATTGCAACATATACCGGATGCGCAACGCGAAGTTGCGACCATGCGCTTTATCTCTGAGTTATCCATAGCTGAAGTGGCCCTGTCGCTGGGTAAAAGCGAGGGCACGGTGAAGGCGCTGCAGTTTAACGCCATTGCATCGCTGAGGAAACTACTTTACGGAAAGATAAATGGCTATTAGGATCGAAGAAGCTTTTAACGACTGCTTTGAACGGCTGTCTTTCGGGGAAAGCCTGGATAGCTGTTTGAGAAGCTACCCCGAGCACGCCATGGAGCTGGACCTGATGCTAAGAACAGCCTTCGACGTTAAGCGCAGGGCCAATCCCATACAGCCCAGACCGGAGTTTAAATACTGGTCCCGCGTCAGGCTTCAGGGCGTCCAGGACTACATGAGCAGGCAGACTACTGAAAAAAAGGCCAGCCCTTTCAATTTCCGCAGGAACCTGGCCATCTCGGTGGCCGGCTTACTGGTGTTTGTAATAGCTTCCAGCGGCGCCGTGTCAGCTTCAAATGACGCCCTGCCCGGCCAGCCGCTGTACGGTGTCAAAACAGCAGTTGAACAGGCCCAATTGGCCATGGCCGTCTCAGACGTGGATAAGGCCGTGCTGTATGCCAACCTGGCCGGTAAAAGGGCACACGAGATAGAGGCCATGGCCCGGCAGGGAAAGTCTGACTATTTAATTAGCACTGCGGTCAAGATGGACTATCAGCTTGAGCAGGCTGAGACCTATATCAGCAAATACCAGGCGGCAACTTCCGCCGGCTCTCCTGCAATGACAACGGCCCTTCCCACCGATACATCGAATACAGAAGGCTACGATCAGCCCGTTCAGCCGGCGCCGGCCGCCACCACACCGGTAAAACCTCCTTTCACCTCTACTGACAACAAATTAGGCGAAGGGCAGGCGGCTGTAAGGCGGCCGCTGCCCACGCCGAACGCGACCGCGAACGTCAACAAGGCGAAGACCGCCTTGAACTCCACCACGGCCAGGAGCCTGACTACGCTGCAGGATGCGCTGGATAACGCGCCTGAATCAGCCAGGCCGGCCATACTCAATGCCATTGAACGCGTTAAGAAAGCCAATGAATGGTCACAACAGAATTTGAACCAGGGGCAGCAGCAGGATAATAAACCGGAGGATTTCACACCCAAACCGCAGAATTTTCCGGTGAAGCCTTTGCCGGACGTTAAAAAGCCTGAACGCGTCGGCAATGATAATTTCGTGACACCGGATAAGCCAAGATATATCCCGCCTTCGGATAAAGACCCGATCAGGCCTGTCACGGACACGGTCAAGCCGATGGACACCGTGCCGAATACGCAGGCGCCTTCCACAACGGTAACACCGGTGATAAAAAATACAATCGATGCGGTTGCTTCTCCAACTATCCGCCAGGGCAGCGGCAATTCCACAACCACAAAGTGAATTTTCAAATAGTATCGATATCAGTAATATATATAATTAAGGCGCCGGAACGCGCCGTATGGAGGATGAAATGAACCGAACGATCAAATTTACACTGTTGCTGGCCCTCGTCGCCGCGCTGCTGATATCAGTGGCGTGCTCCTCTACAGCTGAGCGTCCGGGCAAGACCACGTGGTCTGAGTCGAGCGTGCCGCCCGCGCCGGCTGCGGCGCCCCCTTCAAGTTTTCTGCAATCCACTTCGAATTCGGATTCTATGGCATACAGCGGTGAAGCCGGAGGCGGCGCAGATACCTCTGTCATAGACCGCAAAATAGTCAGGACCGGGTCGATTATCATGGAGGTCGACGATATCAGCAAAGCGCAGGCCGACATCGCTGAGATGGCCGCCCAGTACCAGGGGTACGTGGTCTCTTCCAGCCTGAACGCCAACAAGGAGCAGCCCAGCGGGTTCATCTCGTTCAGGGTCCCTGCCGATAAGTTCAACGAAGCCCTGGTTAAGCTGCGGGCCCTGGCGGTCAAGGTTACCTACGAGAATACCAACAGCCAGGATGTAACCGAGCAGTACACGGATTTGAAGGCACAACTGAGCAATTACGAGGCGACCGAGGCACAGTACCTCGAATTGCTCAAGAAGGCTGACAATGTCAAGGATATGCTGGAAGTGCAACGTGAACTGTCCAGTGTCAGGGGAAGCATCGAGAGGGTCAAAGGCCGCATACAGTACCTGGACAGGACATCCGATACATCCCTGATCGAGGTAACCTTGAATAAGTCCAGGCCGATCGGCGAAAGCAGCTGGGACGTCTCGGTAGTTGTCAAGAACGCGGTAAATGGTTTAATAGCCTTTGGAAAAGTGCTGCTCAGCCTGTTGATCTGGCTGCTCGTGTTCTCACCGGTCTGGATCATAGCGCTCGTGATCATTTTTGTAGTACGGCGCAGGAACAAGGCCCGGCGCAATGCTGCGCCGTCCAAGTGATATTTCCGCAGGATGCTATAATAAAGGGCAGCGCTTTTGAGGCTGCCCTTTATTTATTCACATGGACATTGCAGTATATGAGGATACGCCCCGGCCTTCGCGCCGGTCAACAATAGGGAGCGGCCGGTGAAACCGATCCAATGGACAGGGGATAGTCTCCGGTTACTTGACCAGACCAGGCTGCCGCTGCATGAGATTTATTTTGAGATATCGGACTACAGGGAAGCTGTATCCGCTATAAAAACCCTAAAAGTGCGCGGCGCCCCGGCAATCGGCATCGCCGCAGGCTATGGTATAGCACTGGGAGCACAGTCGATCGAGGCATCGTCGATAAAAGCATTTAACACGAAACTGGCGCGCATCTTGCAAGATTTCGCAGGGTCCAGGCCCACGGCGGTCAATCTGTTCTGGACCATAAACAGGATGCGGCAGGCGGCTTCGATGTGCAGGTCCTCTGAGGAAGCCAAAGAGAGGCTGACCAGGACAGCCCTGCTGATCCACAAGCAACAATCCAGGGCTATGGCAAAACTGAGCCGCGCAGGTTCGTCCCTGATCAAGGATAGCTGCGCCGTCCTGACCCATTGCAATACCGGGCAACTGGCTACGGGCGTGGAGTACGGCACTGCGCTGGGCATCATCAAAGCTGCGGCAGAGCAGGGGAAAAAGGTTAAAGTATTCGCTGATGAGACACGTCCCCTGCTGCAGGGCGCCCGCCTCACCACGTGGGAGCTGGAACTGATGAAAATACCCGTCACCCTCATAACCGACAACATGGCCGGTTATTTTATGAGAAAAGGGAAAATCGACTGCGTCATAGTCGGAGCCGACCGCATCGCCGCCAACGGGGATACAGCAAACAAGATCGGCACCTATTCCATAGCCGTGCTGGCAAAGGAAAATGGGGTCCCCTTCTATGTAGCTGCGCCGCTCAGCAGCATAGACATATCCATCGATTCCGGAGATGATATCCCCATTGAGGAGCGAGGCCAGGAAGAGGTGCTCACTTTCAACGGTGTGAGGATCGCGCCAGATAGAGTTAGGGCGGCCAATCCCGCTTTCGATATCACTCCTCACAGATACGTGGATGCCATCGTAACGGAGAGAGGCATACTCAGGCCGCCATACAAGCGCAACATCAAATGCACTCTAGAGGAGGTTCAATAATGCAGGAAGCCAGGGTAGGTATCATCGGGGGCAGCGGCCTGTACCACCTGGAAGGTATGACGCATGTCAGGGAGGTTAGCATTAAAACACCGTTCGGCGACCCCAGCGATGTCATTACGCTGGGCAATATCGAAGGTGTTCACGCCGCATTCCTGCCGCGGCACGGCGTGGGCCACAGGATCAGCCCCAGCGAGCTGCCGTCCAGGGCCAATATCTACGCCCTCAAGTCACTGGGCGTGGAATATATAATCGCCATCTCCACAGTCGGCAGCCTCAAGGAAAAGATCAAGCCCATGGACATCGTTATACCGGACCAGATTATCGACCGTACCTTTCTCAGGCCGGACACGTTTTTCGGCAACGGGATAGTCGGGCATGTGGCTTTTGCCGACCCTTATTGCCCGCAGTTAAGCGACGTATTATATGATGCGGCCCACCGGTCGGGCGTCCGTGTACATGACGGCGGCATCTGCATGGTCATGGAGGGGCCGCAGTTCTCCACCCGCGCCGAATCGGAGTTATACAGGTCATGGGGCGCGGACATCATCCTGATGACCGCACTTCCCGAAGCCAAACTGGCCAGGGAGGCTGAGATCTGCTATGGCATGATGGCCATCGTCACGGACTACGATTGCTGGAACGAGCTCAGCGAGACCGTGTCCGCCGAGATGGTCATATCAAACTTGAAAAAGAGCATGCAGACGGCCAAAAAGATACTGCGACAGGCTATTATTAATCTGCCTGCAAAGAAGGAGTGCGTTTGCGGTCAGGCACTGGAAAATGCCATAATAACTGCCCCCGAATTGATACCTGAAAAAGCCAGGAAAGACCTCGATATCATTATCGGGAAATACATTAAGTAGGAGTGGCGCTATATCCGTGCCTGATTTCAACTGCGCTGCCACGATCATAGGCGGCATGCCGTATACCGATGCCGCCATCGCCTGCGCCGGGATAAACAAATATCTGGTGGACCTGCCGGCATGGCCTCAATTGCCTATGCGGACCAACCTGGAAAATATGTATATACAATTCAGCCAGGGATTCCCCGGCATTGCCGTGGACGGCCAGACGATACGGGTTGAAAGAGGGTCCGACTTCGACAGCATGATGGAACTGCTTTACTTTGACTGGGCCGACGGCAAAACGGGCGGCTATGCCATCGATAAAGAGCACGCTTCAGGCCTGCATTACCTTGCGTCCAACAGTACGACTTTACCTCTGGTCAAGGGGCAAATCACCGGTCCCATCAGCTGGGGTTTATGCGTCACCGACAGCTCGGGAAAAGGAATAATCTATGACGAGACGCTGGCCGATGCAGTCAGCAAGTTCCTCAGGCTGAAAGCTGCCTGGCTTGAAAGCTTCATGGGCTCGTTCTCCAAAAAGACGGTGATATTTGTAGATGAACCGTACCTGACATCGCTGGGGTCGGCGTTCGTGACGCTGTCCAACGAGCAGATATCGAGCCAGCTAACTGAGGTCCTGGGCGGTATAAAGGGGATCAAGGGAATCCACTGCTGCGGCGGCACGGACTGGTCGCTGCTGCTCAGCCTGCCCATCGATATTATCAGCTTCGACGCCTACAGCTACCTCGATTCCGTGCTGTGTTACCTGCCGGACCTGCTGACCCACATCAGGCGGGGCCGGACAATTGCCTGGGGCATCGTTCCCAATGACGAGGAGACGCTAAAAAAAGAAACTCCCGCCAGCCTCTTCGACAGGTTTGGTGATGCGCTGTCACACCTGACCAATAATAGTCTGTCAATGCGCCAGGTGGTCAGGCAAAGCCTGGTTACCCCGAGCTGCGCGCTGAATTCCCTTTCCCACGATGCGGTGGAATACGTCTACAGCCTGTTGATTGAACTCTCCTCCAGAGCGAGGCGGAAATACGGTTCATAGATGACTGCCGGAGTTGAAATCTGCGGCCGCTTTAGCGATAATACATAGCGTGTTTTATATTTAAGGTAATGATATTAGGTGATAAGAAATGAACAAACGTAAGAAAATGGCCATAATGAAACATCGCCGCAAGAGGAAAAAGTTTGAGGAGCGCAGGAAGGCGTTAAACCTCGCATCCGGCGCTGCAAGCAAGTCGGCTGTCAATGTGGCTGCCAGGAAAGAGATCGAGATACCCAAGCCTGTCAAAGCGCTGGCCGACATATTGAAGCCCAAGAAAGCATCGGTTGCCAAAAAGCCGGCGGTTAAAAAAGAGAAGCCCGAGCCTGTAAAGGCTGCAACAGCTGAAAAGGTGGAGAAACCCAGGAAAGCACCGGTAAAAAAGAAAGCCAGCCCGACAGCCGGACCAACTACCGCGGCGAAGGCTGCCGCACCTAAAAAGGCCACCAGCCGGAAAAAGAAACCTGAGTCCACCGAAGGGGGTTGATGGGGCAAGCTTATCTGCTAACGGGCATGCCCGGTACAGGTAAAACCAGTATCATCAAGCAGGCGATTACACAGTCCAAGTGTAATGCCGGCGGCTTCTTTACGCAGGAAATCAGGAACGTGGGCATCAGGGAAGGTTTCCGCATAGTCACTCTGGATGAGAAAGAAGCGGTACTGGCTCACATAGCCATCGACAGCCCTTTCCGCGTGGGCAAGTACGGCGTGGACATTGAGGTGCTCAACACCACCGGCGTTGATGCCATTTACAATGCTATAGAGCACAACGACGTAATAGTGATCGACGAGATCGGAAAGATGGAGCTTTTCTCCCCGCGCTTTATACAGGCGGTTCAGGATGCGTTAAGGAGCCCAAAGAAGGTGCTGGGTACGATAACTCTCAAACCGCATCCGCTGGCCGACACTATCAGGCAGATCAGGGACATCAAGGTGACCGAACTGACACGCAACAACCAGAGGTACGTGCTGGCCGAGATGTTGGCCTGGCTGGCATATCGGTGAATGAACGTAAACCTGGTCCCCATCGGAGATATGGAACCCGGCGTCCTGCAGGAATTGAAAGGCGGCCTTGCAACCATATTTGGCTGTCCCGTTCATATCCAGCCTCCCATCACCGTGCCGGGCCAGGCATTTGATCCGGCCAGGAACCAGTATCTGTCCGATGCCCTGATCGACGGGCTGCGGCAACATACAAATAAATCTGCACACATTCTGGGCGTGACAGAAGTCAGCATCTACACCCACGGCCTCAACTTCGTATTCGGACAGGCCGATAGCGCCGGGCGCGTGGCGCTGATATCCTTGCATCATTTGAGAGGAGAAGATTGGGCGCTCCCCGGTGACAGGAAGCTCCTGATCGAAAGATCGCTTAAAGAGGCCGTCCACGAGCTTGGACACACTATGGGCCTGGGACATTGCCGTGACGTCAAATGTGTCATGCATTTCTCACAAAGCCTGGTCGACACGGACGTCAAAAACTGTTACTTCTGCAGCCGCTGCCAGCCAAAACTGATAATCTGAACGGCAAGGATTGGATGTTGCCCGGCTTTTTGCCGGTTATTTCCAACAACGATTAAGGAGGCTCTCGTGAAGAAACTTGATGATTACAGCGGCGATTTCAAGCCGGACCTGAAGCCAAGCGATTTCTCATACGAGGCGCTGGAAAAGCTGATCAAGATATATGCCCAGCTTTACAAGGCATTGGACGGCTTCTGGTACCTGACCTTGATGGACCGGTCGGGCAATGACGAGGCCCTGACCTGCGACATCCTGGTGTGGGAAAAACTGTGCCTCTACGAGATGAACAAGATAACCAAAGGCCTCAATATAACGGGAAAGGATGTAAAGTCTTTGATGAAAGCCTTCCAGCTCAGCCCGTGGGCCTGGAACATCAAGTCCAACTTCGAGGTTATCAACGATAACCATGTGATATGGACGGTCTTGCACTGCCCGACCGTCAGTGCCCTGGAACGAGAGGGCCGTGGCAGGGAGAACGACATCTGCAACAATGTGGAGCCCAGGCTGAACAAGCTGTATGCCTCCTTTTTCAACACGGACATACAGGTCAACTGCCTGAAAACACCGCCGCGCGAGAACGATAAGGACTATTACTGCCGCTGGGAATTCAAGCTGTAGGGGCTGGTCTATTGACAAATAAATAATTTACTCCTAATATAATAATGTCCATCGACCCGCAGGGGCGGTGAGGCAAAAGTAGTGTAACTGAATACAAAGTCCGCTTGGATCAGCGATGACCGAGACGGTATATACAGGGTGTCTGTAATGACCTTCCCGGCTGCTGTCTGGAAGGTTTTTTTATTGCCCAAGAGGCGTAAAAATATGAAAATGACCATAGGCTTTATAGGCGCCGGGATGACCGGCACAGCCCTCGCGGCCCGGCTCTGGCAGCGGGGTTATCCGGTCGTGGCCGTCAGCAGCAGGAGCCTGAGCTCAGCCAAAAGGCTGGCTTCATTTGTCAGCGATTGCACGGTATGCGACGGACCCCAGCAGGTTGCCGACCTGGCCTCGGTGGTCTTTATCACAACGCCCGACGATATCATCTCCGATATTGCCGCCGGCGTCAGGTGGCGCCCGGGACAGGTCGCAGTACACTGCAGCGGCGTACACTCCATAGACATCCTGGAGCCGGCTGGCAGGAGCGGCGCCCATGCCTGTTGCCTGCATCCCCTGCAAACCTTTGCCGGCTTAGAAGAGGCTATTAATAATCTATCCGGCTCCACCTTTGCCCTTGAAGGCGACGAGGCGGGGCTGGCCGCAGCGCATGAGTTGGCACAGGCGCTTGAAGGAAATATCATACTGCTCAAGGCGGGCGACAAGGTAACATATCATATTGCCGCGGTAGCCCTTTCAAATTACCTGGTTGCCCTGATGAAGACCTCCGCCGACCTGTGGCAATCGTTTGGAATACCTCAGGAAGAGGCTGTCAAAGCGTTGCTTCCCCTGCTCAAAGGAACCGTCAGGAATATAGAGCGTGTGGGCATACCGGGCTGCCTGACCGGACCTATAGCCAGGGGCGACGTCGAGACCGTGCGCAAGCATATGACCGCCCTGGAAAACGGACAACCGGAAAAAATGGATATCTACCGCGTCATGGGCCTGAAAACATTAGAGATAGCCCTCGCCAAAGGAAGGATCAGCCTGGAGACCGCGGAAGAGATACGTAATCTATTGAACAGGCCGGGCGAAGCGCCGGCCCCCGATTACGGATATGTTTACAATGAACTGGAATTCGCCGCCGGCTACCTGTCAGCGCCGACAGACAAATCGAGGCAATAACACATATTCAATGCTGGCAAGGAGATAAAAAGGATGTCAAACAGGACCATGCTCAAGAGCAAAATTCACAGAGCCCGTGTAACCGATTGCAACATCGACTACGAAGGCAGCATTGCGATCGACAGCAACCTGTTGAAGGCGGCGGACATGCTACCTTACGAGAGAGTCGAAATCCTCAATATCAATAACGGGGCCAGGTTCAGCACCTATGCCATCGAGGGCGACCCCGGCTCGGGGGATATCTGCCTGAACGGCGCTGCAGCCAGGCTGGCCAGCGCGGACGACGTGATCATTATTCTTACCTACCAGGAGGCGCCGTCCGATGAGGCCGGGCAGGTAAAGCCCCGCCTGGTTTACGTTGACAGGCATAACCGCATAACATCGACAAAGAACGCGGACGCCTGGACGGACAATCTTATAGCCGCGAGGTAGAGGGAGGCTGGCATCCATGCGGCTTACCATCAACAAGATCCAGGACCTCAAAACCGCCGGTGAGAAAATAATCATGCTCACCGCCTACGATTACTCCACTGCCAGGATAGTTGATGAGGCGGGGACACACCTCATACTTGTCGGCGATACCCTGGGCATGGTCGTCCTGGGCTACAATTCCACCGTACCGGTTACCATGGACGAGATGCTGCACCACGTCAAAGCAGTGGTCCGCGGCAGCAAAACGGCTCTTGTCATCGGGGACATGCCGTTCATGAGCTATCAGGCAAGCGTGGAAGAGGCTATTCGAAACGCCGGCAGGATGTTGCAGGAGGGCGGCTGCCAGGCCGTCAAGCTGGAGGGTGGCGTGGTCATATCGGAGACAACCAGGCGCATCGTTAACTGCGGCATACCGGTCATGGGACACATAGGCCTGACCCCCCAATCCATAAATCAGCTGGGCGGACATCGCGTGCAGGGAAAGACCACAGATACAGCAAAGCGCCTGATAGAGGACGCCATGGCGCTGGAGCAGGCCGGCGCCTTCGCCATCGTGCTGGAACTTGTCCCGGTGCAGCTGGCCAGGCTGATTACCGGCAAGCTCAGCATCCCCACTATCGGGATCGGCGCCGGCCCGTTTTGCGATGGGCAGGTGCAGGTGATAAACGATATGCTCGGCCTTTTCACGGATTTTGTGCCGAAGCATGCCAAGCAGTACGCCAGACTGGCCTCCACAATGAAAGAGGCCGTTTCAGAATACTGCGCCGAGGTAAAATCAGGGGCCTTCCCATCCGGTGAACACAGCGTTTCCATGGATGAGGACCTGCTCAAGGATCTTTAAGCGTCGTGCAGGTTGTTCACACCATAGCCGGGATGAAAAAGCTGCGCCGGGAGTGCGCCGACAGCGTCGGACTGGCGCCCACCATGGGGTTCCTGCACGAGGGGCACCTGGCCCTGGCCAGGCAGGCCAAATCTGAAAACGTGGTGGCGGTGGCCACTATATTTGTCAATCCCACGCAGTTCGGCCCCGGCGAGGACTTCAAGTCATATCCGCGGGACCTCGACCGCGACCTCGCCCTGTTAAAGCAAGCCGGGACCGACATCGTCTTCGTCCCATCCGACAAAGAGATGTACCCCGGGGGCTACGATACCTGGGTGGAGGTCAGGGGCATAACCGCCAAACTCGAGGGAAAATCGAGGCCGACCCACTTCCAGGGCGTTACAACCGTGTGCAACAAGCTATTCCAAATCATCGAGCCGGACAGGGCCTATTTCGGACAGAAAGACGCTCAACAGGCTATAGTGATTCAAAGGATGGTGGCCGACCTCAATATGAACCTGGACATCGTGGTCTGCCCCACCGTCAGGGAAAGCGACGGCCTGGCCATGAGCAGCCGCAATACTTACCTGACCATGGATGAGCGTACTTCGGCTGTCGTACTATACAAATCGCTCTGCCTGGCAAAGGATATGTATGACAGAGGTGAGCGGGATGCCGCGGTGATCAAGCAGGCCATGAATAGCCTGATCTCGGGTGTAGCCGCGGCAAAGATCGATTATATCAGCATCGCCGATACCGATACACTGGATGAAGTGGATATGATTGGGGGAAAGGCGCTGGTCTCGCTGGCAGTCAGGCTGGGCAAGCCAAGGCTGATAGACAACATCATCCTGGGATAGTCTCATTCTTTGATGAACAGCATCAGCCCGATCACGGCCAGCACAGCCAGAGCTGCGCCGAAATAGAAGGGCGCCGCAGGGCTGACGGCCTGCCATAACCATCCTGCTATCAAACTGGCAGGCAGCAATGTTATACCCACCACCCCGTGATAAGCCCCGAAAGCCGTGCCCCGCCTGTCTTCGGGCACCAGGTCAACCACCAGGGCCCTGGCAACGCCCTCGGCCAACCCGTAGTACACCCCATACATCGCCCACAGAACCCATACCATCCAACTCTCGTTAAAGAAAGCAAAACCCAGGTAGACCAGTGCATATATGGTCCAGCCCAGCGCGATGATATTCTTCCTGCCTAGTTTATCTGAGAGACTGCCTGCCGGTGTGGAGATAAGCGCGTAGACGGCGTTGAATACGATCAGCATGAGGACGATATAGAAAACGTTGTTCCCCAGGTTTTGTGCTCTTAATATCAGAAAGGCATCGCTGGAGTTGCCCAGCGTGAAGATAAAAAGGATGATTAAAAATAGTCTGAACCTGCCCGTGAAGGCTGATGTTGCAGGCGGGCGGGTCTCGGCTTCTATCGATCCTGCGTTAGACACGGTGCACGCCTTTTTCGGCGCTTCATGAATAAACAGGAAGAAAAACAGCGCGATAAAAGCCGGTATCACACCTAAAATGATCAGCCAGCGGTACGCATCCGCCTGCAGGGCCAGCACATCTCCCTGAGCCAGGAATATCACCAGGGCGGCGATTATCAGTCCCAGGGCGGCGCCTGATGTATCCATGGCGCGGTGGAAGCCGAAGGCCTTGCCGCGCTCGGACTCGTCGCAGGAATCGCCCACCAGCGCATCGCGGGGCGCGCTGCGTATGCCCTTGCCGAACCTGTCGGCAAACCTGATGCCCATGACCGGTCCCCAGGTATTGACTATTAACATGAAAGGCTTGGCCAGGGTGGAAAGCGCGTAACCGACAAAGGACAACTCTTTGCGATTGCCGATTTTATCGCTGACCCACCCGCTGACTATTTTTAAAAGCGATGCGGTGCTCTCGGCCACACCTTCGACCAGGCCGATAATGACCGTGCCGGTCTGCAGTACATTGGCCAGGAAAAGCGGCATCAGGGTAAAGATGAGCTCGCTGCTCACGTCCGTGAGGAAGCTCACTGCCCCCAGCCAGAAGATGTTGGGGTTCAACCCGAATATGAGTTTGTCGTTATTTGGCATACTTAAGCATCTCTGCCAGTACCTGCTTGCCGATCTCTACGTTGGACAGATCGGGGCAGTGCCGGCCTTCCGGGATATAGAAATAATAACCCTGCGCGATTTTATAGTCTTTTTCCAGTCCCAGTCCCTGCCAGGGGTCCATGCCGCCGCAGACGTAGACCAGCGGGACATTGAGGTCGGCCAGGGCCTGGTCGACGGTGACATATAGGGGAACAGTCTGGTTGTCATCCGCGCTGACGCTCTGGCCGTAGCCGCGGTGCTCGGCCTGGATGAAAATGACATCTGACGGCGCGCCGTAGGCATTCCATGTTTTGACCAGCTCCTGGTTGGTCAGGTCATGCTCGTTTCCCAGAATAAAGAAAACAGGCGAGCTATTGGGAGCATTATGAGGGACCAGTATAAATAACTCCTGATCAAAGTACGCTCCGCCTGGATCGTCATGGTCCAGCGGCTGGGAGATGGTCAGGCGTGTAAGCTCGTAATTCCTTTCCGCGGGAGCGCATGACAGAAAGGGGATAGACAGCAATACCGTAATAAGTGTGATCAGAATGGTATTAAATACGGATTTTCTCATAACGCCTGCCTTAAAATATTTGCCAATATTGTAGATTAAGCGGGGCTGCATGCCAATCCAATAGCTGTAAGAAATGTTGTGCCCTAAGTCTTATGTAACGTGTCAGCGTTATATATTTAGTACTGCACTCACATAATGAAATTATAATAGTTACCAGCGGACTAAGACCAATAATTCAATCCTATCAATTACTCATACATAATCGTATTTGACATTTTCCGTTAAGCATCATATACTCAGCATCATTCATAGCTAAATATTGTCCTTTCGTTGGGCTGAGAAGTGTCTAATTCAACTGTATGAATTAGAACCAGTCTATGATTTATTTTTGGGTGCGGGTTGATTGTAATGGGTCGAGACTTCGATCCCAAGAAATATTGGGGATCTAAACCTTGGTGCTCAGTATGTGGACAGAGAAGGGTGCGCGTAGGCCATGTATGCCATCAGTGTCTCAATATGAAAGAAGAAAAATCAGTGAATGGTGCGACAGTGGTAAATATGAGTATACCAAAGGAATCTGAGGATGTGGCGATGATCAATGAAAGGTCCACGTTAAATGATGAGCAATTTGACATACCTGGTTTATCTGAAGCAGTGGACAGAAAGATACAACAATGGAAGGAGCGGCTTATCGATCTTGGTCTGCGTAATCGCCTAATAAATTTCAAGGAGACCAAGGCTAGTACACTTAAAATTGTCGAACCAAATGCTGCTGAAATATATGAACATATTATCAAAACAGAAGGTGACTACTATCTTAACGTACAAGAGGAACAAGGGTTTCTAATCTCAGCAGAAACGGAAGGAGAAGTCCCTGATATTAATGCCCCAGCAATCAACGTCCGGGATTCAAATGAATTAGTCTGCGAAGGAACAAGGGAACGTACTGCACGCGTCCTCTACACGCTGCGCTCTCGCGCGCAAACAGAATTTGAAGAACGAGGCATACATGTACTTTTCTTAGCTATGGGATTCCTGAGCTGGAATGAGTCTGCTGCAAGCTCCATTTATTTTTCTTCGCCCCTCATACTGATCCCCATACAATTAGAAAGACAGCGTTCACGACAGCGATATAAATTATCTATCGCATCGGAAGAAGTAATCATTAACCCGGCATTGGCTACAAAACTTAAAAATGACTTTGGTATTATTCTCCCTGAATTACCTGAAAGCCCTGAGGAATTAGATCCTGAGGCATTTCTACATCAGATAAATACAGCCGTTAGTAATAAGCCTACTTGGAAAATTAACATGGACTGTTATCTGGGGCTTTTTTCCTTTCTTAAATTTATGATGTACAAAGATTTAGAAGCTAACAAGGAGGCGGCAAAAAAGAATCGCGTCATTGGGGCGCTAGCGGGATTTAATTCATTATTACCTGACAACTCGCCATATTTGGTTACAGCAGATAAACTTGATTATTCCATAAAGCCGGAGCATGCCCTCCAGATTATAGACGCTGATTCAAGTCAACAGGAAGCTATAGTCGCAGCGCTAGCAAATATGAGTTTTGTTCTTCAAGGACCGCCTGGAACAGGAAAAAGCCAGACAATTGTTAATATAATTGCCGAATGTCTATTTGCTGGTAAAAGAATCCTTTTCGTCAGCGAGAAGATGGCCGCTCTTGAAGTTGTGAAGCGAAGATTAGATAAACATGGTCTTGGCGAGTTCTGTCTCGAACTTCACAGTCATAAGTCAAACAAGCGAGCTGTCATGGAGCAGCTCGAAGATACCCTGCGGCAAACACAGATTTCGCAGATACAAGAGGAAAGAGTCCTATTTTATGAACTGGAGGAACGACGCAATCGATTAAACAACTATGTCAAGGCACTTCATAAATTACACATGCCGCTTGAACTTACGGTTTTCCAAGTTAATGGACGACTTGCCCGTATGTGGGAAACTCCGGATATATCTGCTTTAATCCCCAGACCGCTACAAATTACACAGCCGCAGTTGGGACAGATAAAAAGAACATTTGGTCAGATTGCGTCTCATGCTTCAATCTACGATGAATATACATCTCATCCATGGAAAGGGTCACTGCTAACAACATGTTCACTTCAGGAATCAATTACTATAGAAAAGTCTCTCAAAACATTTCTAGAGGCTTTGAATAACGCAATCGCAATGGGGCCACAACTATACTCTGCAGTTCATAATGTCATTGGCCATATAGAACGGCTACTGCTTTTAAAATATGCACCAACTATTTGGGAACTCGATTTGAATGAACTCATTCACCGCTTCAAAGGACAATACAGTGGCATACGTAAATACATCTATTATCTAAGCTATAGTAAGTCGCTGCGTCATATTCGCCGATGCTGCCTTACATCTCCAAAAACCGATGGAAAGTACGTGATTGGTGATCTAAGATTGGCACTACTAGTTCAACATGGATGCTATTGCTTCCAAGTTAAAGTTGGTGGTTTGAATGGAACAAGTAATACATCTAATGACCTAGCGTTTGGAATGTTAACATCCCTTGTTGCCTTGGCGCGTAATTGCCTTGCTGCGACTTCAGATTTGGCACAATGTTCTTTCGCTGTAAATCTGGAATATTACCTACATCAAGACACGAGGGAGTTAGTTAAAAAATGTGAAGAAATTGTACAGGTACTAAGTTCAGGTATGAAATACATGGAATCTCTATTCCCCGTGGAAAACCTATGTGCCGACGGGCAAAGTTTGTTAAATATGAGATCTAGGATAAAACTCCTTTGTGATAGACTGCCTGATCTGGGGCCATTGCTCGATATTGAACGTTCCATAAAAGAACTTCAAAACGAGGGCCTGGGTGAATTTATTACTGAATGCATAAAAAGAAAGGTTCGCGCAAAAGACCTGAGCCCTATATTTGAAAAACAATTCTATCGGTTATGGCTTGACAATATATATCAAACCGACCCGATTCTCCATATTTTCAATAGCGGCTTACATGAACAAACGATAGACGAATTTAGGAAACTTGATAGACAACTAATTAGGACCACTCCCCGACGAATTATTAACATGCTCCGATCGGGGCGGCCATCAGTTGGATTTACGAGTCCACGAACATCCGATATCGGCATACTGCAAAAAGAAATTCAGAGAAAAAAAAGACATATGCCTCTGCGCCGACTTTTTTCTGACATACCTGCCTTGATACAAACATTAAAACCATGCTTTTTGATGAGTCCTTTATCCGTTGCCTCCTATTTAGCTCCAGGACAAATCAAGTTTGATGTTTTATTGTTTGATGAGGCGTCGCAGATAATACCTGAAGATGCCATAGGGAGTATAGTACGCTCTCCACAGGTAATTGTCGTGGGAGATACCAAGCAACTTCCACCAACCAGATTTTTTAACACGATGGAAGAGGATGACGATGATGAAGATCCCGCAAATGAGCCAATGCTCGAATCAATAATGGAGCAAGCGCTTGCGGCAGGACTGAGGGAGAAATCGCTGCTATGGCATTATCGGAGCAGGGATGAATCACTCATTGCTTTCTCCAATTACTATTTTTATAACAATAGATTAATCACATTCCCCTCTGCCGGCACATATAAATATCCAACTGGAATGCAATTTATTCTAACGCCTAACGGCATTTATGATCGAAGTAAAAGCAGAACCAATAGACGAGAGGCACAACAGGTTGCAGATTTAGCATTCAGCCATTATAAAAATTTCCCCAATCGTAGCTTGGGAGTAGTTGCTTTTAGTTTATCTCAATCAGATGCCATTGATGCCGCGGTCGAATGTATAAGACAGACGGACTCGGGATTTGACGAATGGTGTAATGCTAAGACCGATGAACACTTCTTCGTTAAGAATTTGGAAAATGTGCAGGGCGATGAACGCGATGTAATGTTTTTCAGTATTGGATACGGGCCAGACGAAAGAGGTCAAATAACAATGAACTTCGGACCCTTGAACCGCGAACAGGGTAAACGCAGACTGAATGTTGCCATTACAAGAGCAAGAGAACACATTAAACTAATTAGTTCTTTTGAGCCGTCACAATTAGACACAACCAAAATCCGCTCGGAAGGTGTAATTCTCCTAAAAGAATACATGGAGGTAGCCAAACACGGAATTGCCGCAATACCTCGAGCCATAACGTCGATGGAAGGCGAATCTGAATCACCCTTTGAAGAAGAGGTTTATGACGCCTTAAGAGCCAAGGGATTAGATGTTTATAAACAAATTGGAGTATGCGGTTATCGTATTGATTTAGGAATTGTTGACTCCAGCCAGCCAGGACGTTTCATATTGGGGATTGAATGTGACGGCGCTACATATCATTCTTTTAAAACAGCACGCGACCGTGACCGCCTCCGACACCAAGTACTAGTTGGGTTAGGATGGAGAATTCATCGTATCTGGTCTCGCGATTGGGTACGGAACCGCCAGGGAGAGATAGATA
This sequence comes from uncultured Dehalococcoidales bacterium, assembly GCA_964554375.1. GTDB lineage: Bacteria > Chloroflexota > Dehalococcoidia > GIF9 > UBA5629 > CAIMUM01. The sequence continues at coordinate 114,306 of CAZKOL010000001.1, forward strand.
GAGTACTTGATGCTATCAAAGAAGCACATGTAGCGTTAGACACGCACGAGATGGATCCGAATTCCCATTCGTCGGATTATCATATACAAGAAAGTGTAACTAGTACCGATATTGTTGATATTCAATCAGAAACTTCTAAAATAGAAACTGAAATAAAAGTAGATAACTCAGTACAGGATGTAATTGAATACCGAAGAACTCCGATAACCAATTTACGACAACCATCTTTATTCGGATATGATACTAATGCAATAGTTGAAGTGCTAACATTAGTTGTTCTGGATGAGGGTCCCATCCACAAGATGGAGGCGGCTAGGAGAGTGGCAGCGAAGTGGCAACTTGGCAGAGCAGGGAATAGAATTCAAGAACGAATCGATTATATAGCTCGTTCCTCTTGCCCACTAATTAGTGTACGCGGCGATTTTTATTGGTTAAAGAATATGAATGAGCCGCCTGTCCGTGTTCCTGCTCAAGGGGATAAAGCAAGGCCAATAGAGCGGATAGCTTTAGAAGAGATTGAGCAAGCAGCAATAATTGTGATTAAACGGTATTTTGGTATGACTATAGATGATTTAATTCGCGAAACTGCGAGACTACTTGGACACGACCGGACAGGTAACAACGTTCATTCCCGAATTGAGTCAGCTATTGACAGACTCCTGAAACGAGGAGTCATTCAAACTAATCAGGGGCGCATAAGCGTTACCTAGCCACATTCAAGCTAACATTAACCCTATTAAAAATATGAAAATGCATGATGTGACCGTTCACTATTAATATATGGCTGATCTTTATGATCCGTTTGATATAATACGTGGGCAATATTATTCACGGGGAGGCAGATATGACTGCGACCAGGCGCGCCCTGGTAATAACCT
>CAZKOL010000002.1:0-97700 GCA_964554375.1 uncultured Dehalococcoidales bacterium
TGGTGGGAGTGAGGGGCAATGACCTTGTGGATGTGCCTCTGCAGGAGGTTGCGCGCGGCCAGAGGCGCGTCCCGCCCGATGATCCCCTGATAGGATCAGCCAGGTCGGTAGGTACATGTTTTGGGGATATCAGGGATATTATGCAGGAGGACTGACAGGGCGCGCCTGGTTCCCGCTCAATCATCCGCCGGGGGATATTTTGTAGTTGTTGCAGCCGTTTGAGCGCACGTAATACATGCACTTATCGGCGCAATTTATCAGTGTATCGATATCTCTTCCGTCCTCGGGAAACACAGATGTACCGATGCTGACGGTGACCAGTATTTTATGGCCGTTTACCATGAAATGGTGCCTGAAGGCGTCCACCATCTTGTGGTTTACCTTGTCAACGCTGCTGATGTCGTCGATTTCAGGTATTACCATGGCGAACTCATCACCGCCCACACGCGCCACGGTATCGCTCTTGCGCAGCAGTGCCGTCATACGGTCGGCTGCGGCCTTCAACAGGTTATCTCCTACCGCGTTGCCCATAGTATCGTTGACAGTATTAAAATTATCCAGGTCAAGCGACATTATAGCTACTTTCTTTTTCTTGCGCTGGGCATGTAGTATCGCTATCTGAGTGCGGTCGCGGAAGAGCGTCCTGTTGGGAAGACCGGTCATGGTATCATGTGTGGCCACCAGATGCAGTTCCCGCTCCAGCCGCTTTCGCTCCGACATGTCGCGGATATTGCAGTGGACCACGCGGCTATCGTTAATCGTGCATACGTTGGATTCTATCTCCACATCCAGTCGACGGCCGTTTCTGGTCTCCAGCGGGAAATCTTCATAATGCAGGTGGTCCTGCTTCTTCAGATGGTGCGATGCAGCCCTGCTTTTTTCGGTGTCTATGAAAGCCTCGATGTCCCAGAGGTTTTTCCCCAGCAGCTCTTCGTGGGAATAGCCCAGCATTTTTAGCACGTGGGGGTTGGCGCTCTGGATCTGGCCTGTCTCCGCATCAAGTATCACAATTCCATGCTGCGCACTCTCAAAGAGCTGCTTGTATTGACGCTCGGAACTCCTCAGCTCCTGCTCAATAACTTTGAATTCGCCTTCCAGTACTTTAAGCTGCTTGACCTGCTCACGCAGCTCTTCCAATTCAGTGGCGAGCTGTTTCTTGGTTTTGGCCTCTTCTTCCGGCATAGATACCTCCGTATCTGCTTAAAAGCTGGTCCGCTACGTTGTATTTCGGTCGGATTTCCCCCGGGCGTCCTGTGATTTCAATGTAGTATTTATTAGGTTGTTTGTCAATGTTTAGTGTATAATGCTTGCATAGTTCAAGTTTAGGTTATTACAAGCTTATTATAATCCTTCCGAATTATCACAAGCCTTGGATGGCCCAAACCCCGGCTAAATTTACTAACTTAAGAGGTCATTCATTGAGTTTCGAAAACTTCAATCTTCATCCTAGCGTCATGGATGGTGTGCGGGCGCAGGGTTACACTGAGCCCACTCCAATTCAGATGCAGGCCATCCCACCCATTATGCAGGGGCGCGATATCATAGGGCTGGCTCAGACCGGTACGGGCAAGACGGCAGCATTCGTGCTGCCGGTTCTGGACCGTCTGCTGAAGCTGCCGCACGGACGCATAGGCGCCGCGGTCATCTCGCCGACCCGCGAGCTGGCCGAGCAAACCTGCGAGGCGGTCGATGCGCTGGGACAGGCTACCGGCCTGAGGAGCATCTCCATTTACGGCGGCGTAGGCATGGATCAGCAGATCCGCAGGCTGCGTAGCGGCGTGGATATCATCGTCGCCTGCCCGGGCCGCCTGCTCGATCACATCTGGAAGAGCACTATAGACCTGTCCTTTCTTGAGATGCTGGTTATCGACGAGGCCGACCGCATGTTCGATATGGGTTTCCTGCCCGACATCAGGAGTATATTAAGGTGCCTTGTCAGGCCTCGCCAGACGATGCTTTTCTCCGCCACCATGCCGCCTGATATACGCAGGCTGGTACAGGAGGCTTTGCGTATCCCCGTTACGGTGCAGATCGGGCATTCCGCGCCGGTGGATTCTGTATCCCATAGCATCTATCCCGTGAAACAGCACCTCAAGATAAAGCTGCTGACGGCGGTGCTGCGCAGCTTCGAAACCGATTCGGTGCTGGTCTTCACACGCACCAAGCACCGCGCCGACCGCGTGGCTCTGCAGCTGAAAAGGTCGGGCTTCAGAGCTACGGCTTTGCACGGCGACCTGGCGCAGAACAGGCGCCAGGCGGCGCTGGATGATTTCCGCGCCGGTTCGGTTAAAATATTAGTAGCCACGGATATCGCGGCCCGCGGGATAGACGTCCTGAGCATCTCGCACGTTATCAACGTCGATATGCCGGAGAGCGTAGATGCCTATACACACCGCATCGGACGCACGGGCCGCATCGATCAGAAAGGCGATGCGCTGACATTTGTGACAGCAGCCGATGCCGCACTGGTGAAAGAGATTGAGCAGGTGCTCAAAGCGCCGTTGGAACGACGTAAGTTGCAGGGGTTCGATTATAATGCCCCGGCTCCCGAGATATCCGAAGAGGGGCGCCGCCCGGGTGGGCGCAGCAGACCCCCGGCGCAGCGGACTGCAGGCGCACGTAGAAGATAGTCTTTATTTCTTGCGCCTGCCCACAATGCCGTAGAGCATGATATCCAGAACGGCCGCGTAGATGCGCCCCACCGACATGCCGTGCGACAGCACCAGCGGGCTTTCAGCAATGTAAAGCGTCGCCTCTGAAAGTATCGTCTGCACCAGGTTCCAGTCTGTCTCTGAAGGCGTGATCAAACCTTCCCGCCTGGCTGCGTTGAAGACACGCCTGTATATCTCGCGGATCGAAGCCAGGCGCGCGATCTGGTATTCGGCGAAGATCTCAGGGTAAAGCTGTTTGAGCTCGATAACACGGGTGGAGAGGTCTCCCTTGGGCAGCAGACCCACGGCCTCCTTGATCAGTGCGGCGGATCTCTCCGTATCATAGTCCTTGTGCTTATCGAGGCTGGCCAGCGCCTCGTTGATCACGGCCACCATGTGCATCATGCTGGCCCTCACCAGGTGTCTTTTGTCCTTAAAATAGCGGTACACCGTGGCGCGAGTCAGCGCGCAGCGCGCCGCCACATCCTCGATGGTGGTTTTCTTTATGCCGTGGGCAAGGAAGACGTGCAGGGCCGCCTCGATGATCTTTTCTTTAGTTTGGTTGTATTCAGACATGATATGATATTAACATACCTTGTAACATTTGACTAATGATTTATCAGGAGGTGCCAGCTTTGAAAAAGACGTGTATAGATAACGATTTCCTGCTGAAAGCGGGGCCCTACTCGCATATAGTGGAAGCGGGTGGCTTCCTTTTCCTGACGGGCATCGACCCCATGGACCTGGAAAAGGAACTGATTATCACAGATGACATTGTCAGGGCTACTGAGATAGTCATGGAGAACATGAAAAGGTCGCTGGAATCGGTGGGAAGCAGCCTGACCAAAGTGGTAAAAGTGACTGTTTTCCTGCGCGACATGGGCGACTTCGCCAAATTGAACGAGGTGTATGCCAGGTACTTCCCTGTGGACCCACCGGCGCGGACCTGCGTGGCCGTCAAAGAGGTCCCCGGCAATTTCCAACTCAAGGTCGAGGCCATCGCCATCAAGTAGGGCTGCCTACATTTGTTTAAATACTTTGCGCGTTGCCCTTAAGGTGGCAGCTATATCCCTTTGGCTGTGCGCCAGGGTGAGGAAGGCGGCCTCGAACTGTGAAGGCGGCCAGTAAATGCCTTCCTCCAGCATTCCCCTGAAGAAGCGGGCGAAGATAGATGTATCGCAGCGGCGGGCCGAGGCATAATCGGTCACGCTCTCGGCGCTGAAGAAAACGGTCAAGAGTGATCCCTCACGCGCGATGGAGAGAGGCAGGCAGGCGTCGCAGGCCGCGGCCGCCAGCCCTTCCTGCAACAGCGCTCCCTTCTCCTCAAGTTGCTGGTATACCGATGGATTGTTGAGTATCTCCAGTGTCGTTATCCCGGCCGTCATGGCCAGCGGGTTACCTGAGAGCGTGCCGGCCTGGTAAACCTTCCCCGACGGCGCCACCATTTGCATAATTTCGCGCCTTCCCCCGTAAGCGCCTACCGGCAGCCCGCCTCCGATGATCTTGCCCAGGCAGGTGAGGTCCGGCCTTATTTTATACAGCGCCTGCGCGCCTCCGTAGACTACTCTAAAACCTGTTATAACCTCATCGAAGATGAGCAGGGCGCCGTGTTCTTTAACCAGTCGGTGAAGGTCGCTGAGAAAGCCCCTGGCGGGATGCACCAGTCCCATATTGGCGGCAATGGGTTCGATTATGACGGCCGCGATACCATCCGGGTATTTGGCAAACAGTCGGCGCACCATCTTCAAATCATTGTAGCCGGCCACCAGCGTATCCCTGGCCGTGCTTGAGGTTACGCCCGGACAATCCGGTATACCCAGCGTGGCCATGCCCGAACCGCCGCTGACCAGAAGGCTGTCGGAGTGCCCGTGATAGCAGCCGGAGAACTTAATGATCCTGTCCCTGCCGGTGAAGGCGCGTGCCAGGCGGATGGCGCTCATTGCTGCTTCGGTCCCTGAGCTGACGAAGCGCACCATCTGCATGGAGGGCATAGCTGCAGAGATCATATCGGCCAGGCGGGTCTCCAGTTCCGTAGCAGCCCCGAAGCTGGTGCCCTTCCTCACCGCATCCGACAAGGCTCTCACCACACGCTGGTCGGCGTGTCCCAATATCAGCGGACCCCAGGAGCCGACATAATCAATATAGCTGTTGCCGTCCGCGTCCCAGATCTTTGAACCTTTGCCCTTAACAATAAAGCGGGGTGTACTTCCAACGGCCACGAAGGCCCTTACGGGGCTGTCCACGCCTCCCGGCAGGCGGCGGCGTGCAAGCTTAAACAATCGTTCCGAATTCCTCGTAGTTCTCATCTCATTTACGCCTGCTCAGCCAGCCAGGCGGCGGCTTCCTTGGCATGGTAGCTGATAATGATTTCGGCCCCGGCCCTTTTTATGGAGCCGAGTATCTCCAGGGTGATCCTTTTATCATCTATCCAGCCGCGCGAGGCGGCGGCCTTGACCATAGCATATTCGCCGCTCACATTATATGCGGCCAGCGGGCAATTGAACCTTTCACGAGCCTTACTGATGACATCCAGGTAAGCCAGCGCCGGCTTGACCATGACGATGTCGGCGCCCTCGTTGATATCCTCTTCTATCTCCCTGAGGGCCTCGCGCACGTTGTGAGGGTCCATCTGGTAGGACCTGCGGTCGCCGAACTGCGGGGTGGAGCCGGCCGCTTCGCGGAAAGGTCCGTAGAAGGCGGAAGCGTACTTGGCTGCGTAAGAGAGGATGGGTATATGGTTAAAGCCGTTGTCATCAAGAGCCTGCCTGATGAATCTTACCCGGCCATCCATCATATCGGACGGGGCCACCATGTCAGCGCCGGATGAAGCGTGTGAGAGCGCCATCCTGGCCAGCAGGGGAAGGGTCCTGTCGTTATCGACATCACCGTTGACTATTACTCCGCAATGGCCGTGGCTGGTGTATTCGCAGAGGCAGATATCGGTCACCACGATCATTTGAGGGGCAGCCTTTTTGATGGTATGTACGGCCTGCTGAACGACGCCCTCGGGATCGAGGGCGGGTGAGCCGGTCTCGTCCTTGCTATTGACCACGCCGAATAACAGCACGGCGGGTATCCTGAGGCGGGACAGTTCATCGATCTCAGCAGCCAGCCTGTCGACGGAGAAATGGAAGATGCCTGGCATGGCCGGGATCTCCTTCTTTATGCCTTTACCTTCAACGATAAAGAGGGGGAAGATAAGGTCGCCCGCGTCCAGCTGGCTTTCCCTCACCAGCGACCTTATTGCAGGGCTCTTTCTCAGGCGGCGCATACGTAAATCTGGAAATAGCGGCATTCAGGCCTCCTTGCGGAAGTAATCTTCCATTGCATCGATCAACCCGGCTATGGTCTGTTCTCTGGCCAGGATGTCCACTTTCAGTCCCGCTTTCCTTGCGGTCGCGGCAGTCTTGGGGCCGATGCAGGCTATTTTGGCACTGATGCGGCCTATCCCGACGCTGCCCAGCCCCGCTAGCAGGTTGGTTACGGTCGATGAGCTGGTGAAAGTAATCACGTCCAGGTTGCCGGGCAGCAGCAGGTTTTTCAATCTGGCCAGCTTTCTGCGGGGCCTGGCGGTATGGTAAACGGCGATATCGTCCACTTGCGCGCCCAGCTTTTTTAGCCCCGCCGTGATTTCATCGTCAGCTATATCGGCGCGGGGTATCAGGAAACGTTTTCCACCGGTGGTTGATTTACTCAAACCTCTGATGAAGCCCTGTCCGGTATATACCCCGGGTATGTAGTCCGCGGTGATGCCGCGTTCGCTGAGGGACCTGGCCGTCATGGGGCCGATTGCGCCTATCTTGAGGCCGGCCAGGGCGCGGGAGTCCAGCTTCAAATCATTCATCCGCCGGAAGAATGCATCGACGCCATTGACGCTGGTGAAGACCACCCAGTCATATTCCTCTAAGCCGGAGATGCCCCTGTCCAGATCCTGTTTTCCAGCGATCGGACGTATCTCGATTGATGAGAAGAGCACGGGCTGCGCGCCGCGTTCGATCAGCAGCCGTTCGAAACTGCCTGCCTGGCTGCTGGCACGCGTGACCAGCACGCGTTTGCCGAAAAGAGGGAAGAGGTCGAACCAGCGCAGGTCCCTGCGCATATCGACGACGCGGCCGATGACGATCACAGCCGGGGCCGTCATCCCTGCCTCGCTGGCTTTTACCGCTATATTCTTCAATGTGCCGGCGATGGTGAACTGCGTGGGCAGCGTGCCGTCCCTGATGACCGCTGCCGGCGTCCCCGGTTTCATGCCGTGTTTGAGCAGCAGAGCCGTGATAAGGGGCAGGTTCTGCATGCCCATCAATATGACCAGCGTGCTGCCTGATTTGGCCAGCATATCCCAGCGGATATGAGAGCTGCGTTTGGTGGGGTCTTCGTGGCCGGTGAGGATGGTTAATGAGGATGCTAGCCCGCGCTGCGTGACAGGTATGCCGGCGTAGGCTGGCACAGCCGAGGCCGAGGTGATGCCAGGTACTACTTCGAAGGGGATGCCTGCAGCCTTCAGCGCTGCGGCCTCTTCGCTTCCCCGACCCAGTAGATAGGGGTCGCCTCCCTTCAGGCGCACTACGATCTTACCGCTGGAGGCCAGTTTTATCAGGAGATGGTTGATATCATCCTGCTCAGCGCAATGGCTGCCGCCCATCTTGCCGGCATAGATTTTGTCCGCCGACGCTGGAGCGTGATCAAGGATACAGTTGCTGACCAAATGATCGTAAACAACGGCATCTGCCCTGGCAAGGCACTCAGCGCCTTTCAGCGTGATTAGACCGGGGTCGCCCGGGCCCGCCCCGACCAGGTAGACCTTTCCCTTCTTCACAGGCATCTTGTATCCTTTATAAGGCCGGCGGCCCCTGCCTTCAGCATTCTGCGGGCAAGGTTTTCACCGGCTTCCTGAGGCGATCCCACTCTGCCCTGGTATGAGTCTTTCATTATTTGGCTGCCCTCCCTGTTTGCCACCATGGCCCTTATATCAAGAATCTCATCATGAACCGTGGCCAGGGCTGCCACGGGTGTGCGGCAGCCGCCCTCTAACGTATGCAGGAAAGCCCGTTCGGCCGTCACCGCCTGCCACGTGGGTAAGTGGTTGAGTGGCTTTATTATCTCCCCGACCCGGCGGTCACCGTCCCTGGCCTCCACAGCCAGTGCGCCCTGACCCACGGCCGGCAGGAAGGATTCCAGTGGCAGGTACGCGGTTATCCTGTCATCCCAGCCCAGCCTGAGTAGCGCTGCGGCGGCGACGATGACGCCTTCCAACTGGCCTGAGCTCACGCGGCGCAGGCGGCTGTCCACGTTGCCGCGTATGCTGTAGATCTGGAAATCAGGGCGAACGCGCCTGAGCTGGGCCGAGCGGCGCAGGCTTCCTGTGCCTATCCTTGATCGGGGCTTTAAATCGGCCAGTGGAGCGCTGGCCACTAATGCGTCGCGGGGGTCCATCCTCTCTGTCACAGCCGCCAGCCGTAATCCCTGTGGCAGCAGGGTTGGCAGGTCCTTGAGGCTGTGTACAGCTATGTCTATGCTGTGGTTCAGCAGGGCTTCCTCCAGGGCCTTGACGAATATGCCTGTATCGCCGGCCTTTTCGATGCTGATATCGCGGTTGCGGTCCCCCTCAGTCAAAATCTTGCATATCTCGATCTCAAGTCCGGGATGCGCCTGTTTAACCTCACGGGCTACAGTCTCAGCCTGGATGAGGGCCAGCCTGCTTCCACGAGACCCGATCAAGATTTTATTATTCATAAGTCTTTTACGTCATCCAGCCCGAAAAGCCGGCTGATGGTCTCTGCCCGCTCTGCGCCGCTTCCTGATTTGAGGTACAGGATGGGGTCCCTCAATATCTTGTCCACGATCGACCTGGTGAGCAGATCGATGGATTGCTTCTCCTCCTCCGACAACGACGGCAATTTCTGCAGGGACCTGTGATACTGCGCGGCGCGGATCTTCTCGGCCCTGGCCACAAGGGACTTTATGACCGGGCGGGAGCGGTATCCCTGCCACCACCCCATAAGTATATCAAGCTCTTCCGCTATGATCTTTTTGACGGCGGCCACCTCCGCTTCCCTTTCCTGGCGGTGGTTATCTGCAATGCCGTTGAGATCGTCCATATTGTACAAATGCACGTTGCCGATGCTGCTGACGGCGGGCTCCACGTTGCGTGGCAACGCGATATCGATGATGATCATGGGCAATTGAGGTCGGCTGATCATGGCCTCGCTCACCTGTCTGTGATGCAGCACAGGGTGCGGCGATGCGGCGCAGGCGATAACGATGTCCGCGTGCCGCAGCTCAGCCGCCAGCATATCCGGGCCGACAGGACGTCCGCCGTACTGTCCGGTAATGTGTACGGCGCGCTGCAGCGTGCGGCTGACGACGGCCGTGTCTATAGCGCCCCTGCCGCAGGCCATCCTGAGGGCCAGCCTGCCTGCCTCGCCGGCCCCTATAATGACGATCCTGGACCTGGCTATATCATTCACAACATCCAGGGCTTTGTTAACTGCGATGGAGCTCAGAGAGAGAGGGTTTCTGCTGATGCCCGTTTCGCCGCGTGCGCGCCTGCCGGTGCGTATCGCGCTCTCAAAGATGTGCCGCAGCGGCAGGTTGACTGTGCCGGCTTTTTCGGCCGCCGCCAGGGCCTGCCCGGCCTGTCCCAGCACTTCGTATTCCCCGATCACCATGGAGTCAAGGCCGCAGGCCACGTTGAAAAGGTGTTCACAGGCGATCTGGTCGCCCATGACATAGAGATAAGGGGCGGTACCCGGCGGCAGACACATGCTGTTAGTCAGGAAATCAACGCATGCTTTTTTAAGGTCGCTTGCGTGGCTGCCCGTAGCATATAACTCGGTGCGGTTGCAGGTGGAGAGTATGATGCCATGCTGCAAGTGCTGTCTCAGCAGGTGCAGCAACCCGGGCATGCCATCCGGGCCAATGGCAGCCTTTTCCCGCACTTCCAGGGGCGCTGTGCGGTGGTTGATACCAGCGAGGCTAAAGTGCATCGATATGCTCCATCTGTAAAATTATTTGCCGCATTTTCGGAGCCTCTCGAGCAGGGCCTCCACGGCTTCTGCGCTCCTTCCCTTTCTGATGAGCGCGATCATGGAGTCCAAATCAATAGTCTCCTGCCAGTCACCGCTGCTTACCTTCAATCGCTGCCTCTTTACCCGGCGGCGGGCCTCCTCCATCACAATTACCAGTGACGCATATTCTTTACCGAAATCATCTTCCAGTCTGCTGCGGATCTTGCGCGCCAGCGCGGGGCTCTTCCCCGAGGTCGATACTGCTATGGCCAGGCTGCCTCTGCGCATGATGGATGGCACGATGAAATCCGAAAGTACGGGGTCGTCCACAACGTTGACGGGAACCCCCCTCTTTTTTGCTTCTTCTGCTGCACTCAGGTTGACCGCGCGATTGCTGGTGGCCACGATGGCGACATGGATACCCTTAATGTCACCGGGCAGGTAGGCCCTGTGTATAACTTTTATCCTGCCGTCGTCTGCCAGCTTGCTCAGCCCTTTGCAGAGCCGGGGGCTGACGACGGTGACGTCGGCCCCGTGTTCCAGCAGCGAAGTGGCCTTGCGCAACGCTATCCGGCCGCCGCCGGCAACAAGGCATTTCCTGCCCTGCAGGTTTAGAAAGACCGGGTAATATATCGGCATCTCCACCTTAAACCCTGTACAGTATCCTGGTTTTTTTAAATTCTTTTACGCTGAAAAGCACAGCATAATCCTTAAGGCCTGTTCCGGCGGCCATTTTTTCAATTGCCCTCTGGCAGGTTGGCTTATCCCGGCTGTGCACCATAGCGAAGAGATTATAGTGCCAGAGGCGATTGGTCTGCCTTTCATAGCAATGGCTGACATGCCTGCTGGAAGCCAGCATGCGACCGAGGTTATCCACCTGGTCGGAGGGGGCGTCCCAGCAGGTCATGGCATTGGCCCTGTAACCCGCATTGCGGTGGTTGATAGAGGCGCCGTAGCGCCGGATAATGCCCCTGCGCAGCAGGGAACGGCTGTGCCGCAGCAGATTACCTACGTCCATGCCAAGGCTGTGCGCCAGTGACGCAAAAGGGTCGGCACGGAGAGGCAGATCATGTTGAAGTCCGTTTATGATCTCCCTGTCGGCTGGCGATAACCTGGCCCTGCCGGGAAGGCCGGAGCCGTTTGAAATGGGCTGTTCTGCTGAAGTATCTTCCATGCCGCTGAAATCGGTCCTCAGCTTAAATATCCTGGTTGCAGGCAGGGCGATTACAGATGTCGCGCCCGAATTTGCAGAGATGTGGAGTATCTCTGCCTGCAGGTCTACCCCCACCGGAACGGAGAGCGTAACCCATATATTGAATTCATGCTCCCTCTCGTAGCCGTGGCTGATGCCCGGATGGACGCTCAAATATCCTTCAGCGCCTGTCATAAAGTGTTTATCCACCTTCATGGCTACCAGCGTGCTCTGGAACCCCAGTTTTCTGGCGTCAAGTACCGGGCTAATCTGGCGTACGATGCCCTTTTTCTTGAGGTCGACTATTCCCCTGATCACGTCATCGCCCGTCATGCCGAGTTTAATGCCTATGTCCCTGTACGGTTCACTGGAGAGAGGGAAACCGGATTGCAGTATGCTGAGCAGCATGCTCTCGCAGGTGACTGGAGCGGACTCAGGCATTTGCCTGCTCTCCCTCGATACCGGCGGGCTGGTATATGCAATACGGCTCGGCCTCCAGGTAATCTCCTGTCTTTTCATAGGCGCGGGCGCGGCAGCCGCCGCAGATTGATTTATATTCACAAATGCCACATTTCCCCTTGATTGCGCTGAGGTCGCGCAGTTGTCTGAAGAGAGGGGAATCGTGCCAGATCTGGCCGAAAGGCTGGTTTCTTATGTTGCCTGCCGCCAGGTCCAGGTAGCCACATCCCTGCACCTGGCCGATGTGGGATATGAAGCAGAAGCCGCTCCCGGCCATGCACCCGCGGCTGATCGAGTTTGCTCCTGCCGGGTGTTGATGTGGGCTGGATGAAGAGCCGGCCGTTGCCGCATCATGCTTACCGCGCTGTTTAAGTATTCGCAGGTAATGTGGCGCATCTGTCGGTTTAAAGAATATCCTGTCTTTTAGTTCAAGTTGCCTGTCGTATATCCAGTTCAGGGCGCTCTCGTATTCCACGGCGCTGAGCTCAACTTCGCTGAGTCCCTTGCCCCTTCCTGTGGGCACCAGGAAAAAGGGATGGAAGGCCACGGCGCCTTCATCCAGCGCCAGTGCCAGCAGATCGTCAAGGTAATCAATATTTAGTTTGGTGAGCGTGCAGTTGACCTGCAGGTCGATGTCGGCCTCGCGGATGTTGCGGATGCCGGCCAGGGCCGCTGCAAAGGCGCCCTGCTGCCCGCGGAACTTGTCCTGCAGTTCGGGTGTGGGGAAATCCAGGCTGACCGAAATACGCGAGAGCCCTGAGGCTTTTAGTCGGGCAGCGATTTGCGGTGTAACAAGCGTTCCGTTGGTGCCCATGACCACGCGCAAACCTTTGGCCCTTGCATACTCAGCTATAGAGAACACATCACTGCGGCTCAGTGGCTCCCCGCCGGTGAGGATGATGATGGGATTACCCACTTCTCTGATCTGGTCGACCAGGCGGAACGATTCTTCCATAGAAAGCTCGCCGTCATACTGGCTGTCGGTGGCGGATGCACGGCAGTGGGCGCAGTGCAGATTACATGCGCGCGTGATCTCCCATGCCACGAGTTGCAGCCGGGGTTGGATAAAATGGGGGCCTGACGCGTGCGGGCTCACTTTATTAAACCTATCTCCCTATCGCTGAGGTAACAGGCGGGGTCCTCCGCCCAGATATCACCGTATACAGCTTCGGCGCGCACGCGCAGGTTGCCGTTGCACAGATCGAGGTACCTGCAGCGGGCGCATCGCCCCTTAAGCAGTGGCTTGCGGTTTTTCAACCCTTTCAATATCGGCTGAGACATGTCCATCCAGATATCGCCGAACTTACGCTTCAAAACATTGCCCGGAGAATAGTTCCGCCAGAACTGATCGGGGTGCACGTCACCATTATCATCGACAGCCCCAATCCTGATCCCGGAGCTGTTGCCCCCGTTAATCTTGAGCAATTCCAGTATATGCCCGGCATCTTCCCTGTTGTCCTCCTTCGCCCTCAGGTACAGGTATACACCGTCCGCATGGTTGCCCACAGTGAGGACCTCTTTGTGCAGACCACGCCTGTGCATGTCCAGTGTACGTTCACAGATTATGTCCATGACCATGCGTTTTTGAGAGTGGGGAAGGTCCTGCGCTATCAGCTTACTGCCCCGCCCTGAATACGCCAGGTGGTAGAAGCAGACACGGTTGATTTTCTCCTGCTCTATTAACGTGAAGATATCGGGTATTTCAATGTGGTTGTACCTGGTGATGGTAAGCCTGAGGGATACCCTGATGTCCCTGGCAACGCATGCGCGGATACCCTCGAGCGCCTGCCGGTAAGCGCCGTCCCTGCCGCGGAAGCGGTCGTTGGTTGAGCTGGCGCCGTCCAGGCTGATCCCGACCTCGGCGAAACCGGTCTTACTGATCTTATCCGCGGTTTGCTCATCAATGAGCGTTCCGTTAGTGGAGAGGGCCATGCGCAGGCCGAGGTTTGCAGCGTGCCCGGCCAGCTCAAAGAGGTCATCCCTCAGCAGGGGCTCGCCTCCCGAAAAAAGGATAACGGGCACATTGAAATCAGCGAGGTCATCGATAAAGTCCATACCCTGTTTTGTGTTCATGAGGGGCATTCCTGCCTGGCTGCTGGCGCCGGCATAGCAGTGGAGGCAGTGGAGGTTGCATTGCCCGGTGCAGTTCCACACCACCACCGGGCCTGGTTCTGCAACGGCCTTCTCTCCCTGGATGTGCCCTGTATCCCGATAACGAAGGCTGTCGCCCGGGCTTACGGTGCCGCAGAGCAGGCGCGATACAGATATCATGACGGGCTGGCTCCGCTCAGCGTATATTTTTGGTGTGCATCTATCATGGCGACAAGTGTTTCGTCGATCAGGTGGTTGGCCAGAGGTATGGCCTCCGCGATGCGTCCGCCCAGGGCTTCGCGTTTACCCATGATATTTGCTGCTGCCTGCATAATGGGTTCGCGGTGAATGAGGAAAGCTTCCACCGAGGCAGTCAGTGGCATCCCCATCTCGGCCAGCAGGCGGCCGAAGCCCCTGCCGGAATCGCGGGCCGCGGCCAGCGATTCCTCCCTCCTGGAGGGCTGGCTGATATACCTGGCGGTCAGGTTAAGCAACTGGCGGCCCAGTTCGGCAAGCCGCCGCTGGTGCTCCTCACACGGTTGCACGGCCTGTGGGGAGCTGTTAAGGAAGCTGCGCGCTATCTCTCTGTGACGGGGTGTGGTATCTTCAAGCTCACTTACCAGGTCCCTGACGCCGAGCACTCTCTGGCCGGGCCTGGTGAGTTTCCTGAGGTCCGATTTTGAGTAACGCCGGTGCCCGCCCGGTGTCACGAACGCGCTGAGCTTACCCTCGTCCGTCCACTGGCGGAGCGTAGCCTCATTCACACCGAGTATCTGGCTGGCTTCACTTATGCTGATTAAATCCGGGTGCTTCAACTTGGCCTTTCCAGTCGGTATTTTGATGATAGTTTCAGTCGATACAAAAATATACAAAATTCTATAGAAAATTGCAATTTTATATAGAATTCGATGTGTTTATGGGTGATGGTGGTCAAGCCGGGCGGGCTCACCCGCCCGGCTTTGATATCAGGCTTCCATTTGAAGCTCTATCTTCTCTACCTTGGCATAGTCCTTCTTGTAGAAAAAAGAGCCGGCTAAGAAGAGCACTGCGGCAACGATCAGGTAGATAGGCAGGAAGGTCATGGCCGTCTTTATGCCGTAAGTATCAGAGAGGGCCCCGGTTACGATGGGGCCCAGCGATGAGCCGAGCAGGTGCTGGATGATAACTGCCAGGGCGACAGAGGTGGCGCGCAACCCGGCGTGAACCACGTCCTGACAGACGGCGAGCGCAGCAGGGATAAAGCTTGTAATGGCGATGCCTACAAGCAGTAGCATGAGGTACTGGCTAATACCTTCGAGAAGCGAAAACGCCAGGTAGACCAACAGCGCCGCGATCAGAATGGATATGGCGCAAAACAGCATCCTGGCTCTTAAATCTTTCCTGTACCACAGATCGGCCAGGAAGCCGCCCAGCGGCGCCCCGATGATCGCCAGCGCCATGATCGCACTGGCACGTAGGCCGGCCTGGTCTTCAGGGATACCGCCGGCGCGGAAGAAATAGGTGGGCAGCCAGGTGATGATCGAGGTGGTTACGAATACGACAGCGGCGAAGCCAAGGTAGGTGAACCACAGAGTTGGTGTCTGCAGGAACTGCCTGCTGATATCGCGGAAGTTCATTTTTTTCTTGGTTGCGCCCTTGCCTTCGTCCACCGTCTTGACCAGCTCAACGGTTTTGTAGTCCTTGACGAAGAAAAACAGGATGGCCACGACCAGGCCGGGTATGGCTACCAGGCCGAAGGCGTGTTGCCATCCTAGGTTCTTGGCGATTATACCACCCAGAGCGATGCCCACGGCGCTGCCCAGCGGTATGGAAGCGTTCCAGATGCCCAACATGCGGGAACGCTTCTCCTCGGGATATATCCCCGAGATCATGGCGGACCCGCCCGGCGCGTAGCCCGCTTCGCCGATGCCGATGGCCGTCCTGGCGCCGAACAGCGCCTTGAAATTGGGCATAAAGGCGCAGGCCGCCGTGGCGAGGCTCCAGAACACAGCCATCAAACCGATGGTCTTCTTACGGCTCCAGCGGTCGACCAGGATAGATACGGGGAAGGTGAAGATGAGGATGGACCAGTAGACCGCGGAGACCAGCATGCCGCACTCAGCGTCCGATATGCCCCAGTCCCTCTGTATAAAAGGGAAGAGGGACGTGACCACTGTGCGGTCCACGTAATCGAAGAAGTAAAGCAGGAAGAGCAGGACGAATATATACATCCGTGAAGATGAAGATAGCTGGTACCGTTGTGCAGCGGGTTGATTATCCATCACGCTCCTTCATGAAGATATTTACTTTTTCTTGAGATGCAGCAGTTCCCTGGCCTCTTCAACGGTAGCGATTTCGAAATCCAGCTCGCGGGCGATCCTGACCGCTTTTTCAACCAGTTCAGCGTTGGATTTGGCCAGCTCGCCGTGCGAAATATAAATGTTGTCTTCGAGGCCGACCCGGACGCTGTCGGCGCCCAAAAGCATGGCCATTGTGATCATGGGGAACTCGTCCTTTCCGATGCCCAGGGCCTGCCACTTGGCATTGGGGAACATCTTCTTGCCCTCTTCGGAGATATACATAAGCTGTTTGGCCGTAGCGGGCTGGCCGCCTGAAACGCCCAGCGGGTAATCGATGTGGAAAGCCATATTTTTGTCGAACACCCCTTCTTCACACAGCGCCATGGTATTGTAAAGGTGGCTGACGTCCCAGATCTCCAGTTCCATGCCCCAGCCCCGTTCCAGGATGCCCTTGATAATCTTTCTCTGGAAGGGTGGGGTATTGCTGAAAGTGGAAAAACCGTACTTACCGATCGACATATCAAACGTGCCCATATTGAGCGTGAGCATATCCGGTTCGGGTTTGATGTCCAGCAGTGCCAGCTTCTGCTCTTCGGATGCCGGGATGATCTGCCATGTAGTCGTATCAACCCATGCGCCGATGCCGCCACCGGCCTCGATTACAATCGGGCACTTCTCCCGTATACGTGCCACAACGTCGCCCCAGACCTTGATATCAGGAGTGGCCAGCATGTGTATGGGGTCCCTGGCATGGATATGGCACAGGCTCGCTCCCGCGTTATAAGAACGAAGCGCCTCCTCTGCCACCTCTTCAGGTGTGATCGGCAGGTAAGGTGTCCTTTTGCCGAGGTTGGGAAGGTTTGGTGTGTTTTCATGTAGAGTGTTTGAACCGAACGGTGCTACCTGGATGATCAGTTTCTTGGCCATGTGTTGTAGTACCTCCTTAATGCATAAAATGTTATTTAATATAAGCCGTAATGCTCTGGAATTCTTTGAGGTTCTCCAAGGAGGGTTTCCTTTTCCCTTCCTCAATTTCCTTTATCAATTTAGTCACCATCTCGTTGGCAGGCGTTTTCAGCCCTACCTCTTTGCCCTTCCTGACCACGTAGCCGTTGACGAAATCCACTTCGGTCTTGCGTCCTTTTTCGATATCCTGCCACATCGAGGGCTTGGTGGCCTTATGGTTGGCGAACGCGATCTCCATTAATTTGGACGCCTTTTCGAAGTCTTCCCTGTTGCGCACCAGGACGATGGATGGCGACACGCCCATCAGGTCGGCGAACTTGACCCCTGCCTTTATGCCGACGTCATAGGTCTCGGTGATCACAGTGAGCGCTACCTCGCGGGCAGCCTCGTTTTCAATCAGACCGCCATACGTCAGTCCGGCCGTTGTACCAACACCGGTAAGTGAGGCTGTGATGAGGAGCTTGGTCCAGCGGTCCCCGATGATATTGTCGGCAACCTCGGTGGTGAAGGCTTTGGAGAGCAGTGCGGCAGTCTCTTCCACTATTATGCTTTTGCCTGTCGGCCACTGCCCGATAATAAATCCGCCGTCTGTGGTCTGCATGAGCTGGCCGGGGCCCTTATTAGTACTACCCCAGGTTATGCTGCACGCGATGGTGCGTTCAACACCGACGATTTTAGAGATGGTCTCCTCGTTGATGCCGTTTTGCAGCGAGACCACAGGTGCAGTCTTGGACATCACTGGCAGCACTGATTTGAGCGCATTTTCCGTATGCAGACCCTTCACTGCCAGCAGGACGATATCAGCCCATCCTGCGTTGTCCTTGCCGCCGAATTCGGCGGGCAGCATGGCCTTGACCGGGATCAATAGTCGCCTGAAGCCGCTTATCTCCAGGCCGCTGTTCATTCGTTTAACGTGCTCTTTATCGGCGTCCAGCACGATCACGTTCAGGCCCTGCTTTGTCAGCAGCGCTGCGGTGATGCCGCCGATGGCGCCGCCGCCGACCACTAAAATATTATTGAATCCCATGGGTGTGTGTACCTCCTTTTGTCCCCGCGGGACGGTTCATCACAATCTCCAGCAGTTGACGGTCGATCTCCTGCATCGTTTCATCACAGCTGCGCCCGGCGTAATCATAGAATCCCCGGCCGGTCTTCATGCCGAAGTGGCCTGCTTGCACCAGTTCGCGGATGCGGGCGGCGCGCGGGTCGCTGTGGGCGTTGGGATCGAAGCTGATAATAGCCTGCCAGATGAGGTCCAACCCGATCAGGTCCATGGTCTTGAAAGGCCCCATCACGGACAGACGCGGGCCCAGGCCGCGTGTAAAGGCGAAGTCGATCGCCTCCAGGGTGGCCACTCCGCGTCCCAGGAAGTCCAGCGCCGCGGCCATAATGGCCATATTGAACGAGTTGACCAAATAGCCGGGAACGACCTTGTCGCAAATGATGGCCTTTTTGCCGATGAGCTGTACCAGGTTTATGGTATCCGCGAATGTTTTATCCGATGTAGCGCTGCCGCGCGCCACTTCTACTATCGGCATGACTTCCGGAGGATTGATAAAGTGCGCCAGGATGGTCCTGTCCTTGCGTGCGACCTTTTCGGCTATGCTGTCGATTGACAGGGTGGATGAGTTGCTGGAAATTATGGTGTGAGGGGAGCATACCTTTTCCAGGTCGGCGAACACGCGGCTTTTTACAGGTAACTCCTCTTTGACAGCCTCAATGATAAAATCGGCGTTTCCCGCGGCCTCCTCAAGAGATGTCGTTAGCTTGATGGCGGACGTAATGTCCTTCTGGCTGTGGCCGCTTCGGCCGTTCTTATCATTAAACAGACCCGCCATAGACCGGAGGCTGGCCGCAGCGCGCTTGAGCGCAACGGGATCAATGTCTGCCAGCGTAACGGGTAAACCGTGGCGGGCGAAAGATACGGCGATACCCGGGCCCATCACGCCCGCCCCGATAACAGCAATCCGCTTAATTCCGGGCATATTTATTTGGCAACTCCATATCAAAGCCGGGCTACTGAAGCATTGCCGGCTTTACCTTCTTCCTGGCTTTTTGAATGTAGTAGAGGCCCAGTCCCACGATTATGGCGAGCATGAACAGTATTATGGGCCAGGTGACCTTCTGCATCAACAGGAAGACGACCAGCAGCAGCATGAAGATCACATTCATCACGGCGGCGGTGATAGCCGCGAATGATACCAGGCCGGGTTTAAACTTGAATTGCGATTGGCCGAACTCCTTGGGGTGAGTTTTATGCAGTCGTGCGGCCGCGATCAGGACCAGGGTGACCATCCACAGCATACCGAAGTTGAGCATCGCTCCATAGATGCCGATGGTCTCACCGGCCAGCAGGAGTATGATCACGCTCAGCGCCCAGGGCAGTGTCAGTCCCCAGTGAGGCGTGCCCCAGCGCTTGTTGATATCGGCCATAAACCTGGGGAAAAAGCCGTCCTTGGCATAAGACATGGCGTAGCGGCCGGAGATTGTCATCACAGCGTGCACCGTGGAGATACAGGCCATCACGGCGCCACCGATGATGAAATAGTAGAACCAGAATGAATTGGCGCCGAAGATCAGTCTACATGCGGCGCCGAGGTCCTTGGATGCTGCAAGCTGTTCCCAGTTCATGACGCCGATGGCGACAATCTCAACCAGCCAGGTGAGGGCAAAAGCGCCGATTATAGCGATGAGCAGACCTCTAGGTATGGTGACACCGGCTTTTTTCACCTCGTCGCCCAGCTCGATGCCGAACAGCCCGCCGGCCAGCAGCGTGTAGCATATAGCCGCCGCCGCTACCAGGCCCACCGTCTGCCCCAGCGCGGGCGGCATGGCGGGGAATTTCAGGTTACCCGTGAACATGTTCGAGAAGTTGGACCAGTCTATCTGGGGGAAGCCCCCGAAGATGAATGCCAGCAGGGCGGAGATCAGAAGGAATACCATGCCGAACTGCACCCAGGCGGAGGGCTTGATGCCCACGATGTTGATGATATAGAAGAGGGTGATGGTGATAATAGCGATCAGCACAACCCACGATATGCCCAGGCCGGGCACCAGCGCGGGCGCGTCCGGGAACAGCATCATGATGAAGCGGCCGTTGGTGATGGCGAAAAGGGGCAGGCCGCCCAGCGGCATGGCCACCAGCAGCACCATCACGCCCGCCACCGCCATGGGGTAAGAGGCGAGCTTGCCGTATTGATAGCTGGCCGCCGACTTGGGCGCGATGGACGTCAGCAGCATGTACGGTATGATGGCGAGGAATACTGGCAGTGCACAGATGATCTGTGCGATGATGAGCGACGGCCCGGTCAGGCCTGCGGCGACCGTGGTCAGCGTGAACAGGGCGCCGCCGACGTTCAGGCCTATCATGAGGAAGATCAGCAGTATTAACGTGAGCTCCTTTCTGAGGGTACCCTGGGCTGGCTGCGTTGCTTCTGTCATCCCTATCTTCTCCTAACAGTTTTATTTGTATGCGCCAGAATCCGTTGGAATTAAGGCATTATACAATTTCCGCTCCCCCTGTCAACAGGCTATTAGAACCCGCCTGCCGATACACTATCTGTAAATACTGAAAGCCGTCTCGAAAGCAGCACGGCTTTTCTGTATGTCTTTCTCGGTCATTACGCCCGACATGTATACGTGGCCGGGCAGCAGCACCACGCCCGGGTTGCTCAAGAGCAGCGCCAGCCTGATCATAAGGTCGAATTCGAAGACTTCCATCGCCTGGCTCATATCGAACTTACCGTTCAGCCCGAAGTGTACGATGCTGTAGATGGCATGGGCCGAGACGTCCATCTTCAGGCCGGCTGCCACTTCGTTGATGACCTTGGCCAGGTCTGCCGCGCGGGCGATGGAGTTCTGGATGTAGTCACCTTTCTCAAGCTCCTCGATGAAGGCGATGCCGGCCGCCATGGCCAGCGGGTGGGCGCAGAATGAGCCCATGGGAAAGAGCGGTCCGAAATGCTCGGCCCTGGGGTCCAGTGCGCCGACCACCGACATCACATCCTCCCGTCCACCCACCGCCCCGATGGGCATGCCGCCGCCGACCGGTTTGCCCAGGCAGGTGAGGTCGGGCGTTATGCCCAGAGCCTGCTGCGCGCCGCCGATGGCCACCCTGAAGCTGGTAGCCACCTCGTCAAAGGCCAGCAGTACATTGTACTTAGTGGTGAGATCGCGCAACTGCTTCTGGAAGCCCTCGTTGAGAGGCGCTCCTCCAGAGGAAGCTCCCAACGGCTCCAGCACTACAGCCGCCACCTGGTCTTTATTGTCCTGCAGCGCCTTTTCCACGATCCCGATATCGTTGGGCGGCAGGTTGATCAGGTTGTCCCAGTGGTTATTGGGTATGCCCAGTGTAAAGAGGGTGCCGGAGCCGGCCGCCAGCGCATCGTAAGACAGCACGCCGTTCCAGCCGTGATGGTGACCGGCGAACTTGATGATCTTGTTTTTGCCGGTGAAAGCCCGGGCGATCTGGCAGACCAGTTCGGTGGCCTCGTTGCCGGAGTTGACTATTTTGATCTTTTTGATTGAGGGGTAATGCTGCATGACTTTCTGCGCCCACCTGGTGGCCAGTTCCTCGCACATCTCCAGGTGGAAGCCGTATTTATCCAGGGCCTTGTCGATGGCCTTGCGGATGGCCGGCGCCTTGTGGCCGATATAGGAGATGCCCTGGTCGATGAACATGTCGATGTACTCGTTGCCGTCCACATCGTAAAGCTTAGAACCTCTGGCATTGTCGATAAACAGGGGGTAGGGCCTGTGCCAGATCATGTAGGCGGGAGCGCCCATGGGCACTATGTATTTGCTCGATTCCTCGATGAGCTTTTTGGATTTGGGTGTCTTCTTCTCGTAAGCGGCTACAACTTCCCGGTACTTCTCCTCGCTAAGTTTGGGTATGCTCATTTTCACCTCCCCTTCGCCCGCCCGGCCCGCTGGCCTTACAAGCGGCGGACGCCGTATTTTAAAACACCGTGTTACAAAAAACAACATTTTTGTATAAATTGTTTAACCCCGGCTTCGGTGTCCATATTGTACTGCTCTTGTGACTGCGATATACTTACCATAACGAGCAGCATGGGAAGACCGATGGATAAAAGTGTTAAAAAACGGGTAAACTACGGCGCGCAGAAGGTTGGCGAACGCTGGCTGACCGACCTGCTCAAGAAGGTGCAGTCGGGTGACCTGTCCCTGCAGGACGCAGTTAAGCAATTGAGCGTTCTGCCCTACGAGGATATGGTACATGCTAAGCTCGACCACCACCGCAGCCTGCGCACGGGCTTTCCCGAGGTGATCTTTGGACCGGGCAAGACGACGGAGCAGATGGTCGGTATAGCGGTGCGCATGGCGTCGCATTCGGGCAGGGTGCTGATCACACGCGTCGATATCGATGTATTTAGAGCGGTAAGGAAGAGACTGCCGGATGCCGTTTATAATGCGGATGCCCGCGCAATCACCATAGACCGCACAATAAAAAAGGCGGGGAAAGCGGGTATTACTATAGTAACTGGTGGTACAGCAGATATACCCGTGGCCGAGGAGGCGGCTGTCACGGTCGAGCTGATGGGCAACAGGGTTGAGCGCATTTTCGACGTTGGGGTGGCCGGCATCCACCGCCTGTTCGACCACCTGGAGCAGCTCAGGAGCGCTAAAGTAATCATTGCCGTGGCCGGCATGGACGGTGTGCTGCCGGCAGTGCTGGGCGGGCTTGTGACCTGTCCGGTTATAGCTGTACCCACCAGCGTCGGCTACGGGGCCAATTTTAAGGGAGTTGCGCCCTTGCTGACCATGCTCAACAGCTGTGCGCCGGGCGTGGCCGTGGTCAATATCGATGGAGGGTTTAATGCAGGCTATCTGGCCGGCCTGATCAACAGATAAAAATGCGCAAGCTGGGTGTTAAAAGCAGGACAGCCGATAAGGCGAGCCACCTGGAAAACATAATAGGCAGGATGAATTCCGCCATCGTGGCATATTCGGGTGGTGTGGACAGCACATTCCTTTCCGTAACGGCCACGGACATATTGAAGGACAATGCGCTGATGGTGCTGGCCAGGTCGCCACTGATGGAGGCTGAGGAATTCGAGGCGGCCAGGAAGCTGGCTGTTGATCTCAAGCTGAAGCTGATGGAGATAGAGTTCAACCAGCTCGATATACCGGATTTTGCCATCAACACCAGGGATCGTTGCTATCATTGCAAGCTGAACATGCTGGGGATATTAAATGAGGCCGCCCGTGTCAGGCATATTAAATATGTCTGCGACGGCACCAACTACGACGACCTGAGCGATTACCGGCCGGGTCTGATGGCCATCGCTGAACTGGGTGTGCGCAGCCCACTGGCAGAATCGTTTTTAACCAAGAAAGAGATCAGAGCTCTTGCCAGGGCAATCGGGCTGCCGAACTGGCATAAGCCGGCTATGTCCTGCCTGGCCACCAGGATACCGCACCGGACGCCCATCACGCACGAGGTGCTGGAGAAGGTATCCTCGGGCGAGGCCTTTATCAGGGGGTTGGGGATTGAACATGTCAGGCTGAGGCACCATCATGATACAGCCAGGATCGAGGTTGATGAGAAAGGGTTCAAGGAGCTCTTTAAAAAGGGCAACCGGCAGGCTGCTGTCGAGGCGATAAAAAAGCTCGGCTACAATCATGTCACCGTCGATTTGGCGGGCTATCAGATGGGAAGCATGAGCAGGTGATTTAGAGGATTCGGATGGGGAAAACGGCCTATTTCGACCTTTTTGCCGGCTGCAGCGGTGATATGATACTCGGGGCACTGCTGGATGCCGGCCTGTCCCTGACAGAACTTGAGAAGGAACTGGGCAGGCTGCCGCTGATGGGCTACAGAGTTACGGCCGAAAAGGTCAAGCGGGGAGCCTTGAGAGCAACACGGGCACGGGTGATACCCGATGATAAGGTCAAACAGCCCGACCGCTCCTATGGCGATATCGTAGAGCTGGTAGCGGGCAGCCGGCTTTCGGACGAAGTGAAAAAGCGCGCGCTGGATATATTCCGCAACCTGGGTGAGGTCGAGGCTAAAATCCACGGAGTCAAGATGGAGCTGGTGCACTTTCACGAGATCGGGGCCGTGGATTCCATCGTGGATATCGTGGGGGCAGTTATCGGCTTCGACCTGATGGGGATAACGCAATTTTTCGCATCCTCTTTCCCGGCGGCTGTGGGCTCCGTAGAGTGTCGCCACGGCGCCCTGCCGTTGCCGGCGCCGGCAACACTGGAATTAATAGCCTGCAAACAGGCGCCTGTTGTCGGTCCTTGCCATGCGGCCATGAATGGCAGGGAACTGGTAACGCCGACCGGCGCCGCCATCGTGACCACGCTGGCTGATTTCCGCACTCCTCATCTGAACGTGGAAAAGATCGGCTACGGTGCGGGCAGTATGAATGCCGATGAGTATCCCAACGTCATGCGCCTGTGGATAGGGCGGGCGCCCGATCTCGACGGCCACGAGGGTATGGTGCTTCTGGAGACAAACATCGATGATATGAATCCGCAGATCTACGACTATGTAATGGAAAGGCTATTCGCGCAGGGCGCGCTGGATGTCTGGTTTACACATATTCAGATGAAGAAAAACCGTCCCGCCGTTATGCTGAGCGTACTGGCCCCTGGTGATCTTGAATCGAGGCTGGCGGAGACCATCATGCGTGAGACCTCCACGCTGGGGATACGTGTACGCCACGTCTTCCGCCATATCGCCGGCCGCGATATCGTCGAGTTTAAGTCAAGCTACGGAAAGGTCAGTGTCAAGGTCAAGCGCTTCGAGGACGAGATAATCAGTATCGCGCCGGAATACGAAGAATGCAAGAAGATTGCCGCTGAAAAGGCCATCCCGCTGAGGGATGTTTATCGGACGATCGAGGCCGAGTCTCGCAAGCTGATTAAGTAGGAGTTCAACACGGATCAACAAACAACCTCCCGGATGCCGGGGGTGGCTTCGGTCCACGCGATACGGACGTCAATTTCTCTCGGTTTTATTTTATCTTGCCTTTCTAACGGGATTATAGTTAAAATCTCGGCCATGATCACCGCGGTTATGATCACAGATAACACGCTTGAGAAAAGTCCCAGAAATAGTATTAAAAGGAAAATAAAGAGCCTTGCATCCAGTTTATTTATAAGATTTAGAAATGCCCGCTTAAATTGCCTGTTCAGAAAGTGGAGAATAAAAACCAAAATGAGGACTACTTGAAAGATCCCGACAGGTATACCGGAAATCATTACCGGCGATTCAACAGCTTCCCAGAATAATCCCCATGACCAATTTCCGACCACACTTACCGCTAGAATGCCCATCAGCAGGAAAAATAACTCAATATTTTCATTGATCTTTTTAACGAGGAACGGGAGAATTAACGTACCGACTGAGATCAAGACCAATCCCGTCAGCACAAATACGGATATCTCTTGCTGCGCAATCGGCATTCCCGCACCTTAAAACATGCCATGCAGTTAAATGATTTTCTACTGCAATTTACCCGCTGCATGTATCAACAATATCGGCACTGTAGATGCGTGCAGAATCTTTTCCGCTATACTGCCCCAGATCCAGCGGCTTACGCCGGACCTTCCATGTGTGGCCATGATAATCAACTCAATCGAATTCACGATTACGTAATCTATAAGGCTATCAGCTATTTTCCTGGTTAAAACACTGGTTCTCACATCGATTCCCCTTGCTCTCAACCGGTCCGCAAGCTTATTCAAATAATCCTGCGTTGCCGCCTCTTGATTGTGCTGAATCTGCTCAATAGTCTCCTCATCAAATACAACCCCGCCATGGACCGGCGCCTCAAATTGTTCGACGACCATTATCAGGTCGAGTTCAGATATTTCTTTCCTTGCCAGGTCTTCCGCATGCGGTAAGGCAAGCTCAGCCAAATCCGATCCATCCAGCGGCGCCATTATTCTCCTGTACATATCCAACCCCCATACCAGTGAATTTATGACATATACGTCTATAAATATATGGTATCTGACGGATTATCCACGGCTATAAACAGAAGGAGATACTCCTTTACATGACGGGTTATTAAAAAGTTTTGTTTCACATGTTCATGTCCATTCTTACCAAGCCACGCGGCATAGTCTGGATTACTGAGCATCTGTTTAAGCGCATAGGCTGCGCCGTCAACGCTATGGCAGAGAAGCCCTGTTATCTTGTTTCTTACTTGTTGGGGAATCCCCCCCACCTCAGTCGCTACTACCGGTTTACTTTTCCACAGAGCTTCGCTTATGGTCAGGCCAAAACCCTCTTTCAACGATTTCTGGAATACGACGGTGGCGGCTCTCTGCAAAGCGTTTATCTCAAGGTCACTGC
Organism: uncultured Dehalococcoidales bacterium; assembly: GCA_964554375.1. Classification (GTDB taxonomy): domain Bacteria; phylum Chloroflexota; class Dehalococcoidia; order GIF9; family UBA5629; genus CAIMUM01. The sequence continues at coordinate 25,977 of CAZKOL010000002.1, forward strand.
CGGGAGGAATGGCAAGTATCTTTATATCCGGATCATTGTTGGCGTTTTCCCTGACTTCTTCCAGCACCCGGGACGACTCCGGATCGTCGGTGGCCGTTCCTCCCGCCAGAACCAGCTGGCAGTCGATACCTTTTCTGACCATCCTGAATGCCTGGATAACGCCAAGCGGGTCCTTTAAATAATCGAAACGGGATATTTGGACCACCATCGGCTTGCCGTTGTCCAGGCCGTATTTATCGAGCACCGACTGAATCTGAGATTGTGATATCTCCCTGTTTTTGTCGCTCAAAGGGTCGATTGACGGTGAAATCATATATTGCCTGACGGGCAACTGCTGCGAAAAATCGGGGGCTGAGAATACCGTAGCATCGTATCCCACTACATATTTTCTTAAGAATTTCCACACGTCTTTATCCGGATGCGAAACATCGATATGGCAACGCCATATCCATTTGCCGCCCAAGGATTCTTTTCTCTCGATCAACATAATCGGCTGCGGATCATGGATATAATATATGGCCGCATTTAAAGCCATACTCCCATTGTTTTTGCGGCTTGTCTCCATGAAGATATCCAGGTCGTCTTTAGTGATGCTTTCATCCCTGCCGTGCAAAGCGTTATGGAATTTTTTAGTGACATTGAAAAATGCTTCGTCACCCCCGATCACGTCCCAGGTGGCATCGACGCCCAGCTGGTTTAAAAGCGGGACCATGCGGGTCAGTATCTCCGCCACCCCACCGCCCGAAAATGTCGAATTAATATTGTGGACCTTCCTCCCCGCAAGGTGTGAGCCCAATATCTTCAGTTCATCGATTATATTTTTCCCTACGATCGGCTGGTATTCCTCTAACTTGGTTTTATACTGGCTGATTGCTGTGTCATTCATAGTATTTCCTACTTAATTCGTTTCTCGATGAGTTGAATGATCACTGACCTTAACCCCTCAATAGTCGTAGTATATGGCACAAGATTGTCGATTTTCTCGGCAAGATCGTCTTCACCAAAAGCGTCCCTGATCCATACGGAAAAGTCACTGGACCGTTTCTGCAGCCTCAGCCTCGACTCAAATACATGGTAGTAAAGGGAATCTATAGTAATCTTGCGAAAAACCTCGACAAACTCGCGCAGGTCGGAGGCGAAGTAAGGGGTTGGCACGATGATGTTGACCGCTTTGACGAAATGAAATTCGCGCTCGGCCTGGGTGAACCGGATATCCGGGTTTTCCGCCATATACTGCTCGATAACCGAGATCAAGGCGGCCTTTAAAGACCCCAGGCTGGTATACTCAAAGGTATCTATATTGGCCAGTTTCTCTGACAGCACAGGATTGTCAAGGGCATCACCGACCCATAAGGCAAAATCATTTGCAGGTTCAGGCGTCAGGAACTGATACTCCTCCAGGAAATGATGTGTGTGGTAATAAACAATTGAATCCGGCGCCGCTTTAAGTATATTGACCAGCGCGATTAAATTTGTTGCTTTCAGCCCGGTAAGTTCCTTGAGATGAAGCCTCGTATAGAAGTGAAACGGCTTTGAAGTTTTTTTTAGCGGGCGGCCGTAATTGACGATCGTTTCCCTGACCAGCTTGCTGTTAGGTATCACAATGGTATTTTGATCGGGTGTCTTGACGATTATGTTCCTCCACCCCATGGCGATAACATATCCTTCATCGTCAGAGCCGATTTTGATAAAATCGCCCTCCTTTATAAGACGGCTTGCTGAAATCTCGAATCCGGAGAAAATATTCAATATCGCATCACGCGAGGCCACGATGATCACCAGCATGGCTATGCCAATCAGCAGTATTAAAGGGGTCACCGGCCAACCCCAAAAGTCAAGCAATATCAATAATCCGACTATAAGAAGAGCCGAACGCACAGCGGTGACCACATATTTTCCAGGCTGTTTAACGTGTTTGATCTCGCTCAGGTAAATACGCAGCAGCCTCTCGCTCAGGATGATAAGAAGCCAGATAATGGAAATTATGAATACGCTTGCAATAACCTTGACTATTAGAATCTTATTTTCTTCCGGTAAGGTGGAGAATGCGACAGCAACATATAAACCGAGCAGAACGAACCAGAAAAAGAAGGGGCCCCGGGTAGTCTGAATCAGCACATCCCGGCCACCCCACCCCGATTTACTTAATTGCCTGTCCAGATGGTTGTACAGGACGCGTCTCGCCCACAAGCCAATGATACAAAATGCCAGAAACAGCGCAGCCGGCACCACTACAAGCAACCAATTTTGTTCAAACCATTCGATCATGTTCTTATCCTACGCAATCTTCAGTACTTCAGCAAGTAAACTACTCACCTCGGATGTATCGTTTAAGTAATATGCGGCAGCGGACTTCTGCCTGTTGTCGCCGACAAATATCGATATCCCTCCCGCGCTGTTGATGGCCTGAAAGGCATCCTCATCCGTTAAATCATCCCCAACATACATGGATAGATACGACCCGCGCACATTTTTCGGCACGAACTTCTCTAGGATCATCTGTACAGCCTTACCTTTGTTCCAGGGGACGGCGGGCCTGACCTCGTGCACTTTTTTACCCGATGAAGTCTTGATCTTGCCCCCCTTTCTGCCAATATTAACAGTATTGTCAAATATGGCCTCGACCTGCTGCAGCTGCTCAGCATCGACCAGCCGGTAATGCACACTGAGGGTCAGGCCTTTATCTTCGACGATTACACCCCTGATCCTGGCCGTCGCCTTCGTTAGAATAAGACCTATAATATGCATCGCCGATTTAATTTCATCGGTCAGGGGATGGATAAACCTTATGCCGGGCCCCTCGATCTCCAGCCCGTGATTTCCTGCGAAAACGATATTGCCCACGCCGACCATCTCCCGTATATCAGAGATCGCCCGGCCGCTTATAATCCCTACAGTTACCCCCGGTCTATGCGTCAGTTTATCAAGCATAACTCCAATTCCGTCAGGCAGGCGAGCAATCTCCGGCCGGTCAACTATCGGTGTCAAGGTGCCGTCATAGTCGAATAAAATCACCTTGTGTTTCGCGGCTTTTAATTGTTTCCAGATGCTGTTCCAATCGTTGAAAAGATATTCCATTGATCCTGAAGCGATTTATTTAATATCAACCATGGCCGAGATAATATCGGCTGCCCAGCGATAGACATTGTTTTCCCGAACTTTATCGCGCAATTTAGTCATCCTCTTTCTACGCTGACCCTCAGGCATCTCTATCGCTGCTTTAATTGTCTCAGCGATATCCGCCACAGCATACGGGTTGACCAGCAGGGCATCCTCCAACTCCCTTGCCGCGCCGGTAAACCGGCTTAATATGAGCACCCCTTCCCCGTCCGCCCTGCTGGATATGAACTCCTTGGCGACTAGGTTCATACCGTCATGCAGGGAGCTGACAATACAAAAACGCGCCAGCCTGTTGAACGCCAACAACGTGACGGGTGATTTATGCTCTTTAACATATATGATAGGCCGCCAGCCGTCAGTCTGATGCTTGTTGTTGATATCGTAGATAAGCCTGTCGATCTCAATGTTCAGTTCCTCATATTTCTTGATCTTCATGCGGCTGGGTTCGCCCAATTGAAAAAAGACTATTTTGTTTTTGTACTTGTATTTCGGGTATTTTGTCAGCAGCGCATCAATAGCCTTTAGCCTTTCGGGTATGCCCTTGGTGTAATCGATCCTGTCCAGGCCGATACCGATTATCTCATCTGTAATGCCGTATTTATTTTTAATAGCCTTCATCTCACTTTCAACTTCCGCCGCCTGACTTTTTTTATTTATGGCCTCGAAATCCACGCTGATGGGGAACGGCTTGACATATGTTGTGTGATTGCCATGGCTGACAGAAAATTTCTCATTATCGATCCTGCATTCCAATGCCCTGTCAACAGTCTCTAGGAAATTATGGCGGTGGTAAGCGATATGAAACCCGAGCAAATCGTTGCCGAGCAATCCATAAAGTATTTCATTTTGCCAGGGACAGACCCTGAATGCTTCCCGGTTAGGCCAGGGTATATGCCAGAACTGGGCTGTAATAGCACGTGGATTCTTGGCCTTGATCAGCCTGGATACCAGAGTCAAATGATAATCTTGAATAAAGACAAAAGCCTTGCGATGGCCGATCTCCTCCAGTACCGCATCTGCAAAAAGCCTGTTGACGTTTTTATAAGTATACCAGTCTTCATCATTAAACTTGGGGCGCTGGAATACTATATGGCAGAGCGGCCACATGGCCTCGTTGGAAAACCCTAAATAATACCTGTCCACTTCCTCGTCGGATAGCCATACACGCTTGAGCTTATAGCTCCTGCTTTCAGGCGGAACAAGCACGATGTTTTTGCTGTCTACGACCTCTTTGTCCGCGCTGCCGTTGCCATGTGCCACCCATGTTCCGCCACATGCTCGCATGACAGGATCAAGGGCAGTTGTCAGGCCGCTGGCCGGCACTGTGCACTCGATTTTATCGCCGGCATATGTATGTATGAAAGGCTCTCTGTTAGAAACTACAACAAATAGATAGCCAGACAGTTTTTCTTTAACCAGCCTATGTAAATCGGCCTGATTCCACATAAAATTTCTCCTCGTCTAATCTATTATCGTATCCATGTCCTTCGTATGCAACTAGAATTCTCAATGTCCTATACAACTCCTACTGGTATATCCTGTAGCTGGACCAGATATTATTAAACCTGCCTTTCAGGTTGAACGAATAGCCGCTGAGGGTCCAGAAATTGATCAGGCACTGGAGCAACGCATAGAAAATGAAAGCTGAATTAGCCGGATCGACATCTTTCCTGCCGCACTCAGTAGCCGCATGCCTGCTAAAAATTCGGGATACGTTATCGATATAATTATTAATGGCATTTACCGTCTCTTTATTGAGCTGCCTATCTCCCATGCTGACTACTTCAGTAAATACCTGAAAAAAGATGCCGCGCCTCTTTACCACATTTGCCACGTGCCTTTTCATCAAAGCGTCAAGGTCAGAGGACTCCACCAGTTCAGCATCCGCCACGTATGACAGATCGTCAATTAATATCCTTTCTGCATAATCTATCAGGAAGTGGTAAATTGCTCGTTTATTGGGGAAGTGCCTGTATATGGCGGCTTCCGACAGGCCTATCTCGAGGGCAAGATTTTTAATGGTGACATGCTCACCTCCTAGCTTGACTATCAGCTTTGCCGCCGCCGATGCTATTTGCTTTTGGCGGAATTCCCTTTTCCCCCTCTTAATTACCATTTTTCACACAAATCGCACGCCACGTAGTGGCCGATCCATTATGTAAGTGATTATTCACTAACATTCTAAACAATTTTCACACCTGTGTCAACCGGGAGTGACTCAGGGAATCGGTTAAGCAGCGACTTATAGTAGTCGATAACCTGACGGCTGATATGCTCCCACCCGTATTTATTAGCTGTCGCCAGACCGTTTTCCATCAGCCTTATGCGCAATTGTTTGTCATGGATCAATGCCAGCAATGCATCAGCTATTGATTGCCTGTCAGTGGCCCGGGCCAACACTCCATCGAATTTGTGCGTTACAACACTTGAATACCCGGCGATATCGGTAGCCACAACCGGCGTGCCGCTGGCCATGGCCTCCAGCAGCACGATTCCGAAGCTCTCCCCTCCCGTCGCCGGCGCACAAAATATGTCTGCGGTCCTGTAGTAATCCGCAAGCATATTAAAAGGCACGAATCCTGTGAAGACAATCTGGTCCGGTATTAACTTTTTCGCGAGAAGTTCATATCTATATCGCAGCTTCAGGCCGGGACCCACCACGATAAGTCGGAATCCGGGGAAATCCCTTTTCACATAAGAGCAGGCATAGATGAGGTCTTCTAATCCTTTGCGTTCCTCTAATCTGCCGACGAACAGTATGTTTAGCTTTCCATCTTTATATTCATGTCGCAGGGGGCCGTCGGGCCTGTAATGGCCGGTATCAATGCCATTTGGTATGACCTTGTATTCAGCAGGCAGATATTTGGAAATATAGCTAAGAGCCGGTTTTGAAACCGCTATTTTCCCATGTAGTTTCTTCCCCAGCCTCCTCACAACGGACTGACCCAGCCAGTAAAGTGCTGAGCTCTCATGGCAGGCATGGAAGGTGCCGACGTTCACCGCCGTCGATTGCGCCAACGCGCTGAGGCCGATCATGGGGATAAATGGTTCGTGCAAATGCACTATGTCAAAGTTCTCCTTGTCGAGCACTCTCTTGACCTGGTACGGAAGCCACGGCGACATGGCGATCCGAGCCGTAGTGCCCCCGTATGGTATGGGCAAAGGCAGTCCCACAGATTTCACATCCTGCTCAAAATACGGCACAACTTTCCCGAATGAGGGCGCAATGACCTTTACATTGTGCCCATATATTTGCAGGTGGTGGGCAAGATGGGTAACGTGATTGATTACGCCGCCCGGATGAGAATAGTCATATGAAGAAAACAGTCCAACTTTCATGTTTATGAAATCCACAAAATACGAATAGACATCCTTTCTCGATACAATACGAACAAATACGGATAATTAATGCTGCCCGCAGTTCAATAAAATCATATTACAAATATGGTAATCGGCGGAAGCTATCGGTATCACCTGACCACATAGATATCGATAGGATCACTTACAATAATCCCGGGATGCCCGTCATTGATAACGATCTGGCCGGTTGCTCTGATCGTTTTGTATTTGTACTTATTTAAAGGATAGCCAAATTTTGTAGCGGAATCAGCCATGATCGTGAGCCAATTGCATTTCAGCGTATATAGACTAAATATAGGCAGTCGCCTCCTGCTAAAATAGCGCTCTGAACTGTATGCCAGCTTGTTATCCTGAGAATCTGTTAGTTAACGTTTACTTATTATTTAATTATATTGTAATACTTCCGTGGATTCAATTAGTCCATCATTGGCAGTATTTTGCCTTGAAATAACTGGGCCGTCCGTATCACGAGGCAGATTTTGTCTGTTGTCCGAGATTTGAAAAAAACCAGGAATAGAACCTCTTGAATTTGGTTTTATCGATAAGGAAAACGAGCAGGGACGTTACAATGATACTGATCAATATAATTGCATACGCAATATTCTGGATAATATCCCCACCCGGCATGCCCTGTTGAAAAGGGATGGACGCCAGGACGGCTGCAGCCAGCCCCCTGGGTATTACGACTGCCAGCATCGATGCATCCAGCACAGGCGTGGATTTTAGAACAGTAGCCCTTACAACAGGCAAACGAATTATGTAAATAATAACAGTCAAAACAAGTCCAACCAGTATCAGCCACCAGTTTGCCAGCTGCAACGAAATACCCATGTACACGAAGAAAAATGTTTTCAGGATAAACACCATCTCGGAAAAAAATGCTTTCTCGGATATATTCAATCCGCTCAGGCCTGCGTTATGGCCGTTATTAAGTTTAGGCAATCTCAATGAACCGATATTTCCCAGCGTGATCCCAAATGCCAGCGCTGCTACCGCCCCGCTGTAACCCAGCCATTCAGCGAGGCCAAAAATAACAAAAACAAACGCTGCAGTGGTAAACTTCGAATTCTGCAAACCGCGCACTTTATTCAGGATGAATGACCAACCAAATGCACTAACGGTGCCCAACATTGCAGCCAGTAAAAACGATGCCAGCAGCCTGCCCACTGTCAGCCCTATATCAAAGTCCATGATATCCCCGATTTTGGCAATTTCAATCAGGCTGATTACAGCTAATACGCTGTATACGTCGGTGATTGATGATTCCAATAGCAGCACGGTCTTTCCCTCATCCTGCATATTTAAATGGCTCAGCATCGGCACAATAATTGCGGATGAAATTGCCCCTGCCACCGAAGCGAGAATAAATGACTTAACAACTCCTAATCCGGTTAGAAAATAGGCGGCCGCACCGACTGCTGCGACAGTTACGGCAAAGGTAACCGTGCTGAGCATCAATGTTTCTTTATAGGTTTTACGTAAAGATGAAATAGACAGACCTGTCCCGGCTTCAAACAGGATTAAGATAAACGTTACTACGGTGAAAATGGGACCCACCGCACCGAAATGTGTGGGTGACGCGATGCCGAAGAGGGGCCCCAGCAGAAGACCGATAATCACCAAAGGCAAGACATCGGGTATCCTGGTGTGCCTGAATATTGCCTCAAATAGATGTGCGGCAAAAATAAGTATGCCGACTAAAGCTATGGCGAGCGCTGCGTCATGCATTAATTGTAATAACCTTTAACCGACAGGGATTTGCTTCTCAGTACGATATTATCGTTTCTATATTTAGAACACGGCTATTTCTATAGCGTCATTGAATTCACATATTCTTTGTCTCAGAAAGCAGGACATTTACCTGCTCCCGATAAGCATCTCAGGTCGGCGCTGACGTAGCTTCTTCCTCGGCCGGTTCTCCGCCGTAAATAATAACACCTAAAGCCGAAATAACTACCGTAGTTATAATGATTGTCATAATTATATCCGGGTAAACGGCAGCATTTATTATACCCGCGGCAACCACCAGCTGTATCAGCACTGCCGCAGACTCTCCTCTGGCTAACATCGTAGTCAATATACCCCTGTTTGAGAATAATGTACGGTTGCCTATCGAAGTAAGAAGCACTGCAAAATATCGTACCAGCAGTAATACCAGTGATATAACAACGCCCAGCACTACTAACATCGGATCTCCAAAGGTGATTATTAAGCCGAGATATATAAAAAAGAAGGTTTTTATGAAGAAATATATCTGAGCAGTAAATCTCCTCATTATTTCAGTAGCTTCAGCGGTGCGTTTTAGTTTAAGCAGTTTACTTACTCCAACGCCATTCCCCAGAATCAAACCGAAAACCAGGGCAAATATAACGCCGCTGCCGTTAATTTGTTCAACGGCATAATATAGAAGTAGCACAACAGCCAGGGTCAAAATATCGTTATACTCTTCTTTTTGCAGCAATGTCAGTATCCAGAGCCAGAATAATCCTGCGATGACTCCCACTGATAGCCCAAGAAGAAATTGTGTAACTATATCTACGCCAACGGTCGATAGCGAAATACCTGCTTCCCCGGCAACAACGGATTCCAATAGTACCAACGCAATCACGATTATAACGGGGCTGTTTAATACAGACTCCAAGATTAAAAGCGACGAAGCCTGTTCAGGCACTCTGGCACGGCATATAAGCGGCATTACTATGGCGGAGCTTGTACCCCCCACGATAGTTCCAAGCAAAATGCTGTTCATCAATTTCCAGTCAAATAAATAATAGGCCAGGGCTGCCACGGCAGCTATGCTGAATGCCACGCCAAATAACACGAGGATTAATGTTCGAGGCGCACTTGACAGAACCCTGGTAAATTCAAATTCTATGCCAGCGTTAAATATAATGACAACTAAAGCTAAGCTGGCAATTAGCTGGGAAAAAGGCGCTATCTGAGCCGGGTCAACCCATTTGAGGACAGGCCCTATCAGGAAACCCAGTGCCAGGAGAATCAGTATGTCAGGAAATCTCGTTTTCTTACAAAGGAAATCCGCCAGGAAACCGATGACAAGTAGAATCCCGATCAACCCGAATACATCTACAACAGACATATACTAATCACCTTGATCCGAAAGTCCTGTTCTCAATGTGCTGAGAATGGCTTTGAACTTATCCTTGGGATCGAAGCTGTAATTGCTTAAGGTCCAGACATTTGATAAACCCTGAACCACGCTGAATATCAAAAAGGCGGTCGCATCTACATCGATATCTCTGCGTAACTTCCCCCTACTGACCTCTTCCTTTAATATGGTTTTTAATTTCTCGATATATCTTTTTATCGTATCATAAATACGCCCGTTTAACTTGTTATCACCAAGACTGATTATTTCCGCTATAACTTGGAATGATATACCGCGCCGCATCTCGATAGACGAGAGATGACGTAATAGGATGGTTTCAAGCACATCGCCATCTCCGTCACCCTCGACGTCCATGTCCAAGATCAGGCTGCTCTCAATATTTTCCACGAGTAAATACAGGATGTCTTTTTTGCTTTTGAAATGCCGGTAAATCGCCGCCTCGCTAAATCCCACTTCCTCGGCAATCCTCCTGACCGTCACGTTTTCGCTGCCGATTTTAATGACCAGCTTCCGGGCCGCATTAACTATTTGCTCTTTACGAGGCAACTTGCTTTTGGAGCTTCTAACCATATCTTTTCACTGCTACCAGAAAATTTCAGACTTTAGATGCTAATAATTGTGGATATTATATACTTTTTAATAATCAGGTAAACAATCAAGTAACTGCTTCCTATGACCTTCCGTGATCCCACTCCCACCCAAGACTTGATAACCAGGAGAAAGCCGGTTCTGTCGGGGCAGCAGTTTCGCACATCCTTATGAGCCGATGGAATTGACCGTTATAAACTTGAAGATTAGAATGCAGACAAGGAGGTGGGTCGTATGAAGAAGAATGAAGGAACAGCGGACCGGGTCATCAGGATAATAGTGGGCATACTTCTTATCGGGTTGAGTGTATATTTTCAGAGCTCCTGGGGTATGTGGGCGATGATAGTGCTGGTCGTCCTTGGATTGATCGCGCTTATAACAGGTATAACAGGGTTTTGTGGCCTATATGCGCTCTGCAAGATAGATACCCTTAAGAAGGGTGAATAGGTGGAAACTGGCCGGGTACAGCTCCTGGCTCAGGTATATCGGAAGAGAAGCATATTTGCGAATGCGCCAGCCTGAACCGGCGATGAATATCAGCAGGCAGGCACAGATGATCAGCAGCAACTCAATAGCTTGCTGATTTTAAACGCAGCCCGTGGGCTTGGGTAGTCCTGCTACCTTGCATGCGCCTTTGGCCAGGCCGCTGGGGAAAAGCTTGTAAATGGTCTTGAGATCGAAACCGGTCTGCTTGATGACCGTCCTGATGGGCGGTGCAATCTCGAACTCAAGGAAGTACTTGCGCAGGTAATCTATCACCTTCCAGTGGTCCTCACTCATAGGATAGGCTTCCTCCGTCTTGGCAATATCTTCGGCCACGGCCTTGTCCCATTTCTCTGGCTCCTGTATGAAGCCATCTTCGTCTATATCGAGTTCCTTTCCGCCAAGTATAACTTTAGGCATGCTCAATTCTCCTGCTGTTTATTTGTCTTTCGAATATTTATCGGGATATTCGTCGAACCTTTCCTTTATCCTCTGGTTATAACTGTCATTTTCTTTTCTGCAGCTTGCCTGGTGGCGGCCAGCCTCACGAAATTACTTGCCCAGGAAGGCACTCCACGAGCATGCAGGTGCATGTACGAGGCGAGGACATTCTTATATATAAAGCCGTCATTCCTGCCGTCGATCCCGTTGCCTCTGGTTACGCAATAGGCGAAGCGCGTCCTGCCCACGTTCAATAGCCTGGAATGGTGAAACTCGTGGCCCTTGAGCAGTGTGCCTGGGGGGAAGAAAGGGTTTCGCCCCGTGACCTTGGCTGATACATAGCCGTGCCCCTGCGGCTTTTTCTCGATTGCCGCGTCGGCCGGTATTACACCGCACATACTGTGGCGCCTTCCCCCGCTGCTTACGGAACGGCAAAGGTACATCAATCCCGCACATTCGGCGTAGACCGGCAACCCGGATTCCACACCTGCGCTGATGTCCCGGCGCAGGCTGGCGTTGGCCTCAAGCTCGGCGGCGTACAGTTCGGGGAAGCCGCCGCCGATATACAGGGCATCAATTGCCGGCAGGTGGTTATCCTTCAGGGAATCGATATATATAAGCTGCGCTCCGTTTTGTTGCAGAGCATCGAGGTTCTCTGGGTAGTAGAAGCTGAAAGCCTTATCTGCCAGGACGCCGATTCTAACCGGCGTGACTGTGGATTGCTTCATCGATAGGCTGCTCGTGACATCGCCAGCAAAGCTAGTCAATCTCACTGAATCATGAGCGTTATCATCATGCTGGGCAGCGCAGCTGTCTTTGATAACACCGGTCAGGGCTTGCCCGCTGCGGGCGATATTCAGTATACGGTCGATATCAGCATACTGTCTGAGGACGCTTCCGATCCGGTCGATGATGGTTGCGGCCTCGGCTTGCTCCTGCAGCGGGACGATGCCGAGATGCTGTTCCCGTATTACGAGACGATCATCCCTGGGTATTGCGCCCAGCACGGGTATACTGCAATGCTGCTCAACTGCCCTTACCACGGTCCGCTCGTGCCTGGAGTTGCCAACGTGGTTCAATATCACGCCAGCGACAGGCGTAGCCGGCTCAAAATCAACATAACCGCGAACCATGGCAGCGGCGCTACGTGTCATGCGGGAGCAATTGATGACCAGTATGATGGGCGCCTGCAGTTCGCGCGCCAACCATGCCGAGCTGCCCTCGCCATTCTCAGAGGCGCTGTCGTAGAGGCCCATGGAGGCCTCGATGAGCGCCAGGTCTACCCCTTCGCAATCCTCATGGAAACCCTTTATCAGCGTAGCATGGTTGAACATGAAAAGGTCGAGGTTGCTGCAGGGGACGCCGGCGGCCGCTGTAAGCCAGGACGGATCAATATAGTCGGGCCCTTTCTTGAAAGGCTTGACCTTCATACCTCTCTCCCTCAGGGCGGCGCACAGACCTATGGCCACGGCAGTCTTGCCCGAGCGCCCCTGGGGGGCGGCGATCATCAATCGCGCTGTCTGCATGTAATGTTTCCTGCTACTTCTTGAGCTGTATATAGGATGTCCCCAGATAGATGTACTCTATCTTGTTTTCCTTGGCCAGCTCGGCGATAGCCTTGTCCACCAGCGGCTTGTCTACTTCGATCGCGCGTGCCACATCGCGGTTTTTAGCTTTGCTGACCGTGCCCAGGTATTTCAAAACTCTCTCTTTGAGTTCCTCGCTAACTCCATCAGTCATCTTGTCACTCCTTTTACCACCTGAACTGTGTAGTGGTACGGAAGGTATCCACGCCGTGTGTGAAATCATCGATATGGTATTCGGTAAAGGGTATGCCTGTCAGCTTAAAGAAAGTCTCCCAGCCGACGCGGTCTATCCACTCGCCCATTCTCTCGTCGGGGAGCGCATGACTGGCATAGACCTCGACGATGTTTTTAATGGCGCTCACAACCTCAGGCCAGCGGGGCGGGTTATTGGGAATGTATGGGATGGCCAGGCGGGAGAACATGGGTGCGCTGCGGGCATTGGAGACCTTGCCACCCACGTAAATTGCCAGGCCGTCGCCCTCGCTATCGGCAAGCGGCATAGCCGGACAGACCGTGAAGCAGTTGCCGCAGTACATGCATTTCTCCTCGTTGACCACAAGTCCCTTTACGTTTGCGTCAGGGCTCTTGCGTATGGCGCCGGTAGGGCAGGAAGCCAGAGTGGTGGGTATCTCGCAAACAGCGGTAACCTTGCTGTTGTCGACCTTTGGTGGCTTAGTGTGTATGCCCACGATGGCGATGTCGGAGCAGTGCACCGCGCCGCACATGTTGATACAGCAGGCCAGTGCTACCCTCAGCTTGGCCGGCAGCTTCATGCTGGTGAAGTAAGGGTATAACTCATCCATAATGGCCTTGACGACTCCGGAGGCATCGGTGGCCGCGCTGTGGCAATGCACCCAGCCCTGCGTATGTATGATATTGGATATGGACTTGCCCGTACCTCCCACCGGCAGGCCGATTTTTTGAACGGCTGCGATAATGGGTTCAACGTTCTCCTTTTTAGGCGTCATGAATTCGATATTGTAACGGCTGGTGAAGCGCAGCTTGCCGTCGCAGTATTTATCGGCGATATCGCAGATATCGCGTATGAAATCGATGCTGACCAGCCTGCAAGAGCCCGCCCTTACGGTCCAGACTTCATCGCCGCTCTCCGATACATGTCTGAGCACGCCGGGCTTTATTATATCGTGGTACTTCCACTTTCCATAATTTTTCTCGATAACCGCTGGAATCATTTTCTTATAGCTTGGGGGACCGATATCGCTTTTTCCCATTCTATCTCTCCTTCAATATAATTAATCGAAGAATACGTATGGATTCGCCCTGGGCTTATAGACCATTTGGGGAACAGGTTTGAGATCAACGGCGCGCAGGAAGGTTTTGAATCCCATCCTCTCGATCAACTCGGCGACGCGCTCGCGCGTTCGTCCATTCTCATCCCACCAATCCCAGATCTTGCGCAGCAGCTCCTTGGCCTCATCGTAGGGCGGCTCCATTTTCATGAAGGGAACCAGCACCCATGAGAGGTAAGCGCCCTTGATAATGGGGGCCTTGCCGCCTATAAGTATGGTGGCGCCTCTTTCCAACCCGGGCCTCAGTGCTTTGGGCATCTTGTTGATGCAGTGCATGCAGCGCACGCAGTCGGCTGCCCGCAGGCTAAGCTCCTGCTGCTTCTCATCCCAGGCCAGCGCTTTGGTCGGGCATTTGTCAGTGACGATGCCCCTGATATCAAAACCGTTCTTAACGTATTTGCGGACTTCGTCCTGGTCGATGCGCAGCGTATCGCGCCATGTGCCGATGATAGTAAAATCGGCGCGGGCAATGGCGGCCACGCCGTCGTTGGGGCATCCCGAGATCTTGATCTTGAATTTATAAGGCCAACGGGGGCGGTGTATCTCGTCCTGGAACTCCTGGGTGAGGTTGCTGCAAATATCCAGCGTATCGATACAGGAGTACTCGCAGCGGGCGGGGCCAACACAGCAACTGATGGTGCGCAGCGCTGAACCTGAGCCGCCCAGATCGAAGCCTGCCTCGGTCAACTCGTCGAAGCAGGGCTGCAGGTTCTGTGTGTTAGTGCCGAGGAGTATGATGTCTCCCGTAGAGCCGTGGAAGTTGGTCAGGCCGCTGCCGTATTTCTCCCAGATATCGCATATATTGCGCAAAGCCTCGGTTGTATAAAACCACCCGGCCGGCTGGTTGATACGCATGGTGTGGAACATCTCGACAGCGGGGAATTTGTCGGGAACATCCACGTACCTGCCGATAACGCCCGCGCCGTAGCCGGTCACACCTACGATGCCCCCGTGCTTCCAATGAGTGATCTTGTCCTTGAAGGAGAGCTCCTGCACGCCCAGCAGATCTTTGGCTGCAGTGTTCTTCCTGGCAGCCCGCTTGATCTCTTTCACATAGCTGGGCCAGGGCCCGATTTCAAGGTCGTTGATTAAGGGTGTATCTCTGTCTGCCATGTACTGCGCCTCCTGGTTATTTAATCAGATCAAGGTTGATACTAAATAATACTACTTACAGGTATAATCGGGCCTGATCCTTTTCCCGCCCGTTAATAGTTAGATTATACATTATTTGTATAATTTGTAAACTGATATAATTAGGCTGGATATTTCATTTTGGAAGGTCCGAGATTATAATTTGAAGTGGCAATTAAGATGATAGAGGTTAATCGTTCTTTGGCTGAAACTGGTTCTGCCATGACAGTATCGAATAGTTCGTTGGAAGCATTGCCGCGGTTGCAGAAGTTGCGCGAGGATATTCTCATCTCACCCTATCACGTCTGTACGCAGAAAGCTTCACTGCTTACCGCTTATTTTAGCAGAAATACAAACAAAGACCGGTGGGATAAGCTGTTGTCGTCAATCCAATATCGCTTTTACCGTAAGGGCCTGGAAAAGTCGGCTAAATCCATACCTCAAAAGAGGTGGCAGGCAGCCCTCAATAACAAGCTAAATTCAATGCTGTTAAAGAGGCGCAATGTTTCCACAAGTGATTCTGTCCTCCAGTATGCCGGGGCATTCAAATACATACTTGAAAATATGAAATTGAAGGTATATGACGGTGAGCTGATAGCGGGCAATCCGTCTGCCTGGCGGGTAGGCGCCCCCATCCATCCCGACCTGGGCGGCCTGCTCATGCTGCCGGAGATAAGGGGTATATCCAGGCGCAGGCAAAATCCCATGGCCATTGAGCCGGCTCAACTTAAAGAACTGGAGCAGGAGATTTTCCCATTCTGGTTTAATCGTTCAGTGCTGGCGCTGACACCTCTTTTGAGCAACGACCCCGACCTCTTTAATTCGATGCTGGAGGGCAGGTACTTTATACTGACGCAGTTCTCAGGAATTTCGCATGTTACACCGGATCATCCGGCCGTGCTCAGGCTGGGCTTCAACGGTATAGCGCAGGAGATACGGGACAAATTGGAGGAAGCAAAGACGGAGTTAGAAGTATACGTTGCGGACGGGTCTGAAGACCCGTCCCTACACGTAGGGGCGGACCTTAAGGTCCGCCCGGATGCAGATCGGGTGAATAACCCGTCTGCACAAATCACTGAAAAAATCGCCTTCTACGAGGCGGCTCTGGTCTGCGCTGAGGCTGCCGCCGATTACGGTAAGCGATGGAGCAAATTCCTTGAGCAGGAGGCTATTAGATCCAGTGATGAAGTGCGAAAACAGGAGTTGATGCGGCTGTCGGAGGTATTTAACCGCGTGCCTGCGGAGCCGGCGGAGACTTTTTATGAGGCCTTGCAGTGCGTTTTTATCACGCACGTCATGCTGCACTACGAGAACTTTCAGCACGGCATCTCCTTCGGGCGCATGGACCAGTACCTTTATCCTTACTATAAACGCGATATCGAATCCGGCAGGTTGACCCGCGGGCAGGCTGCCGAACTGATGGGCTGTTTTATTGCCAAAGCGGGCGAACTGCTGCCTCTTTTCTTTGACCGCGCCACCGAGTATTTCAGCGGCCTGTCTTCGGCCTCGGGCATAACGCTGGGGGGACGTGTAGCCGATGGCAGCGACGGCGTGAACGGACTATCTTATCTATTCCTGCAGGCTTATGACCAGGTGAGGCTCAGGCAGCCAAACTTTCATGTCAGGGTTAATAAAGATACTCCGGTCGAATTCATGGATCTCTGTTGCGAGGTGCTCAAGAAGGGCGGCGGACTGCCGGCCTTCTTCAATGACGATGAGATACCATCAGCTCTGGAAAAATCAGGCATTGACAGGCAGGATGCTGAGGACTATTCCATAGTTGGTTGCGTGGAATGGGGAGTACCGGGGAAAAGCTTCCCTGCAGCCGGTGCGATTTTCCTGAATATGCCCATGGCTTTGCACCTGGCCTTACATAATGGAGAATATAGCGGCGTGCAATTCGGGCCGCGCACGGGTGAAATAAACCAGCTCAATAACATGGAAACCATTGCATCTGCTTTCAGAGTACAGCTTGAGAATATGATAATGCGTGCCACCTTTGGGAACAATGCAATCGAGCAAACCCACGCCGCTCATCGCCCCACGCCATTCCTGTCCAGCGTAGTGGATGGCTGTTTGGATAAGGGCATGGAGGTCAATGCCGGTGGCGCAAAGTACAATTCCACGGGCTGCCAGTGCATAGGCCTGGCCGATACAGTGGATGCCCTGACAGCCATCGAACAAATCGTATTTAAAGAAGGCAGGCTATCTTTGGCGGAACTGGTCAGTGCTGTGGATGCTAATTTTACAGGTTATGCTGAGTTACAGGCGATTATTTTGAATCGAATACCTAAATATGGCGAGAATGAGGAAAGGCCCAACTATTACGCCCGCATGGTATCCGCTATTTACACCGGGCTGGTAACACGATGCGACAACCCGCGCGGAGGTAAATACTACCCCGGGTTCTGGTCCATGACCACGCACCAGGGCTTCGGTGCGCGCACAGGCGCCCTGCCGGGCGGCCGCCTCTCCGGACTTCCTCTGGCCAATGGCATCTCGCCCTGCAATGGACGTGACAGGAACGGCCCGACGGCTTCGATGTCTTCGGCAGCCTGTATAGATAATAACCTGGTCGCCAACGGCTATGCGCTCAACGAGAAGCTTGACCTGGGAATGATCAAAGACCCTTCGCGCAATCGCCTGGTGGAAGCGTTGATTCTCGGTTTCTTCGCCAGCGGTGGAATGCAGGTGCAGTTCAACGTCGTTGATCCTGCCATTCTCATCGATGCAAAGGAGCACCCAGGCCAGTATGTGGGGCTGGTTGTGCGTGTTTCCGGGTACTCGGCGTATTTCAATGACCTGACAGAATCGATGAAGGCCGAGCTGATACAGCGCACAGCGCACGATCTCAATTCGTGCTCGTGTTAGGGCGCCATACATGGCGCAGCAGCCATAGACTATTAGCATATTCGCCGATAATTGCAGAACACACATGCAGCAACTTGAGATTATTGCCTTCGTGACCTCACTGGTGTCCCTGCAGATCGCAGTGGTTTTGTATATATGGGGTTTTATTTCCGCCACGTTGGGCAAGAGGCCGTCTGACAATAATGCGTCGCGCTTCGCCATGCCTGTATTGTTACTGTCCTGGCTTGCACTCACAATTACGTTGATCGCTCATGCTATCCAGGCCGGGCATATCCCCGCCACCGATATGTTCGAATTTTCCATGTCATTCGGCTGGGGCATACTGACGGTTATATTGGTTTTCAGGTGGTGGCACAAGAACGATATGATCAGCGCGGCGGGAGCGCTGGTGACCCTTGCCATGCTTGTTTATGCATTCACCCTGCCTGTCCAGCACCAGCCGTTGCCACCGGCGCTGAGCCAGACCTGGCTGCTTAATCTTCATGTATCCTGCGCCATCATCGCCTATGGTTTATTTGCGCTCGGATTCGTTTGTGGTGTCCTCTATCTCACCAGGCGAAGGTTTGCCGCTCCCATTGTGCCCGCCCCTCAAATCCTCGATAGGCTGGGGTACCGCTCGGCATTAGCCGGCTTCTGCTTCATGACAATCGTTATCGTGGTTGGATCGGCCTGGGCTGAAATCGCCTGGGGCAGCTACTGGTCATGGGACCCCAAGGAGACCGCCGCGCTTGTGACATGGCTCATTTATGGAGGCTACCTGATCATGAGGCTGGCGCTTAAGTGGAGGGACAGCCCCAGCGCATGGTTCCTGGTCATCGGTTTCCTGGCCGTGCTGGTCACATTCTTCGGCAATTACTTTTTCGGCGGTCTGCACAGCTACGCTGCAACATGAAAGCCCGCATGTAACCGGCAAACAGATTTCCCCGCAAACATATATATTGCTACGTCTCTATTCCACTGGCTACCTGGGTATCAGATCGTCTATCTCTGCTACTAACTCAAGCTGGCCCAACTTGTATGTCGGGCATTTCGCCGCTCAAGAGATGTCAGGCATTTGCGCATCGCTGGAATCGTTAGGCTTAGGCAAGGCTGTCCCGCAATTGCTGCAAAAGTTACTCTCCTCTTCAAGCCCGCGATTGGGACATTTTATTTTTATGGTTTACCCCTTTGGTGGTTGGGCTTACACCTTTAGGAAATCATCCATCTTTTTAGTATTGAGGGCATGGGAAGGCGAAAGTTTTAGTATCTTGGCTATTATGAACTCAGTGAACCTTATGAAAGAAATCACATCATCATATACTGAGTCATACTCAGAAGAATGCTTGGCACTATTTTTCGGGTCGACTTCGGGAAAACTCCCAAAGTGGACGAGCCTATTTCTGATTTTTATCCACTTCTCAATTTGCCTTCTATTCTCCTCTGTTATATTGTCCTTTATTTCGGACTTTACAAAAAGGAAAGCTACTTTATCAGACGAGTGTATTCGCCTTAACCTGTCTTCTGGAAGCCATTCATGATTAAGAACCGCAAATAAATGCTCCCATATTATCCAGCAAAGAATAAAGGCTATATCCGGAGAACGACTACGGAAAGCTTGTTGTGCTAAAAATAACAGATATCCCCTCTGGTATTTTTGTTTCCACTCTTCAGTCCCAATCAATTCATATATCTGATTAAGGCATTTTTCGAAACCAATGTTGTAGCCGCTCAAAGGGTCGGTGGGGTCTATAAGTCGTTTCTCGTAAGGAATGGAGGCCCCAAGCACTCCCCCAGAGGGATAAAGCCGCGGGTCTGCTATTATTACCTTGCCGGTATCGTCATCAATTGCGTTATCGACCGCAAAGACATCACGCCTAGTAAAAATGGAGAGGAGGAGCAGGATGTCACTCAGGGCAGTCTCGCTACTGTAAGCCCAGGCGAGAGCTGCCTCTTGTTCGTGTTCAGGGATTTCCACATATGCAGTTACGGCATGTTTTCCCGTATTGGCATGAATCTCAAACTCTGAGTAAGATGTAATTAAGTGTTGCAGGCTGGTTATTCTATTCTGATAGTCATCTACCCTGGTAAACTGATATCCAAAGATGGTCAAGTCAGGACAGTTACGAGAAAATTCTAGGTTGTAAACTTCTTTTCTCATCCCACGAACTACTCCCTCACTCCACCGGCCACCCAGGAATGAGTTCGTCTATCTTTGCCATCCGCCGTATGGTCTCTTTAAGAGCGACCGCCATTTTCTGGTAATGGGTCAGCTCGTCATAGGTCAGTGTCCTACCTTTGCGGTCTTTGAGCCACTTCTGGCAGACCTGGTAGCCGCCGATATGGAAATTCCAGACTTCAGGCGGCACGCCCTCGAAATATTGTTCCTTATTGATGTACACTCTACCAACTCTTTCATCATAGCTTACCTTATCCACTATATTTGAGCCTGCCACAGGGTACTTGGTGATAAGGTTATTCAGTAGGGGTGATTCCATGAGGTGAAGAGATACCAACTCGGTTCCTTTCGCTGCCAGCGACTTGAATAGGGCTCTATCGGAAGTCAGTGGCAGTCGCGGGAAGTCCATCTTGAGGAACTCGGCATAGCGGCTGCGGTAAGTGGGCGAGTGGAAGATGGCATAAGCGTAATTGAAGATATCCTCCGGACCAAAGGTCTGCTCAATGTCGCCTTTGCCATCTTCAACGAATTTTAGACCCAGCTTCTCCGAAACGGCCTTGATGAACTCAGTGTTCAGGTTGGGACGGCGGTGACCAGCCTCAAGCTGCATCTCGCCTGCGGTTGGGTAGAGGTAGAGGGGGACAAGGCTAGTAATATCATAGGCGGACAATGCTTTGTGTCCAATAACGAAGCGTGTGGCGAGAGTATCCCATTGGTCACGAGTCTGACGCGTGATTAGTAACGACAGGTTCTTACCAGCAAGCATATGACGCATGACTTGTTTTACGGTGCGCCAGACTAAAGAGTCATGGTAGAAGATAAGCCTAGTATCGAAAGGGCGGTATAATACGGGCTTGATAAACTGCTCAAGGTTTTTTTCTTGTCTGATAAGTTGCCTTGCATGACTGACATTCCAACCCAGTTTTTGAGGTATTGCTAGTTGTTCACACACAACCGTGTCTGCTTCCTGTGAATCGCGAAACAGTGAAGCTCTTTCAATCAGCGGTTCCGCTTCAAAGTCAATTACGATATCATCTCTAGCTGTAGTCATGCCAACGCCATTGACAGGGAAAATGTCAGTTATTTTCCAGCCCCTCATGTATTCATCTAATTCAGCTTCATCTCTCGGCATGAACAAATAAAATGGACTGGAGGGCTTAAGCTCCTTCCAATCAGACCTGTTGATATCTGTTTCAGCCAGGGCTTGATACTTGCCTTCCCGTATTCCCCATAGTTCGTCATAGTGAACTGTTGCAGGGCTATTCTTGCCCCGTTCTTTAACAAAAATACCAATAGCTACCCCTTGCTGGATATCGAATACATTCTCGTCCTTGCCGCCATCCGGGGCAACCTCTTTTTTCTTGGCGTTGCCGTGCAGGTTCAGGATGTATATATCGGTGAAAGTGCTCATCAGTGACTGCCGCAGGCCTCGGAAGGTGGGGTTATCCAGGTAGGAGTGGTTGGTAATGAAACCCAGGATACCCTGTCCCGTGCGCTCGATGCGCCATTGGCCAAATGCCAGGAATTTAACGTAGTCGTCCTGCAACCACTTGGGGTTCTTTTCACCCAGTGGCTTGCCATCAATGGTCTTGTATCGCTCCACCAGTCGTCTCGCCCAATCACCCTTGTTTGCCGAATGCCCGGAATAAGGCGGATTGCCCAGCACCACCATTATCGGCTCATCCTTCTTCACTCTGGCGGCCGCATTGGCTTCCTCGCTTATCCACCGGGCAAATAGCGTATCTGAGTGTTTAATCGCCTCGTCCAGCGTATTGGTCAGGTATATACCCAGCCGCTGCTCACTCTCGAACTCGTAGCCCGTCTCCTGAAGCAAGAGGCCCAGCTTGAGATGGGCAATCGCGTATGGGGGCATTAGCAGTTCAAAGCCGAAGATGCGGGGTAAGAGCTTTTCCTCTACGTAGTTGTTCCACATGCCCTGCTGGCCTTTACCAGCCGTAGCTTGATAAATCTCGTTTATTATCTTGTAGAGGAAGGTTGCCGTGCCCACCGCCGGGTCCAGGATAAGCGTCTTCTCGTCCGCCAGCCCCTGCGGCTTATTGAAGCTGGTTTTTAAAAGGTAATCTATAGAGCGCACGATGTAGCTGACCACAGGCTCGGGCGTATAGTAAACGCCGCGCATCTCCCGTATCTTCGGATCGTAGGCTTTGAGGAAGGTCTCGTAGAAATGCACCACAGGGTCTTCTTTGCCGGAACGACGTCCGAAGTCTTTAAGTAGGCTATATATATCGGCTTGAGCCAGTAGCTGAGATAAATCGTCAACAAGCCATGCTATGCGGTCATCAAGGTCAGGTCCCGCAATCTGGTTAAAAAGCTTGCGCAGGAAAGGATTGGTTTTCGGCAGGAGATAAGCGGCATTCCGTCGGGTAAAATCCTTATTTTCAGGAGCAGTACAGCGGGCGGCAAACAAGCCGTAGGCAATGGTCTGCGCATACATATCGGCAAAATACTCGATCGACAGGTCAGGGATGAGGTTTTCTCGGAAAGCGGCAAGCTGGCTGTGCAGGCTGCCCTTTTCCGGTTCCTTCTCAAAAGCTTTAATGATGAGATTGCGAATCAGGTGTGCCTGCCGGGCCATACGCTGGGCCAATTCCCTGGGTGTACCCACGCCTGTGGCTTTATGTGCGAGAAAACTATCCAGAAGCTCGGCTACCGCCTGAATGCCGTCTTTATCCCGCTTAATACGGCCTTCTTTTGCGGCTGTACCGAGGCGCGCTGAAAGCCGGCGCTCGCCATTCACGTACCAGCGAAACTCAAGGTAATCGGTCAGGACAAGGTTACTGAGTGAATCGCGATAGCGTTTTAGCTGTTCCGATTTCTCCTCTTCATCGAGGTTCTTGTCGATATCCTTGGCCTCAATATAGCCAATGGTTGCTGAGCCTTTTCTGACGATGAAGTCAGGGGCGCCGCACTCGATATGTTTCGGCTCGTTGGTGGCGGTGATTCCCGTATCCAGGCGCTCAACCAGTGTTTCCAGCGCCGAACGGTGGGTGTGCTCGGTGGCATCACCCTGCGCCAGCTTTTTCTCAATGGCGTTTATATAATGCTGAAATGGCTTCAAATCTTCCGCCAAGGCGCTACACCTCCAAAAAGTCCTGTAACTCCTTACGTTTTTCTACCATTGGCGCCCATCATGCCTTCCATATCAGCTTAACCCTTAAAGCTTTGTACCTAAACCTCAGATACCCTTTGGCGGCATTATACTACATGAACAGCTCACACGAAATAGTGCAAAGCACTATACTGCGGAGAACTTTCCACCAGGGAGGGTTCTATGATACTTGACAATATGATACATTAGATTATAATTAGCACAGTTGATTCCCCTACTTTTTCGTAGGTAGGGCACAAAAGCCGCTCTTTGAGCGGCTTTTGTATTTGAGGATGTAGTTGACGGCTAATGTATACGTAGACGGTTTTAACCTGTATTACGGTTCGCTCGCGCATTCCCGCCATAAATGGCTGAATATAGCCACCATGTGCCATATTCTTTTACCCAGGCTTACTATTAAGCACATTCGGTACTTCACCGCTATTGTCAAACCACTGGATCATGACCCAGGAGCTCCCCTGCGGCAAAAGATATATTTGCGAGCTTTAGAGACAATCCCTAATCTTAAAATAGTGCGGGGTCTATTTGTTGGATGGCCTCGTTTAATGCCCCAATATCCTCTTGCGTATACAGATCTTATTAGCCCCCCGAAGAATCCCCCTCAGAAAGTACAAATATTAAAGCGGGAGGAAAAAGGCTCTGACGTAAATTTGGCCTCATATTTATTAATAGATTGTTTCGATAAGGATTTTGATGAGGCTGTCGTAATATCCAATGATTCAGACCTTGCCACACCCATCGAATTTGTAGTTAGGAAATTTAAAAAATCAGTGATACTCGTGAATCCTGACCGGCATAATCCACCAAGTGGAAAGTTGATAAGCGTGGCCAGTTCGCATATGCCCAAGATAAATAATAGTGTGTTAGAGAGGTCGCAATTCTCTGATACGCTCTCTGATTCCCGCGGAAATTTTACGAAGCCAGCAAGCTGGTAGCGGGTTCGGTTTTTTAAAGCGTTTGTGTCAATATCATCTCTTCATCTAAAACAGCGCCGCGGCATTTCTTAAGGAAAATAAGGGATTATAGGGAATTCCACCGGCCGGACTTTATCTCTGTAACAAACACTGTTAAAAGCGGTGTGCAACTTAAGGATTTCGATTTCTATTTTGATTACGTGGAAGCAAAATTTGCTGCGCTAGAATTCTAAAATCCACGGGGATAGTAAAGTCTCCATTCTTTTGAGTATTCCCTTTCTTTCATCTGATGGGTAAGATAGAAATCATATTTGAAATCAAATTGCTTTAACAACTCGATCTGAGTTTCTTTGTAAACTCCAGCTTTGTGAAGATAAAACCCGATGGCCTGGTGATATGGGTAAATGTAGTTTAATTTTCGTAACAGGGCTGTAAGTTTATTGATCGAAACCCTTCCCTGGGCTTTCCGATATGTATTGAGAACTTCGTATATTCCGCCAGCGTAAAATGGCCTTACAGCTATATCGATCAGCGTCCTTTCAATGTCGGTAACTTGTAATTTTTCATTTTCATCGGTGACAATTTCCATGACCCCCCGCCTGTTGGTAAATTGCCCGTTGACCATACATATTTTGTAATCTTCGAATATAGCAGTATTGCTGGATATCCTGGCAGGGCTTGAAAACGCCCTGTCTATGCCGCTTTGCAACAATACATTATCACTGCGGGCCTTCTCTGATTGTTCAAAGTTGACGTATACAGTTTTGGGGACCTGTTCAGTTAAGTTGTGCAAAAAAGTGGCTGTATAGTGGGTTAAGTAAGAATTATTTTCTAAACTAAGCGCCAGGCTCAAAGTCGACGCATCGCCCCAGGTGAATCTTGTTACCCTCCTTATCGGAAAATCAAAATCAACCTTTTTTATTTTTGTATATAGAAGCATCAGTTTAATGAATTCCCGCGTGGTTAAGCTCACAGGGAGCCGCCAGAACCCCCTGTTTTTTTCAAGTATTATCGAGATATCCAGGTATGCGAATACATTCTTGCCAGAGTTATCAAACTCAGCAATGATGTCCCTTTTTGATATCTGAAAACGTGACTTAGCCATTTATACTCATACATTCTATAATAGGTATATATACCTATTATAGTAATGAAATCAGCAAATGCCAGATACTGTATATTTAGTGTGCATATTATATTTTATTATATAGTATATATACTATATGGTCTTATTTTTAAGTTAAGTACCTGACCAACACCTATTTGGTTTTAGCTATATATGCAGTTGGGGTATAGTTAGTGAGCTATGACTTCATAGATCGGGGAGGATTTGCGTAGGTTAGTGTAGAGGCACGAGCTTCGCCCTGGAGAGTTTGACCAGGTAGATCACCAGAGAGACTGCGGCGTAGAGGAGACCCAGCAGGATCAGGCTGAACTTGCAGGCGGCGCAGTATGCGGCTACCTGCGGGTAGGGGTCAACAGGGCTGCCGTACATCATGGTTATCAGGGCGTAGTTCTCCACGGCATCGAAAATAGCCGCCAGCCACAGCCCCCAGGCCAGCAGCATGCCGAGATTGCGCCACCCGCTTCGTGAGACGACCCCGGCGCCTATCACACAGGCCAAAGCTATGGTAGTTGAATACACGGGCATGTAAAGGTAATCGAAGCCCAGGTTAAAGCATGTCTGTAGCCTGGCCAGGGTATCCCAGGCGCCGATGATTGCAGATGATTTTGCCACGCTGCCGGCCAATTCGAAATCCACTATATTTGGTTTGAAAGGGCCGATCAGGCGGAATACCACGCTGATGCCTATGGTTGCGGCCAGCAGCCATAGAAAGGTCGGCAACCTCTTGCCCTGCGGTATGGTGTTCAGCGGATGGTACATTTCAACAGCTTAATTATCTTCAGCCGGACAGCATTTGTCAACGACTACAAATTTATTGTTTCCCCTGTCTGACACCCAGGACTACCTTGAACAGCAGAGTCAATACCAGCCCGCCCATTGCCCAGACGCCCATTGTTATGAGTATTTCAATCAGGGTAGGCGTGTACTCTGATATCTCGCCTAAAGGCGAGGGGATGAATCCCGGTATGACGAGCCCGAGGCCCTTGTCGATCCAGATGGCGATGAAAACAGCCGCGCAGGCCAGTGCCAGGGTCCCGTGGTTTTTGCGCGACGAAGGTATGACCAGCATAACAATGGCTGTGCAGGCCAACAGGATGGAGGCCCATGTCCAGGGTACGAGGTTGTAATGGTTGTCCAATCCGAACAGCAGGTACTGGAAATGGGCCATAGCCTCGGGCGCCTGGCTATAAAAAACGGTAAAGACTTCCAGAATCAGGAAGAACACGGTTATGATGATGGCGTAGGCTACGATTTTAGCCACACTATCCAGGGCTTGGTTGCCCGGGTCGAAGCCGCCCCATTTTTTCATGGCCAGCGCCAGCAATATTAAAAGGGCGGGGCCGGAGGCGAAGGCTGAGGCCAGGAAACGCGGCGCCAGTAAAGCGGTCAGCCAGAAGAGCCGTGCCGCCAGGCCCGCATAAATGAATGCGGTGACCGTATGAATGCTGATCGCCCATACGATAGATACGATGGCCAGGGGTTTTAGCCAGGCCGGGGGCTCCACCTCTTTATATTCGGCATCCAGCGCCACCCAGCCCATGACAATGTTGAGCAGCAGGTAAACCGTGAGCACGACCACGTCCCAGAAAATAATTGAGCCGGGTGAGGGATAAAGGATAATATTAAAGACCCTGGCGGGCTGTCCAAGATCCACCAGGATGAAGGTAATTGCCACCAGGCAGGCCGCTACGGCCATGAACTCGCCCAGGATCAGTATGCGGCGGAACTCCCTAGTATTGTGCAGGTAATAGGGGATAACCAGCATGACGGCGGAGGCGGCCACGCCGACGAAGAACGTGAAATTGGCGATGTACAGGCCCCAGGAAATGTCCCTGCTCAAGCCGGTTACAGCCAGGCCGATGTCCCACTGTTGAAGATAGGCGGCCAGGCCGGCGGCCATAAATAGGAGCAGGCCGCTTATCAGCAGCCAGTATTTCTTCCCGCCCTTCAGTATGTTTTCAATCAATGTAGATCCTACAGCAAATAGTAGACCTGCGGCCGGGTACCCAGTCCGTCCTTGCGACGCAGGTTGAATTGAGATGATATCAGCTTGTACACTTCAGTGCCCGGTTTCAAGTATCCGAATGTCAGCGCGCCGCTGCTGCAAGCTTCAACGCAGGCAGGCTGCAGCCCTTCGGCCAGCCTTTCTTCGCAGAAATTGCATTTTTCGACCACGCCTTTGGTGCGGGTTGGATAGCTATTCTCTATGGTCTTGATATAAGGGCGCGGATCGCGCCAGTTGAAGCTGCGGGAGCCGTAGGGACAGGCTGCCATGCAATAGCGGCAACCTATACAGCGATGGTAGTCCATCATGACAATTCCATCGTCCCGCTTCCATGTTGCCTGGGTGGGGCACACCTTAACGCAGGGCGGATTGTCACAATGGTTACAAAGCACAAGCACCCTGCGGTCCTGCAGTGGTTCCGCCACCAAGCTGTCTTCCTGATCGGGGAAGGCCTGGTCGTAGCTGACGTCCCACAGCCACTTGATGTCCTCCTTGCGGTTGCCTATGTCCGGGACATTGTGCACCCGGTGGCAGGCAGCTATGCAGTCTGCGCAACCATCTGCGGACTTGCAGGCATTGAGGTTGACTGCCATGACAAGGCGCCCGTCGGAAGCCGGGCCGTTGAGAGCCCTGGCGGCGGAAGGCTTTGAGATAAGGTCGAGGGCAGGTTTGGCAGCCAGGGCAAGCAGGCCGAGCGCTGTGAGTTTGAGGAAAGAACGGCGGTCGATATTCATATTGCTCATTGCGTTCCCTGCAGCGGCGCATTCACCGGTGGCACATTATGACAGTCCCAGCAGTTTGGGGCTGTGCCCGTATAGTTATGGCAGCGGTCGCAGAAATCAGCCTTGCTGGGGTGGCATTTGAGGCAGGTTCCTGTGAGGTTGATATCGAATGTACGGTTATCGCTGGATATGTATAGACTATTGCCCTGCCTCACAGACTGGTCTCGCCACTGCTGCACAAGCTGCATATGGTACTCCCTCATATATTGCGCCGATTCTACACACTGATTCTCGCTGGCCGGCAATACAGGATCTGGACGATAATCGGCTTTACCGCTGGCCGCCATGTACCAGACGGGGAAGCTGG
Source organism: uncultured Dehalococcoidales bacterium (assembly GCA_964554375.1). Taxonomy (GTDB): domain Bacteria; phylum Chloroflexota; class Dehalococcoidia; order GIF9; family UBA5629; genus CAIMUM01. The sequence goes on from CAZKOL010000002.1 coordinate 54,413, forward strand.
CCAGGCAGAGGAAAATGGCCAGGCCGCCGATTATCTTGCCTTTATCATACACCGTGTTGCCCGCCTTCTGTAGGCGTATTTGCAGTCAGGGGCTCGCCTCTCAAGTCTGTCTCCCTCTTTTTCTCTCCTTGCATGACGAGGGCGTTGCCGAGCAGTTCATGCACTCCCGCCGTCTCAACTCCAGGCGCCCAGTATTCCAGTAGAGGAGGGAATGAAGCCTTGTCGATAGCACAGATGCAGGCCAGCACGTTCACCCCATGCTTTTCCTGGACGTACTTCACAGCGTTGGCACGAGGGTAACCGCCGCGCAGCCGCACCTCCATATTCTCGTCGGGACCGAGTCCGGCCCCGCTTCCGCAGCAGAATGTGCGCTCCCTGATGGTGTTCTCAGGCATCTCATAGAAGTGGTTACATGTATTATTTATTATATAGCGGGGCTCCTCTAACAGTCCCATAGCCCTGGCCGGGTTGCAGGAATCGTGGTAGGTCACTTTCCATTTATCGTTCCGCCCGGGGTCGAGCTTGAGCTTGCCGCTGTGGATAAGGTCTGCCGTAAACTCGCAGATGTGTACCATTTTGGTCGACCTGGCGTTGTCAAATCTGGCGCCGGTTACAGGCGAGACCGGCTCCTCGAGAAATGAGGGAGGACCGTTGAAAGTGTCCATAAACTGGTGGATAACGCGCCACATGTGCCCGCATTCGCCGCCCAGCACCCATTTAACCTTTAACCTCTCGGCTTCAGCGTATATTTTGGCGTTCAGGCTCTTTGCCAGTTCGGCCGAGTGGAAAAAACCGAAGTTCCCGCTCTCCGAGGCATAGGTGCTGAAAGTATAATCAAGTCCGATCTCGTGGAAGAGCATGAGGTAACCCATCAGCGTGTACCAGGCGGGGCTGGCAAAGAAATCGGCGGAAGGCGTGACAAAAAGGATCTCGGCGCCCTTCTTGTTGATGGGAACATCTACATCAATACCTGTAATGGCCTTGATATCATCTTGCGCTGATTCCAGGCTCTGTTTCATAGCGTGCGGCGGAATGCCCAGGTGGTTGCCGGTGCGGAATGAGTTGGAAGCCGGGCTGACCACCCATTCGGAAGTGCAGCCCACCAGGTTCAGCAACTCGCGTCCCAGCATGGTGATCTCGCAGGTGTCAATGCCGTAGGGACAGAAGACGGAGCACCGCCTGCATTCCGAGCACTGGTAGAAGTAGTAATACCACTCCTTCACTACCTTCTCGTCCAGTGACCTGGCGCCGCCCAGCTTTCCCCAGAGCCTGCCTCCAACGGTAAAATACCGCCGATATACCGACCGCAGCAATTCAGCCCTCATCACCGGCATGTTCTTGGGATCACCGGATCCAATGAAATAATGGCACTTGTCCGAGCAGGCGCCGCAACGCACACATATATCAAGATACAATTTCAAGGAACGGTATTTACCCAGGCGATCTTTCATACCTTCTAAAATAATACGTTTGAAATCCGGCGGTAACTTCCAGTCAGCGTCCTGCGGGTTCCACCGGCGCGGGTTGGGCAGGTGTAAACTCTCCTGGCTCTTGAGAGGTGCGGCATAGCAGTAGGAACCTTTGGTAAACTCGACGGACGGGTCCATCCAGTCCCGATGGTGAGGATGGTAGTCGATGCCGGCCATCTCTTCAGGCCTGATTATCTTATCTGCCATCATTGCTCCACAGGCGCATTATTCGTTTCAACGGGGATACCGGACTTAATCATGGGCTGCCTGAATTCGTCCTCGTATTCAGCATAGGTATGCACCCTGACAGGCCTGTTCCAGGGGTTTATATGCCTCACCCTGCGGCTGTCGTTCTTGAGGTTGCGGGTGGGACTGAGCAGTATGCCGGCAGCGTGCATCATCTTGCTGAAAGGGAAGTAGGCTATTAAAGTGCAGCCAAGCAGCAGGTGGATATAGAAAGGAAGGCCGATGCCGGCAGGTACCACAGGCCTGAAGGTGATTACACTTATAGCCAGTTCTTTGACTGCAACCAGATCGACCTTGAATACGGAGCGCATGAGGATGCCGGAGATCACCACCGCCAGTATAAGGGACAGCGCCAGGTAGTCAGAGGCCAGAGAGATATACCTGACCTGTGCGGATACCAGTCGCCTGATAAACAGGTACGTTAGCGCAATAAGTATGATGAAATCCGTGATAAAAAGGGCCGGCAGGGCCAGCTGTAACACACCATCGATTGTAGAAATCAATATTGATGGCAGAAATACCGGCTCGGTGAAAAAGCGCAGGTGACGTATGAGGATTATGAGCAGTGACCAGTGGAAGGCCAGACCACCCAACCAGAGCCAGCGGCTGCCTCCGTAGATCAGCCTGTGCTCACCTGCCTGCTGCATGCTGCTATTGCGGAAGAGCGAACGGAATAAGAATATCTCCAGCAACATGCGCCATGCCACAGCCCAGTTATCAGCGGGGTTTTCGATTTTATCGCTTTTTATCCAGTCGAGGGACAATTCCTGCCCGCACGTGGTCGGAATGTTGAACGGGACCGGCGATTGCGCCCAGCGTATCACCCGATATATGAACCCGCTAATGAAAGCTGCTATTGCGATGTAGGGAAGCACTACGGCGAAGATAAACTGCGATGAGGGAACGACAAAACTGATAGTCGCCAGTGAGACTACGGCGGCAACTGCAAACAGGGGCCAGACTATTTTCATAACGCTTTCATACCTTGCGTATGCTCATTATCCTGGCCTTGAAATCATCGGCCTTTGCTGCTTCCTTAACCGAGAGATCCCGGATTTGGCTCTTCATTTTTGTATAAAGCTCGGTTGAAGTATATGCAAGGAGGTCTATTTTTATTTCAAGCTCATTCAGTTCGTCCTGCAGCCCATATGTTATGGACCCGCCAATTACCTGGCCTCTTAAAACAGTTTTCAAGTCGAGCATAAACGCAACTGCCTGTGAGGGTGTGAAATCCTGCACCGCCCTTATTCTAATAATTTTTTCCAGGCAGTTGTGCAATGTACCGGGGTCATCTCCCCTTATCAGCGCGTCCAGCAGTTGTCCGGCGCTGGTCGAAATAGCGTATCCTACGGGGTTGCTGAACCTGTCGCCACCGCCCAGCAGGAAATTACCCCCTTCAGGCGTATAAGAATCAAATATTCCGCGAAGCCATATCTGTAATATGGCCTCTTTTTTCTGCAGCAGAAGATGTTCCAGGTTCATTTATAATTTTGCCTTTTTAAATAGTATTTCGAGTTCGTTTCCCTTAATAAGGCAGTATATTTTATTATCGCTGCCGATACAAGGTTAGACCTGGACGATCATGCCACTTCCTCAGCGATATCAGCCGTGATTCTCTCGCGCAGGGCTATAAATACATTGTCAGTCAGACGCCGCGGGTAGCTCAGGTTCACAGGATAAATGCTTTTTACTGCGCCGGGGCCGGATTTCATGACTACAACTCTTTCAGCAAGGTAAACTGCCTCTTCCACGCTGTGCGTGACGAAAACAATGGTTTTTCTGTCCACATTCCAGATGCCGAGCAGATCTTTCTGCATAAGGTAGCGTGTCTGAGCATCGAGGGAACCGAAAGGCTCGTCCATCAGCAGCACTTCCGGATCATTGGCCAGAGCCCGTGCGATAGCCACCCGCTGCTTCATACCGCCGGAAAGCTCGGACGGGTACTTGTGGCCGCTGCCTGAAAGTCCAACCAGTTCGATGCAGCGTTCGGCGGTCCGCAGGCGTTCTGCCAGAGGTACTTTTAGCACCTCCGGGCCGAATACCACGTTGCCCGTCACGTCCCTCCAGGGGAACAGCGCGAAATCCTGGAAGACCAGTCCTCTATCCGGACCAGGCGCTATCACCGGCTTCCCGTCGATGTAGATAGCCCCCGAGCTGGCATGTTCAAGGCCGGCAACGAGTTTAAGTAGTGTGGTCTTGCCGCAGCCGGAGGATCCTACCAGGCAAACGAATTCACCGTCGCCTATTGACAGGTTGAAATCGCGCAGGGCTACGGTGGAGGCGCCGCCCCTTTTTTCCATGAAGGTCTTGCTGACGCCGTCGATGATAAGCTTCCGACCGCTCATGCTGCCTTCCAGAAAAGAATTTTATCCTCGAGCTTTTTGAGGCCGATAAACATAAGGTAACCTGCGATGCCGATCATAAGCATGCCTGCCACGGTCTTGGATGCCTCCATAGTGGAGTAATAATACATTATCATGTAACCGAGGCCGGAGTTGGAGCCGGTCAATTCAGCCGCTACAAGGCACATCCATCCTATTCCGATGCCGATTCGCAGGCCCGCCATGATCGAAGGGGCAGCCGATGGTACGCCAACCTTAATCAGTATCTGCCAGGGGCCTGCGCCAAGTGTTTTGGCCACCTCTATCAGCTTGGGCGGAGTGTTCTCCATGCCAAGTACTGTATTGAGCAGGATGGGGAAAAAGGCGCCCAGCCAGATGAGAAAGACCGCCGGCTTAAAGCCAAGTCCAAACCATAGCATGGACAGGGGTATCCATGCCAGGGGCGGGATGGGGCGCAATATCTCAATGACGGGCTCAAGCAGGTCACGCGCATTTCGCCACCAGCCGATGATGATGCCGAGAAAAACACCGGTGACGGCCGCCAGGGCAAAACCGGCGAGCACCCTCCACAGGCTGATAAGTGTGTTGCCCATCAGCTCTCCCGCCCATGCCATCCCGGGCGGGCCGGGCGCGGCCAGCAGCTGACCCAGTGCGACGATGACGGAAACGGGAGTGGGGAAAAGCTGAGGCAGATTGGACAGGAGGGCTGCACCCTCCCAGATCAGCAAAAAGAGGACGATCGAAATAAGCCGTAAAGGACGCGTGTCTTCACCTCTGGAGGTATTTGGTATCCACCACCGTATCGACGAACGTGTCTAAATCCGGTACATCACTGGCTGTTATGATGGGCTTGATAGCCCCTTTTTCACCGAGGCTGATGATCTCACTGACGAACCTCTTAATATCGTCCCTGCTAAGAGAATAGGTGTACTTAACACGCCCGAAGGCGTTGTCAATGATGGCGGGATCCAGCCTGGTCCATTTGCCGGCGATGGCTTTGGCCTCGGCTGGATTAGCCTCTATAAAATCAATAGCCCTGCGGTGTGCGCGTATTACGGACGCAACGGTGCTCTCATGGGAACGGACGAAATCACCTCCGGTTACGATCACGCAACAAGGATGACCGGGCCAGATGTCCTTTGATTCTACCAGTACTTTGCCGTACCCGCCCACCACGGACCTGGCCACAAAGGGCTCCCAGACAAAGTACCCGTTAATGCGTCCCGTCTGCAGAGACTGCGGCATGTCCGGGGGTTTGACCGTGCCGGGGAAAAGCTCGATGTCGTTATAACCTAAATTATTGCCTGCCAGCAGCATCCCGAACATCACATATTGGATAGATCCGGGTGCTGGGGTGGCTATCTTTTTCGATTTCAGTTCGGCAACGCTATTGATATCCATGCCGGTTACCAGGCCTGATCCTTCCAGGTTGACGCCTGATACGATGGAAAGCGGGATCTTGCGAGCCGCCGCCAGCATGGCCGGCGCCACACCGACATAGCCCATATCTATCTGGTTGGCTGCCAGCGCATCCATCTCTGCAGGACCGGCATCAAATGGTCCCACCACTTCCACATTCAGCCCCTCCTCAAGAAAAAAACCCCTGTCCTGCGCCACAAAAAACGGCAGATGGTGAAGGTCGCCCAGAAGGTAACCGATACGTACCGTCGAAGGCGCCATAGGTGCGCACCCTGACAGGCTGCCAATCGAGGTGAACACCAGCGACGCCAGGATAAAACTTGTCAGAAGCTTAAATATAAGGTTCATCTAATACCCCTGATTCAGCAAATTATACCAGCAACAAGGCGGTTGATTAAATTATACAATATTTGTATAATTTGTCTAATGCCAGATGTATGGATCAATTGGTTTGGTTTGGTGGTATTGCTGTGATATCATGAGGCCGCCTTTGAATCTGATCAGTAGATTAATCGCGATCTGTCTTAATCATTAAAGGAGGATACCGGTGAGTAATAAAATCATCCAGGCAGATTATTGGGACAGGAAGATAGATATCGAGGTGCCGGAAGAGACGGTGATCGGGGAGATCCCCAATCCTACGGTTCTGCAGGACCCAGAAAAAGCCATACGGGAGGCTATTGCAAAGCCCATCGGCGCTCCTCCCCTGGCCGAACTGGCCAAAAAGGCGCGCAACGGCAAAGTCACTATCGGTTTTGACGACCCTTCGCGGCCCGGGAAGCCAAGGCAGATGATCATCCCCATTCTCATAGAAGAGCTGCTTAAGGCCGGTGTACGGGAGGAAAACATATATCTGCTCTCCGGCAGCGGCAATCACTGCAAATGGACCGCCCCGCAGTTAAGGGCTTACCTGGGCCCGGCCATCTATGACAGGTTTGCCCCGGCCGGCAGTGCCTCGAGGGTGCTAAACCATGATTGCCATGATCCGGAGAACCTTGTATATATGGGCACATCTTCCCTGGGCGATTATGTTGAGTATAACCGGGCGCTGGAAGATTCCGAGCTTTTTATTTATACGGGGACCGTTGTGGTTTCGAACTGGGGAGGCATGACGGGGACCGGCGTCATAATCGGTTTTCCCAGCACGCGCAGCATGACCTCAACACACGGTTTTCCGGTGGTTGGCCATCCTGATTCCTGCCACGCAAATCAGCATACCATGATGTATCGTTCTCACAAGGAAGCAATCATGGCCCAGATTGAAAAATATACCGGAAAGCGCGTATTTTACGTGGATGTTGTCCCCAGCGCCGGGGGAGCCCCGGCGGGTGTATTCGCCGGTTATTCACCCGAGATTAACACGCCCACCTGGAAATTTGCCGAAAGTGTCTATCATATGGAGGTGCCCCAGGCTGATGTGCTTATTTACGGCGTGCCCCGCTACTCGCTGTACGGCGAGACCAGCAATCCACTGATAGCGCTCGCCGCAGCATGTGCCCCCGTACGCATGTGGGTCAACAAGCCCGTGTTGAGGGAGGGTGGAGTAGTCATAGCCCTGGCACACTGCGACGGGACCATAGACGAGAGGTCGCATCCTTCATATGCAGAAATACTCGACCTTTACCGGAACTGTTTTTCCATGCAGGAACTGTCTATTTACCAGGAGGAGTTTATGCACCGCGAGGACCTCATCTTTAAATACAGGCACGCCTATGCATATGCGCCGGTGCACGGCTTCTGGCTGATGTATGAGAGTGAGTATGCGCTAAACCATGCCAATAAAATCATCATGGCCGGCGTGCCGGGCATGGACAATCCCCTGGCGCAGGTGCAGGTCAGCGGTACCGGAGGGCCCGGCTCGGTGCGCGACGTCGGCTGCACGCCTGCCAGGAATTTCGCTGACGCAATGAAAATTGCCGAAAAATTCGTCGGTAAGAATCCCCGGGTCATGGCCTGTCCGTCTTTCTGGACCAGAGTCAGGCCCAGGTTTTACGTAAAGTAAAATAATTTCCAGTCATTATATTAATCAGGAGGCGTAAAATGCGTCTACAATCTTATCAGGGCGAACTTAAGGACCACCTGCAATACCTGGGAATCTGGGACAACCTGGTTGCCGGCAAGCTCAAATGCTTTGTCTGCAAAGTTAAGCTGAGCGCTGACAACTTCGGGCTGGCTTTCCGCAATTTCGAGAAGATAGAGACAACCTGTAACAGGCTTGACTGTATACGTACGGTTACGCACGTATTAAAAGACTGAGCCTTAATAAATTAGGATGCAGGAGAGATAGAATGACAACTTTTTACGATAGCCGAAGGCCGTATGACAATTATGATTCAACCACCCGGGAATGGGACGCCATTTTTATCGGCGGCGGAGCTTCAGGAAGGTTCGGTTCCTCGTACTTCCGCGCCATGGGCGGCAACCAGCTTACCATCGAGGCCGATAACCACCTGGGCGGCAAATGCTGCAAGAACGCCTGCGTGTTGCATCACTATCTTTACGAGATAGCCGTTGAGTTGGACAAGGCGCGGATCTGGGATAAAAAAGAATACTGGCCCAAGTTCCCCAGGAAAAACGGGAAAGTCGAAATACTACCCGTCCTGAGAGATTACCATATCGGCCGCGAATATGTATTTGATTTCATGTTCCACCAGAGTAAAGAACAGCTTAAACTTCAGTTCATGTTAAACCAACGGGCCTCGGTGCTTGATCCTCATACTGTATCAGTACAGGGCAAGGGAGAGTTTAAGACAAAGAACATCATTGTAGCGGCTGGCGCCGGGCCCTCTGTTCCACCCGTGCCCGGCGCCAATCTTAAAGGCGTATATACCTATGCGGACTTTCTCGAGCTTGATTACGAGCCGAAAGATGTAGTGGTGGTAGGCGCTTCCAAGAGCGGGCTGCCCTGGGCATGTTTTTTCAACGCTGTCGGTTGTAACACTACCGTAGTCGAGATGATGCCCGCCCTCAGCCAGTTCCCCATTGACGATGATGTGCGGGAATACACGCTACGCATGATGAAACTCAGGGGATTGCCGGTGCTGGACGAAACCACATTGGTCTCCATCAACGGTACCGGCTCGGTCAAGTCGGTGACGGTAAAGGGAAAAGACGGTGTAGAGAAGATGATTAAAGCTGACCTGGTCTACCTGGGAACAGGGTGCACACCTCGCTCGGATATAGTTACGTCGATCGGGGTAAAGACGGGTCCTAAAAAAGAGATAATCATTGACAAGTATATGGCGACCAACACACCCGGGGTATACGCCTGCGGCGATATCACGGGAGGGGTCATGGAGATGTGGAAGGCCAGGCAGGGTGGCATGATGGCGGCCAAGAACATACTTGGCTCACCGGCTGAATTTGAGACTGATCTGTTTGCTGATACGGTGCACACATTCTATGAGACTACCTGGGTCGGAATGACGGAGAAAGAGGCCAGGGAGAAGGTCGGGAAGGTCTTTGTGGTCAGGATGCCGATTCAGGGCTATAAGAACTGGCTGCCCCTGCCTCTGGCTGAGGGAACAATGGAGTATGCCCAACAGTGGCCGGACCTTTCCGGGTTCCAAAAGATTATCTACGATGCCAGGACCCGTAAGTTCCTGGGTGCTCAGCATGTTGGCTACGGGGGCAAGGACTCATTCCAGTACCTGCTTTACATGCTCAAGAAGGGCGCGACCATCGACGAGATAGCCAATCTGACTGAGCTCTTCATCAACCCGACGCATTATATCCAGCTTTCACGGTTGCGCTCGGGTATGGAGAATCTTGTAGACCTGGGTTAGAGCCCGTACATATATACTGAATAAATATGAAGTTTAAAGAGTATACGGGGAAAATTGCCTTTATCGCGGGTGGATCGAGCGGCATAGGTCTGGCCTGTGCAGAATTGCTGGCCGCCAGGGGCGCCGAGGTGGTGATCTTCGCCCGGGGCCAGGAGCAACTTGACAGTGCGTTGCAGGAAATTGAACGGAACAGAGTATTTGAAAAACAGCGTTTCCTGGCTGTCCAGCTTGATGTATCACAACGCGCACAGGCTGAAAATCTGCTTAAAAAGACGGCTGTGGATTTCGGCAGCCCGGACATTCTCATAAATAGCGCCGGCACTTCGTATCCTCAGCGATTCGAAGATATATCCTATGCCAAATTCGATGAAATTGTTCGGGTAAATCTGAACGGGACCTGGAACGTTGTTTCCATCCTGTTGCCTTATATGAAAGAGCGGGGTGGCGCTATTGTTAACGTGTCCTCAGTTGCCGGCTATATCGGGGTTTTCGGCATGACCGCTTACAGCGCGTCCAAATTCGCGGTGATTGGTTTCTCCGAGGCATTAAGGAGTGAATTGAAGCGGTTCAATATCACCGTCTCCGTGCTGTGCCCGCCGGACGTTGATACTCCTATGCTTGCGAGAGCAGAAAAGATCAAGCCTGAGGAAACTAAGGCCATCTCAGCAACGGCCAGGGTCATGAAAGCGGAGGAGGTGGCAAAGGCGGTAATCGATGCTCTGGCAAAGGGGGGGTTCTTGATTCTGCCCAGCTCCAACGTCAGGTTCACATACAATATGAAAAGGCTGTTTCCCTGGCTGGTCGAGTCGATAACTGACAACCAGATAAGTAAGTTCCAGAAAAGGGCTGCCTGATCAGGTGGACGATTTAACTATGCTCTTATCCCCGCAGGTATAATATCTCCAGTCGTATTTTAATAATAAATTATTCACCCAGTCGGATAATATTATCCGCTTTAATGCCGACAGTGCATCCGCGCGTATCAAATACCAGCTTCGAGTTCTTGATGATAGATTTCAGGTCATAACAACTGTGGTCGGCCGCTATCACCACGCAGTCGTAATAGCTCAATACTTTCTTTTCGAGCTTAATTGACCTGAGCCTGTGGTTTGCCTCTTTAATACTTGCTATATAGGGATCATGATAATGGACCGAGGCTTTCTTTTCGATAAGCAGGTCTATCACCCTCAGGGCGGGAGACTCCCTCAGATCCTCGATGTCTTTCTTGTAGGCCACGCCCAGAATGAGTATTTTAGCCCCCTTGACGCTTTTGCTACGGGTGTTGAGAGTATCCACAACCCGCTCCACAATGTATTCAGGCATTGTTTCATTTATTTCAGCAGACAGCTCGATGAACCTGGTGTGAAAAAAGTATTCCCTGGCCTTGCTCGCGAGGTAGTATGGATCAAGTGGAATACAGTGTCCTCCTACACCGGGACCCGGGTAGAACGGCATGTAACCGAAAGGCTTGGTGGATGCGGCCTTGATAACCTCCCAGACGTTGATATTCATTTTTTCGCAAAGCTTGGCAAGTTCGTTTACCAGCGCGATATTAACGCTGCGGAATACGTTCTCGAAGACTTTGTCCATCTCGGCCACTTCCGGCGTGGAAACCTGGAGGACTTTGTCAGATACATGCTGGTACAGTGCAGCAGCGAGCTTGGTAGATGTGGGTTCCATGCCCCCGACAACTTTAGGGGTGTTCCGGATAGTAAATTTCCGGCTGCCCGGGTCGATGCGCTCGGGCGAGAAGGTCAGGAAATAGTCCACACCCACCTTCAGTCCGGTGGATTCCAGTATCGGTAGTACTATCTCCCGGGTGGTGCCGGGGTAGGTTGTGCTCTCCAGGATAACGAGATGTCCCAATCGCAAGAAACGGGCGATATCGTTGGTGGCACTGACGATGTAAGTTAGATCGGGCTCCTTGGTCTTGGTCAGGGGAGTCGGTACACAAATAATGATGGCATCTACCCTGCGCAAGGCCGATTGACTGGTGGCAGCCTTTAACCTCCCGCTGGAAACAGCTTTTTTCAGCCGTGCTGATTCTATATCCAGCAGGTAAGATGTACCCCGGATAATCTTATTGACACGTCCCTTATCCGAGTCAATGCCGGTGACATTAAATCCTGCCTCTGCAAAGGCCAGCGCCAGGGGCAGTCCCACGTATCCCAATCCCACGATACATACATCGGCTGATTTATCACGGATCCTGCTTTCCAGGTTTCTCAGGTCGTTCACGCTTAATTCTGGCCGCGCCATTTTACCCTCACATATGGTAATTCATTTACCATTCAATCAAATTATGCATAGTTTAACCGTGAGGTGAAACCGTGTCAAAAGGGATTGAGAATTGAACCATATAATCACATAAATACCAGCTAGATTAACAATTTCAGGTTACCATAATTGACATATTCAGTTATTTGACTATAATGGAAGCTAAGTGAGTATGCAGCAGCAGAGTCAACCAAAAAACAAGTACTTGTACGTGCTTTCCGATATATCTGATATCGTAGCAAGTTCCCTATCCGACAAGGAGATACTGGACGGTGTCCTCTGGGAGCTTGGGAATGTGATCGATCTTGATGCCTGCTGGGTGCAGAAGTACAGTCCCGTCAATAAGACGCTGATGCTGGTAATACAGCACGGTTTACCCGATGAGATGATCAAGGAACTGGAAGTGGTCGAGGAGGGTACCGGCGTTATAGGAGCAGTTGTACAAACGCGCAAACCGCTTTTCTGTAACGATATTTCTGCTGATGCTAATTACCGATGGGAATCAGCCGCAGAAAATGGATACCTATCGTTTATCGCGTGTCCGGTGATATCGGGAGGGCAGTTGTTGGGCCTTATCGCGGGGTCTTCCACCAGGACAGGGATTTTTACGGTTAACGAGCTTAAACTGATGTCAGCCGTCAGCTCGAGCATTTCGGAAGTATGCGGCAGGGTTAAGTGCGGCCAGGAAGACAGCGAGGCTGCAAGCCAACAGGATGAGATCACGCATACACACCTGTTTTTAAGTGCCCTGAGCCATGAATTGAAGACACCGCTTACCGCGATCATTGCTTCCACAGGCTTATTGATAGAGGAACTGGATAAAAAACAGGAGACTGTATTGCTGAAGCTGGCGCAGAATATATCCCGCAGTGCGGCCAGCCTGCGGAACCGTCTCAATGAGTTGATTAGCCTGTCTAAAAATAAGGATGAGTCATACGGGATCGCAAAGAAGGACTTCGACTTCTCAATGCTGGCCGCTGAGGTCGCTGACCAGGTATTATCGCTGGCCAAAGAGAAGAAGCAGACGCTCAATTTAGAGGTTGCCCCGTATATGAAAATCAATGCGGATGATCAGCGGATCGAGCAGGTGCTGTTGAACCTTTTATCAAATGCAATTAAGTTTACCCCGGAAAACGGACAGATCTTTCTGAGGGCTGAAAAAGATGGGAACAGGCTGGTTGTCAACGTACAGGATACAGGGCCGGGCATAGCAAATGAAGAGAAACGGAAACTATTTGTTCCATATTACCATCCGTCTACTGACAGGTCCGGCATACCCGGGTTAGGATTGGGGTTGGCTATCAGCAAGCAAATCGTAGAGTTACACGGCGGGGCAATTTGGGTTCAGAGCGAGGTTGGCAAGGGCAGCAATTTCTCTTTTTCGCTGCCGTTACATGAAAAATAACAGGGAGCTGCGGCTTTATGCAGGAACCATTAAAAATACTACTTATAGAGGATAATGCCGATATCAGGGAGGTGACCTGCCTGATATTTGAGATGCACATGCCTGAGGCCACGGTCATTCAGGCGGTAAAGGGCGCTGATGGTCTGTCTTTGATGAAGTCTGAGAAGCCCGACCTGGTCATTCTTGACCTTGGACTTCCCGATATGGATGGTATGAAGGTGCTGAAGGAGATACGCGGCCACAGCGATATACCCATCATCATATTAACCATACGAGGTGATGAGACCGACAAGGTGAGGGGACTGGAGATGGGTGCTGACGATTACATGGTCAAGCCTTTTAATCATAATGAGTTGCTTGCGCGTATCAGGGCTGTGCTGAGACACCGCCAGAAAAAGGTAGCCGATAAAAAGCAAGCGGTTACGGCTGGCAAGCCGGTTGAGGTTAAAACTATGCCGTTGGGGAAGAAAGTCAGGGTAGACGTATCCAAAGGGTTGGCGCATAAGAATGGAGGACAGATTAAGCTAACTGCTACCGAGTTGAATTTGTTGAAGTGTCTTACTGCGCACGAGGGCAAGACCATGTCCGGGGAAGATATACTCATCAGGGTCTGGGGCATAGAGTATGCAGATTCTATATTGCACCTGCAGCAATATATACGTCACCTGCGTGAAAAATTAGAGGATAACCCGGACAACCCGGAGATTATCGTTGGAGCGGAGGACGGATATAAAGTTGCGCAAAATGCGATTGAATATATATGAAGTTAAAAATAAAAATAATTAATTTATTCACGTGAGGGAATGGTTATGAGTCAAATTCTCTTTCTTTCAAGTGACCTTGTATTAAAAGAGAAGAATATCGAGATCCTGCAGCAGAGCGGACTTGACGCAATTGGAACGCAGGGATGCCTTGACGGGCTGATGATGATGGACAAGAACAACTTTGACGTCGTAGTGATTGACGACGAGCTGTCGGATGTAAGTGGTTATGAAGCGTGTCTCAAGGTCAGGCAGCAGCAGGGAGCCATGATCGTTCTTCTCGGGACTATCCCGGACTCGGATGCGTGGTCCCGGGTAGAGGAGTTGGGTTTCGATCTTTATTTGCGCAAACCTATCAGCCCCAGGGAGCTGCTGGCGCGTATTAAAGCTCTTTTGAGGCGGCCGGGCGCGGAAAAGGAGGCCGTTGACGCTACGGCCGTGAAGCCGGCATCCTCTCCTCAAGAAGATGTTACACAGGCAAAGGCTAAAGCGAAAGAAATGTATACTCAGACTGCAGCGCCACAACAGGCAGTGCCGGCTCCAGAGCGGATAATAATCAAGCCTCGACCCGAGCCACAGAGGTTTGAAGCTACCCCATAACAGCAGGCGCCACCGGTACAACAGCCATACGTACGACAACAGGAGGCGTCGATTCAGCAGCAGGTAAATGTACAGCCGCCGGTCCCGCCGGCTATGCCTTCAACCCCGCTCAGGCCATTACAGGAAGCACTGGAAAAGCCGGTTGTGATAGCTCCCAGGCAGGCAACCCCTCAAAGGCAGGAACAATCGCCTGTAATAGTGCCTCCGCTTGATCGCGACGCTAAAAAGCAGCCCACCGCGCCCTTTATTATCAATACTCAGGTACAGCAAGTGACTTCCGCGCCCAGAGTACAGGCGCAACCTGCACAGCAGGAGGCTGAGGGCGCCGTCCTCGAGGACCCGCGGGTTATCAAGCTCGTCGATGCGCTGGTGAGTGGCAAGCTTCCCGATATCAACCCTGTTGTCGATTTCGGCTATAAAAATGGGTATGCTTACCCGTCCGTTAGCAGCATGCTTGACACTTCCGAGGTTGAAACCATAAATATACTCGAGTCCCTTGCCAGTAGCGGAATACTGATTAGGGAAACGTATGAAAAATTCTATGTTGATCCTGATGGGCTATTTCAGCTTGTTCCTATCGAAAGGTGCCCCCGCTGTGACTCCTCCAACATAGTCAAAGGACAACTTGTGGAACATTTCTCCTGCGGATATGTAGGACTCGATAGGGATTTTAAACAGGAGAGCCGGTATGTTTGCCCCAAGTGCCGAAAGGATTTGAGATTGATCGGCACAGATTACCGCAATGTTGGCATACATTACAGGTGCCAGGACTGTAGCGAGGTCTTTACCGTGCCGGTTGTGAAATGGCGCAATATGAAGACACGCAAAATATGGACCTCCGAAGAGCTGAAAGAAGTTGAGGCGTATTCATACCAGTTCAGCCCCGATAAGAAGGGCTGGCTGGAATTCCAGCTTAAACCTAAAACCCAGCTTGTAGATTTTCTCAAGCACCAGGGCTACCAGGTTCACGAACTGGCGCAGCTTACGGGCCGCTCCGGTGCGGTGCATACCGTGGATGTGCTTGCCATCAGGGATGATATTATCACCAAGATCAATCTCGGCATAGGTATTCTCGTCGCCCCTTCGGGGGAACCCGAGGTGGGACTTGAGGCGCTTTTCAAGTTCGATACGCGGGCTTATGACATCGGCATAAACTATAAGGTGGTAATAGCTATTCCCAGGCTCGGGCAGGAGGCATTGAATTTCGCCGGCAGGCAGATGATCAGGGCTTTTGAAGCTAAAACTCTGGCAACCGTGGTTGCGGATATCACGCACCTTGACCGTTCGAGTATCGGTATGCAGAGCAGGGTTGAAGCTGGAGTAAACCATGCCGGGTCGGTCTCGGCCAATGCAAGGAGCCTCATTGTGGGGTTCCTACGCAACAGGGGTTATGAAGTGTACGAGCGAGCCCTGATTCTCGGCAAATCAGGTATCGAACATATTTTCGATATTTTTGCCAGGCGCGATGACAAAATCGTGGTACCCACGGTTGCCATAGGCATCGGCAGCGAAACGGGACAGACGGTTGGCCTGGATGAATTATCAAAGTTTGATGCTGCGGCCTTTGACGCGGGTATCCGCAATAAAGTATTCCTGGGACTGTCGGAGATAAGCATGCAGGCCAAGCAATTTGCCATGCAGCAAAAAATCGACATAATAGAGCAGCAGGACCTGCGCAAATTGACATGATTGACGTTAGCAGGTTAACCGAAATACATTGTGCAGACTGGTTGATAACCGCTGAATGCCGATGAAAAATATCGCAGTTTTTATCGTTGCGGCCCTTTTTCTGATACTGCTTATGGGCATATTTTATTTTATGCCCGCAGAATCAGTTTGGATAGCCCTCGGCGCACTCATCGTCATCCTTGTATTCCATTTTCTATCAAGGCTGGTGAAAGGCAAACAGTCCAGGGAGTCAAAACCAAGCCCCTGGCAGAACCTCACTTCGTTGCTTGTAATATTTGCGATTATCTTCATAATTTTCGTGGCAACACTGTGGGATGTGGTTCCTTCTGCCCTGGTACATGTGCTCCTGGTTTCGTTGATATTCACCATGCTGATCAATTTCCTGACTGTGCCTCTGGCGATTTTCCACAAGTTGAGGGAGAAAAAGGAGATATTCCGGCCGAGCACCTATAAGCCGCGTGTCAGCATCATTGTGCCTGCATACAACGAAGAGAAAGTGCTGGCGAGGACTCTGGAAGCTCTGCTCGAAGCTGAGTATGCCGATAAAGAGATTATAGTGGTCGACGACGGATCCAAGGACAACACATATTCTGTGGCAAGTGAATTCAGCCGGCGTGGTGTTAAGGTGGTACGGCGTCTCAACGGCGGGAAATTCGCCGCGCTGAATACGGGCATCGCTGTTTCCTCTGGTGAAATAATAATGACTGTTGATGCCGACAGCATGGTGGCACGTGCTGCCATAACTGAGATGGTCAGGGGCTTTGAAGATCCCCAGGTGGGGGGTGTGGCGGGGAACCTGAAGGTGTTTAACCGCAATAACTTGTTGACCAAGCTTCAAGCTCTGGAATACATTGTCCAAATTCAGATCGTCAGGAGGGCGTTCGAGAATTTCGGTTCCCTGACTGTCGCCTCAGGTGCTTTCAGCGCTTTTCGCAAGTCAGCGCTCGAGGAGGCGGGATACTATGATCCCGATTACCTGCTCGAAGACTTCGACATGACCATTAAGATGCTTAAGTCGCACCAGATACTGCATGGCAGCAACGAGGCGATCTGTTACACAGAGGCCCCGGAAACCTTCCGAGATGTCTACCGGCAACGGCTGAGCTGGTTCCGCGGCGATTTTCAAAATTTCTGGAAACACAGGGATGCTTTCTTCAACCCCAGGTTTGGAATCATGAATAAGCTCACGTTTCCCTACATGCTTTTATCTATGACACTGGTGCCTTTTGCCAGCCTGGTTGTTGTGGTAACTTCGGTCATAATGCTCATCGACGGCGAATGGATGACCCTGGTGATGGCCTTTGCTCTCTTCGCTGTATTACAATTGCTCTTGTCCATACTTGCTATACTGGTGGCCGATGATGATCTCAAACTGGCGTTATATTCGCCGCTCTTCATTATCGGATATAAGCAGTTCTTGGATTTTACTATGATCAAGGCCATGATAGATATAATCGTGGCCGGTGGCACATACCTCAGGCGTGAGAGGGTCACCCGGATCGGGGACGTACCGCATGCCCAGTTACCTGCTCAGGCAGGTCCTGTGCTTGAACTGCCTGCTAAGTCCGTAAAAGGGGTGGGAAATTGATTATATCCCCGTTTCAATATATCTCAGCTTAAAGCCTGGCAACGCGTGAATAACAGGGAAAGAAACAATTAATGAGCGATATCCTGAAAAAATATGACGGGCAGCGGGTACTGGTAACGGGTGGTGCGGGATTCATAGGGTCTCACCTTGTGGAAAAACTGGTTGACCTGGGCGCCCGTGTCTCTGTTATCGATACCATGCTGTGCGGCAACAAAATAGAACACCTTGAAGGTCATAAGAACCTATCCATCCACCGGCTGGACGTTACAGATATCACGGCTATCGGGCCGCTGTTCAAAGGACAGGATATGGTTTTTCACCTGGCGGCCATGGTGGGAGTGGAAGAGACGCAGGATGAGCCTGTGAAACTGCTGAATGTCGAAGTTGGTGGCACCTCGAATGTCATATCTCTGGCAGCCAAGAACAAAATCAGGCGCTTCATCTCCGCGTCATCATCGGAGGTGTACGGCGATTCTTCTGCCCCCATGGTGGAAGAGGGACCTTTCAACCCCAAATCCACATATGCCTTGACCAAGCTTATGGGTGAACATTACTGCCAGGCCTACTACCAGAAATTCGGTCTCGAATATGCGGCCTTGCGTTATTTCAATGTCTATGGCCCGCGCCAGGATGATCGTTTTGTATTGTCCCGTTTCATCAATAGAGCTTTGAATGGTGAGGAGCTCCGCATATACGGAGACGGGAACCAGACCCGCGATTTTACATATATAGACGATAGCATTCGCATGTCACTTCTGGCCGGGTTGCTGGATGGAGGTGTTAACCAGGAGCTAAACTTCGGCACCGGAAAAGCTGTATCAATCAATACGCTTGCCGATATGGTGCTGACCTCCCTCAAGCTGAAAGGACAGATAAAAACAACGTATGTAAATTACGATCGTCTAAGGTCGTTTGAAATAGAGGTATTTAACCGCGTAGCCGACACCACTAAAGCAGAGACGCTGCTGGGATACAAACCTGTTACCGATTTGAAAGCAGGTTTGCAGAAATGTATTGACTGGTACAAAAATCGGGCGTAACCGCTGATTACGGCTACGTATCGCCGATCTTGTAACGGTACCATTGTTCAAAGGTCATTATCGTTGCGAACGACTTGAACCACTTGATGATAGCATCCAGTTTTTCAAGCTTGACCATGTCCGGCTTACCATCTTTACCAAGAAAACAATCGGGGTGCATCCCTATAGCTGCCACTCCCAGTGCGCTCATGGTGCTGCAGATACTTATCCCGTAGTCGTTGTATTCGATAGATTCACCCCAGGCGTCTATATAAATGCAGTAGTCCTTTTGTTTCATGGGCTTGTCCAGATTGATAACATCGGTCCATTGGCAGTTGTACCAGATGCACATATCGGATGCCGTGGGGATTCTGTACATACCCTTAGCCGGATCGATGTGGCAATTGTAGTCAACCGGATCCAATGACGGACATGGTTCAACCGATTTGTGTACCGAGAATATTTTATAACCGGCATCCTGTATCGCTTTATATCCGAGTTCATCGTAATAATCCGTGGGGACGGTAAAAGATACGGGATTGATGCCGAAGTATTTCAGGAACTTGCATCGCGCTTGAATCAGCTTGAATTTTAATTCTTCATAGGATACCTTGGCTTTTTCCGCCTCAGCCTTTGCAGCGTACACGTTTATGCACGGATTGTCTTCAAGGTGCTCAAGGTATTTTTGACTTATATCCAGTTGATAGTAGGTCCAGTCATAGCCGTGGACACTGATGCCAACCACATTCTCATCAACGTATTTTTTTAACCAGGGGATCTTATATGAATCGGTGCCATCGACATTGGAGACCACCCCGCAATCCAATGGTACCCCGTTTCGCTGGAAAAGCTTTATTATTTCCTGCACCACGTCTTCCCGGTATCCCTTGGCAACATCGTCCAGCCTGAAAATGATTACGGGCCCACCGTTATATGGTGGTAACGGCCGCTTGATACCGACAGAGTCCGCGGGACACCCGGTGATATACTGGTACCAGTTCTCCAGCGTGGTGATAGCTCCAAGCTCGTGGTAGGACTTAACGAGGCTTGATAACTGTAATAGTTTGGCAGGATCCGGCTTATCATTTACGTCCAATACCGATGTTACGGGTAATTCGATAACGGCCACTCCGAGGCTGTTAATGCTCTGTTTGACCGCATCGTACAATTTGGTGGATGTATCGGACTTTTGCGAGAAGTCGATCTTGCCAACTATGGGCAAACGGTAAAGTCCTCCGGCATCCATCTGGCCTGACCATGTCAGCGGTTTAATTGAAGGTGTGAGCACATCCGCATCGCTGTAAGCGATGACCTTGAATCCGCTGTCCTGTAGTGCCCCATAGTTGGCCTCATTGATAGCCGCAGTGGGTAGCAAACAGGTAAAAGTCGGCGAACCGAATATGTATTTAAGCTGATCGCGAGTCAATACAAGGTTGGCTGTAAATGCTGCGTATTCGTCACCGGTTAGTGAGGACTGAGAACCCAGCCACGTAACCGAATTACCGTCAACGCTTGTATCGATGATACCTGCATCTGAGAAATAGGTCAGTTCCCTGGTGTTTTCATTCTGGCCGTAATTCTTGGCTGGGGGTTTTACAGCAACATCGAGGGGCGCATCGTTTTCCGCGAATACGCGGATGATCTGGCTCACAGCATCTGTGGGTACGTCACCATCGATCTGATCGAGGATGAAAATGACAGCGCCGCCTCCCTCGTACGGCAGCGTCTGCATCACTCTTGAGTGTGGTGACGGAATTGACTGTGAAGTTGCCGGTATCACCTCAGGTTGGGCAAGGGGAGCGGTGCAGCCGATAGAAAACAGTAAAACCAGGCATAATAAAAGATTGACCAACTGTAACGCCAATGAGTTCATGTTGTTATCATAAGACCTTGATACCTTCGAAGTCAAAGTGTGGCGTAGAGCGCTCTGGCGGCCTCGATAAGCTTGGGGTCGGTTGTATATTGAAGGCACATCTCTATGTCGGATTTCGCCTGCTCGTAATCACCCATGTTCTTATGTATTATAGCCCGCGTAAAATAGGCCCAGGCAAAATCATATTGAAGCCGTATGGCTTCGTTTATATCGGACAACGCTTTTTCGAACATGCCCTTGCCATTATAAGCCCAGGCACGGTTTGACCAGGCCGCTGACAGCTTGGGGTTTAATGATATGGCAAAGTCGCAATCAGCTATAGCCAGGTCGAATTGCCTTAAATTATTGAAGGCCCAGGCGCGCGTGACGTAAACAATGGCTAATTCGGGACTCAGGTCAATAGCCTTCGTAACGTCGGCGATGGCCAGTCGGTATTCCTCCTTCAAAATATATCCGCGTGCCCGCATGTTATAAGCGAGGGCGGATTTGGGATTCAATTCGATGGCCTTGTTGCAGTCATCCATGCCCATCTGCCACCAGTCTTTAGAGAGATCATAAGGATATTTCTCGAAGTAAGCCCAGGCGCGTTGAGTATATGCAAACGGCAGGTTGGGATTGAGTTTAATAGCGGTATCGCAGTCAGCTATGGCAAGGTCGTAATTACCCCTGGCTATCTGTGCCCAGGCGCGGTTCACGTAGGCAGTGGCAACCCTGGGATCTAAACTGATCGCTGTGTCGCAATCCTCGATAGCCGATTCATACACAGAAAGCTGGTTATATACCCAGGCGCGGTTGACGTATGCCAGCGGCAGCGTGGGGTCGATCTCAATAGCTTTATTGCAGTCAGCCATTGCATCTTCATACTGGCCCATCTCGTTATAGTCCATGGCGCGGAATATATAGGCTATAGCCCTATCCGGCTCAACGGCGATACCATCGGTGCATGCGACTACAGATTCCCGGTACTTGCCCAGGCCATAGAGCGCCCAGCCTTTATTGATGTAGCCCAGGGCAAGCTTTGGATTTAATTCAATGGCCTTTTCCGAGTCGTCCAGCGCCAGCGTATAAAGGCCTTTTTCATTATAGGCGGAGGCGCGCGTGGTATATGCTAATGCGATATCATGTTTTTTATTAAGGGCTTTGCTGCAGTCCGCAATAGCCAGGTCATACTCGCCTATTTGGTTATAGGACAATGCCCTGTTGATATAGAAGAAAGGCTGGTTTGAATCCATGCTGATAGCCTTTGTATACTCGGCGATAGCCTTATCCCACTGCTTTTCGCTGTATAATTCATTTGCTGCTTTATAGCGGTCGATGGGGCGGTCAAAGATAAAGCAGGATAAGGAAAGCGCTGAGATACAGATTAATAGGATAATGCTGGCTGTTTTATTCCAAATGGTATTCATAAACCTTATCCCACACCTGCTATATTAAAAAATGACCTGGTAGATAATTATTTGTATACCTTCCACTTCCACTTAAGTTCCGGCAGCTGCAAGCAATCCATGCTGGTGACATAAATCACCTGTTCTGAGGGTAATATGGTACTCTCAACCACTTTGCCGCTGACGGTGACCTCCGTCATCATCCATTCGTTGTGTTTATTGATTATACGTCCCTGGTGCCAGCAATTCACGGTATCGCTGGCGGTATTTCTGTTGCGGTCGATTATTTCCCAGACAACGTATTTATTCGGGTAGTAGCTCCAGCCCTCGTATAGTGGCTCGGTCGTGATATTGTCGGAGCTGCTCTTAGGCCAGATAATTGCTCCGTCTGCTGTTTTAACGATAACCAGGAATTTGGTAGATATTTCGTAGCGTCCGTCGGATGCCCTTAACGTATATAACGTAATTTCCCGCGGTGATATCGAGACATTTCCGGAATTTCCGCTTACACTCCCGATGGCCGGATCGATTGAAAGTGAAGTAGCGCCGGACACTTTCCAGGAAAGAACGGTATTTTCGCCCAGTTTTATGGTTTTAGGTTGAGCGGTAAAGGACTTAATATCAAGAGATGCCGGGGCGGTTATATTGCCCGTTACAGAAGGATTACCTTCCGGAGGTTTTACCTGTACAGGCAATTCGTCAACAGTACAAGAGACCCCGACCAAGAGGAATAGCGATATTAAAAATGATACTGTCAACGAAGAGTATCGCCGTTCCAACTTAAACAACATATCGAATTAAATTCTGACGATCATTCTTAAAGATACCGATTCAATTATAGCGTCCCTTTGATGTTTTGGGAATAAGCAGGTGTATTTGTAGTTCTTACTTTGAATAAAAAATTGAATCATGCCAAAATAACCTGGCCTTTTTAAAGATATAAATAGGGCATTTAACGAAAAGATATGCCTGAAGACAAAGAAAAAAAGCTGGTTAACCACAGCAAAGCCAAGGAACATTCCATTTTGCTTGGCCTGTTGCTGGGGATATTCGGGCTGATAACCGGCATAATTGCCGCAGTTATAGCCAATTCGCTGACCCTCGAGTCGGAGATTCTTAAAAATATAGGGCTGGTCACCGCCGTGTTTTTGTCCTACCTGAGCATCAGGAAGGTCAACCGCGGCCGTACAGAGGGGTATAACTATGGGTACGGCAAGCTTGAAAGCGTCTCGGGCCTTATCGTGGCAACGGTACTTGTTATATCGCTGATAATCGTGATCGGGCATACCATCGAGAGGTTTCAACACCCGGTGGAACTGCATGCGGGCGGTGTTGACCTTGCCATCGTGTTCTCGGCTGTAGCGCTGTTAACCAGCGCATGGCTGTGGCGGCACGATTACCACCTGACAAAGGAGGAATATTCACCGGTACTGGAATCGCTCTGGCGCATGTACCGCTCTAAAACCGTCGCGTCTATGCTGGTTATAATTTCACTGGCGTTGAGCGCCATATTCAGTGATCAACCCTGGGCAAC
The DNA here is from genome assembly GCA_964554375.1 of uncultured Dehalococcoidales bacterium. Taxonomy (GTDB): domain Bacteria; phylum Chloroflexota; class Dehalococcoidia; order GIF9; family UBA5629; genus CAIMUM01. The sequence goes on from CAZKOL010000002.1 coordinate 77,805, forward strand.
CTACGTCGACCCGGTCGTCTCCGTTATCATCGGGCTCTTCATCGTCCAGTCCATATACAATATCAGCGCCATGTCTGTCTACGACCTGCTGGACCGTGCCCTGGAAGAGTCTCTCCAGATCGTCATCCTCAGGGAGCTGGCACATTATTTTGACGAATACGAGGCTATTCACGGAATACGTTCAAGGCGGTCAGGAGCCAATGTATATGTTGAGATCTTTTTGGAATTCGACGGCGACAGGAAGATGGCCGAGGTGCAAAAGGTAATAGATGACATCAGGACCGGCCTGGAAAGTAAGATTAACGGCAGCGAGATAATAATCTCACCTGCTACAGCAGACGTAGCATGACGTTTAAGGCGGGTATTATAAAGGAACATTGCGATCAGCAGACGGTGGATAGCAGGCATGGATGACAATACACTGACGATAGAGAGTGCAATCATGGAGGACATACCCAGGATTGTCGAATTTGTGGTTAACTGGTTGCAGAGGAGGGGATTGGATAAGTATGTTTTTGCACTCGAGACGGCTGTTGATGAAGCAAGTACCAACGTGGTAAAGCACGCTTACGGCGGGAAAGGCGGTTTCTACCAGATTTCCTGTGCGCTATCTGGCGCCGATATAATTGTCACTATCAGGGACCATGGTGATAAATTTGACCCTGGATCTGTTCCACTGCCGGAAGTGGGCAGCCAGCTTGATGACCGTAAAGTGGGCGGCCTGGGCATATACATGATGAAGAAGATGATGGACCATGTCGACTATAGCTTCATCGATGGGGAAGGCAACCGGCTGGAGCTGGTAAAGAAAACCTCCGTTTAAGCCTTCTTTATAAAGGCGGGGCTAAGCGATGATGATATCCCGCAGCGCGCGTTTCGGCACATGGTGCACGCCCTCGTTGTCGCGCCAGTATTTCACAACACCATCCTGCCCCAGCGCGTCAATCACCACCTGCTCTTTGGGTTTGCCGATGGCGATTACCAGCAGTATCTCGTAACGTGGACTGATTTCAAGCGCATGTGCAAGGTCATTCTTGCGTATGGTGGCTATCATGCATCCACCCAGGCCTTTCTCAGTAGCTCCCAGCAGGATGCTCTGGGCAGCGATCCCGTGGTCCCACTCCACATGCTTGATGATCTCCGTATCTCCCAGCATGATGATGTAAGCTGAGGGTCTCTCTCCCTCGGCCGGACCGGGCCAGTCCTTGAGGTAGGCCGCCCACCCGATATGAGCGAAGATTGCGGCGTTTCTGGCCGGTTCATTGGATAATATGTATTTGAGCGGCTGCAGGTTCATGGCGGAGGCAGATAGCCTTCCCAGGTCGACCAGTTCTTTAAGAGTGTCAAGGGAAACCGGGACATCCTGGTGATAACGGCGGTAGCTGCGGTTTTTGAAAACGAGCTCTTTAATTGCCATCTCTGCTTCATCCTTTACATTACGAAGTTGACGACCGGTGTCGCATGGAGGGACCCCGATCTAAGAATTCAGGCGTGTTTCAATGCTACGCCTTCAAGCACGTTGGCGACATCTTCACACATGTCCGTGGCACTTTCCATATGTTCGTATATTTCACGCCATTTAATAATATCCGTGATATCGTTTGAATCCTCAAACAATTCCTTCAGCGCAGTCCGGTATATTTTATCTGCCACGTTTTCCAGCCTGTTTATCTCCACGCAGCTGTTGAGGATTTTCTCAAGGTTGGCGTTGTGGTGCCGCAGGCTGGGCATGACATTCTCTACCTCGGTGGTTATCTGGACTATGATATCTGCCAGTTCACGTGCCCTCTTCCCGGGTTCCTTGACCTTATAGAGCACCATTGTATCGGCCGTCGCCTGGATGAGGTCGGTGACGTCGTCCAGCGAATGCGCCAGCAAACCGATATCCTCCCTGTCAAAAGGTGTTATGAAGGAACGGTTAAGCTGGAACATAATCTCATGGGTAATAGTGTCACCCTGGTGCTCGATTCTATCCATCTCTTCCAGCTTCTGGTCGACGCAGTCCCAGCAATATATCAGGTCCTTGAGGGTTTGGGCTGCTATGACCATATTCTTTGAGCTTACTTCAAAGAGGTCGAAGAACTTGTCTCCGCGGGGCATCAGGTTGAACTTAAACATTTTCGACGCAGCGATTATAACACAGGCATAAAAGTTATTGTTATCGCCCGGAGTTTCCGTGAGAAATCATGGCTTAAAAATGTTGAATCTTCCATTTTTAACGATTTGCACCACGGCGGGATGAACCGGTTCCCTGTCTGCTGTGAAGCTGAAAGAACCCATGGGTGTGGTGAAATTGGATATTCCGGCCAGCGCGTCCCGGATGGCTGCTGGATCGGAGCTGCCGGCGGTGCGTATAGCGTTGGCCAGCAGCCATGTACCTGTATAGGCCTGGGTGGCAAACTGGTCCGGCTTGATTCCAAAGGCTTTTTGATAAGCCGAGATGAATTCCAGGTTGGTCGGGTTGATGCTGGCAATATTCCATGCCGTGCCTGCCATGACTCCCTCAGCATCGCTGCCAGCCTGCTTGATGACGTCCGTTGAGTTGAACCCGTTGCCGCCAATGATAAGGCCGGTATAGCCCAGGGATCGTGCCTGGACTATTATAGACGCGGCTTCCTTGGCCAGAGCAGAAACGAGTATTGCATCGGGCGCCTTTGCTATGATCCTTTCAAGTTGGGGTTTGAAGTCTGTGTCACCACGGCTGAATGTCTCATCTGCCATGACCTTCAGCCCGTTCTTCGTTACGGCGTCTTTAAAAGCATGGTATCCCGCCACGGTATAGTCATCGTCCTTGCCCCACAGGTAGGCTATTTTAACTACGCGCAGCTGGCTGGCTGCAGCTTTAATGGTGCCTCCGATGACGGTTGACTCGGGGAGGCTGCAGCGGAATATGTAGTCGCCCATTTGAGTTATACCGGGCACTGTATTGCTTACGGCTATCACCGGGATCCTGCAATTCTGTGCCACCGGGTCGGCTTTAAAAGCCTGTGAAGATAACGTGGGGCCTATGATAGCTGATACATTGTCAACTTCGATTAACCTTGTCATGGCAGCAACTGCCGTATCTGCCCCGGGACCGGCATCAGCAATGATCGCCGTGATTTGCCTGCCTGCGCCGAGATAGTTGCTTTCGTTCACCTCGCTTACAGCCAGCTCGACTCCTTTCTTCTGAGCTTGCCCGTAGGACGACGCTATATCGCCGCTCAATCCCAGCAAAGCCCCTATCTTAACCGGCGCCGGCTGGGGTGGTTCTGTTGTTTGCGGCTGCGCAGCAGAACAGGCCGCAAGGATAACAACAACCAGGATAATAGCTGTTCTTAACATAGTGAATGTTATGAGTCGAGGTCGAACGGTTCCTTGCAGTTGCGGCAGCGCCTGGCTCCCCGGAAAGCAGCAGCGCCGCAACGAGGGCAGGTGTAACGTTTCTCTTCCTCCATTATCCATTGTTCGGTGCCGAGTTCCCGCCATCTGGAGATGGATCGCAATATGACCTTCTTGCCGACAGGAACAGGGAAATTGTCGATGAACCGGCAGGGGAATTCGTCACACATATGGCATCCCTCTATCTTTTTATCCTGGCAGCACGATTTAATCGGGCAGGTCTGACAGTATGCAAAGACACGCCGGGAGAGGCATCCGTCGCATACCAGGTCTTCAGGCTTGGCGCCGTAAACCGGCGCCAGCTTCTCCTTAAATTTTTCATTGTTGTCCCTGGTCGCCAGGTAGATTCCGCAGACCCCGCAATACAGGCCGCACGGCGCCGCCAGTTCCTTATTAACGGTCATGATACTAACCCCCCTGTGCTTGATTGTGCTTGATTATACGCTCCGTCAGATGGCTAAAACAAGCGGCCCAAGCACAATTTGTTGATACAGAGGCTCTGTTGTAGAATTGCATGGCAAAAGATCGGCCCGTTCAAACTGAATAAGGAGGTTATTGAAATGAAATCTACCTGGGGATGTGTTCTGGCTGCCGTAGGTGTGATAGTACTCGGAGCTATAATTATCGCAGTTTCGCTGGTCGGTATATATAACAGCCTGGTGACCAAGTCGCAGGCCATAGATGCGCAGTGGTCGCAGGTTGAGACGCAGTACCAGAGGCGTTACGACCTTATCCCCAACCTGGTCAACTCCGTCAAGGGCATGATGCAGCAGGAGCAGACGGTGTTCCTGGCCATCGCAGATGCGCGCACCAGGTACGGGGCGGCCCAGACGGTCAATGATAAGGCTGCTGCAGCCGGCGAGGTTGAAACGGCGCTGGGACGGCTGCTTGCCGTTATGGAGAATTATCCCGACCTCAAGTCCAGCCAGAACGTTACCCAGCTGATGGACGAGCTGGCGGGGACGGAGAACCGCATCAGTGTGGAGCGCAGGCGATTCAATGACCTGACGCGGGAATATAACACACAGATCAAGACCTTCCCCACCAATATGCTGGCCGGTATGTTCGGGTTCAGTGAAAAACAGTACTTCCAGTCGGTTACCGGCTCTGAAACGGCGCCGAAAGTGGAGTTTTAGTGGGACGTCTGCTGGTTCTCCTTGTACTTACCTGCCTGGCTATGGGGCTGCTGCCTGCGGGCGTTATGCCGGTATCGGCGCAGGATTTCCCTGCCCTGACCGGCTATGTTAACGACGGCGCAGGTCTGCTGTCGCCGCAGGGTAAAGACGAGCTTGAATCGCAGCTGGCCCAACTGGAGAAAGATACCACTGCCCAGGTCTTTGTAGCGACGGTAAAAAGCCTGGAGGGGGACAGCATAGAGGACTATGCCAGCAGGCTTTTCGAGAAGTGGAAGATAGGCCAGAAAGATAAGGACAACGGTGTGCTTTTCCTGGTGGCGCTGGATGATCACAAGATGCGGATAGAGGTTGGTTACGGACTTGAGCCGGTGATCACGGACGGCCGCGCAGGCAGGATACGCGATGACGATGTGATACCGCTGTTTAAAAAGAACGATTACGAAGGGGGCATCAAAGCAGGGGTTGCTTCTATCGAGAAGTATATCAGGGACGGCACGCCTCCCGCTCCGCTCGAGGAAAACCCGGTGAAATCGGTGTTCGGCGACTTTGTCTTCGCGTTTTTCATACTGTCCATCATCACAATCTACTTATCGGGTTTCATGGCTCGCAGCAAGAGCGTCTGGGTGGGAGGGATATGGGGCGCCATAGCCGGTGTGATTATGGGGCTGACCATCGGCGGTATAGCCGCGCTGGTTGTCACGACCCTGATATTTGCCGGGCTTGGCCTGGGGACTGATTTCCTGCTGTCGCGCAATTATCAGAAGCTAAAGGAAGCCGGAAAAGCGACCGATTGGCATAAGACGGGGGGTGGTTTCTGGGGAGGTTTTGGTGGCGGGTCGGGAGGTGGTTTCGGTGGCGGGTTCGGAGGTGGTGGTGGTGGTGGATCCGGAGGAGGGGGCGCCAGCGGCGGCTGGTAGCGCAGAATAAACGGGGGATCTCGTTCAGACCCCGCCCCATATTAAAACATTGTATATTCGGTTTTAATAGGCGCGCGGCAAACCGAGCTTGAATTGCCCGATGACGTTCTTCTGTATCTCCATGGTCCCGGCGGCGCTGAACCACCCCATGTTGACCATGTACAAATTCTGGAAACGCCCGTGTAGCCTTGCCCATTTAGAATCCGGGCTTACCTGGGAATAGGCGCCCAGGATCTCAAGCCCTGTTTTGGCCATGTTGTCTGTCACGATGTTGCAGACCAGCTTGTTCCTGGCAGCCTCGTAGCCTGGCATTTTGCCCGTGCTCATTTTCCACATGATCTCAAGTCCGAAGAGGCGCAGTGTTTCGAGCTCCAGTGCCCGCTCGGCAAGCTTATGGCGCACCACGGGGTCGGCAGACATGGGCCTGCCATTATGGTCGTTATCCCTGGTATAGCGGACGAGCAATTCCAGCATGCGGCGTCCTGTTCCCAGGACGTGTGGAGCTAGCGATAGTCTCTCGATTGCCAGGGCGGGGATCAGCATATAGAAGCCTTTATTTTCTTCGCCGACCAGGTTCGATGCCGGCACCCGGACATTATCGAAGAAGACCTCGTTGAAACTGTGGATGCCGGATAGATTGACCAGGGGCCTGGTGGTGATTCCCGGGCTCTTCATATCCACGATGATGATGCTCATGCTTTTGTGGATCTTGTTTGAAGTAGGATCGGTTTTACATGCCAGCCAGCACCAGCGCGCGCGGTGGGCGCAACTTGTCCACACTTTCTGTCCATTTATAATATAATCGTCCCCTGACTTGATGGCAGTGGTCTTGATCTTATTGTAGTCGGAGCCCGAATCAGGTTCGCTGTAAGCGGTGCACCAGATCCCATCGGGGTCCCCCGAGGCTATGAGAGGGAGGTACTTCTTTTTCTGCTCCTCGCTGCCGAATAACATGAGGCTGGGACCGTTAATGCCTGTACCGGAGATGCCCATGCTGGTACCGGGAATCTCGTGGTAGCCGGCCTCCTCCAGGTAAACAAATTGTTCCCAGTAAGAAGCGCCCGTGCCGCCATAATGTTCCGGCCAAGTCATGCAAAGCCATTTCTTCTGAGCCAGCTTTTTAGATATGGAGAGTGAAAACTCCCAGTCCTCGTCCGCGCTCTCCTCCTCAAGCATGGCCGTGTTGTATGGTTTCCCCGCCACCTCGGCGACGGCAAATTCTCGTACCTCTTTGCGCAGTTGGTCCGTCTTATCGCCAAGATCGAAATCCATACAACTCCTCCAGTTTGTTATAGCATACCAGGTGTCGGGTTTCCCTAAAAGACATCATATATTGTAGTATAATTTTTATACTATTGATAGAGGCCGGGAAATCATGTAGAGCGGATCATAAATCGCGGGGAAGCGGGCGAATTCCAAGGAAAGAGAGGAGCATAATAATGTCACAGGAACTGGGTAAAGTGGAGAAACCTGAAGCAAGCAGCTTTAAGGAGAGTAGAAAGATCTTGCAGGTGCCACTGGTCTATGCAGGTAAGCACTCACCTGCCGACTATCTCGAACTCTATGAAAAATACTGGCAGCAGGTCAACGAGATGGTGGCAAAGCTCGAAGGTAAACTGGGGCGCGTGACCCTGATCTATCATGAGACGGTTAACGCGGAGGGGGAAGAGGGCTTAAAGATGCTTGAGGGGCTGCATCCCATAAGCCATAGGATGGTAAGTGATCGCTGCAAAGAGTCAGGTTCCCTGAAGTGCATCGAGGTCAGCGAGTTGCTTGAGGAGGTTATGGACTGGGAACGATGCATAATGGTTGGCCTTATCAGCGAAAAAGTGGCCAAGCAAGTATATGAGGCGTATGGCGAGGCCGCCAGGAAACGCTACCAGTTTATCAGTAAGACAATCGACGAGACGCTAAAAGCCGGCGATGTGGCACTGCTTTTCATCCGGGAAGGGCATTTAGTCCAGTTCCCGCAGGATATCGAGGTTTTCATGGTGGCGCCGCCGGCATTGGACGAGATACACCGCTGGGCGCGTGACCGTGCTGTGAAAAGGGAGAAAGAGCAGGCTTAGATTACGATCCTCAGCACTTCTTAAGCGGTACCTTGCCGGCCTCTCTCGGCTTGAGATAGAGTGCATCGGTAGGACAGACCCACATACAGACACCGCAGCCGATGCAGCGTATCTCGTCACGCACCAGCTTGCCGTTTTCTATTTTCAGGGCTTTCATCCAGCAACGGTCGATGCAGGCCTCGCAGGCCGTGCAGTCGTTCTCATTCACGTACACAAGGTACCGAGGGTTTACCATCTGGCTGGGGGCGGGAGCGTTTTTAGCGCCCCTCAGGATAAAGCAGTGGCATCCGCAGCAGTTGCATAGCAGGTTTGTGAATTGTCCCGGGCTGTTGACATAATTATGCACCAACCCGGCTTCCTCGGCTTGATCCAGCTTTTTGAGGGCCTCATCCTTGGATAGCCGTTTGGTGAAACCGCGTTCGATCGAGAATAAAGCCGACTCGCCTAAGACCATACAATTATCCATGGGTTCGGAGCTGGGCTTGCCCAGCAGGTTGCCCTGGTGCCTGCAGACGCAGGTTCCCGCGGCGATATGCTCGGTATCCAGGATCAGTTGTTTCATTTCCTGGTAGGGGATTACGCAGGCAAGCTGCTGAACTTCCTTCCCCACGGGAACTGTTTTACCAGGGGCTGATTTCTCGATTTTAAACGGTTTGCCGGACATGAATTCCCGCTTGACCGCTTTGGAGTAAGTGCTTAATAGAACAGCCCATCTTTTGCTGCGTTCGTCGACAATCCCCTTCATGAGTTGAAATTCGATCAGGCCGGGCACGAAAGGCAATCCCTCGTAAAGTCTTTTACCACCGGCTTCCTTGATATGTATGAGGCCTTTGTCGCCCATGCCCTCGAGCCGGGCTGCAACTTTATCAACGTCCTTGGTTCCGAGATTTTTGGCAATCTCTTCCACAGTCGCATACTCTATGGGCATGGCGCAGGCTATTGCGGCCTCCTCCGGGGTAAACAGGAACTCGACCAGATCGTAGTACTCCTGGCAGATAATAGCAGGTACAGTCGTCCCTCGGGCGTTGAGGGCGCCTGCCAGTTTCTCATAAGCCGGATCAATCATCTCTCACCTCATAAAATACTTTTGCACCAAATAATTTGTGTGCAGTATATTTGCATGCAGTCTATCAAGGCGAGGCGGCGCTTGTCAAGCAATGATTTCTGTTGTGTATGGGTTGGCCGCCGGTATCGGGTATTGCCGGACTATCAAGGTCAAAGGTTGGTGGCTCTGTTAAGGCACTGCTTCCAGCGCGCATTAACCCACTGCTGGAGCTCATCGATCTGTTCTTCAGTTATGGTCTTGAATCTGCCCTGAGATTTGAAGTACTCGCGTACCGGCTGCAGGTTGCCGCCTTTGCGGGCCAGTGATTCGCTGGCGGAAGTTATCCGGAAGATGCCGTCCTCGATCTCGTAGAGGACGACAAGGCCGGTCTCGACCGCCATCTCGCCGAACTTAATGGTATCACTGAACGGGAATAACCAACCCGGCGGGCAGGGCGTGTGAATATGTATGAACCTGGTTCCTTCAATGGTCTTTGCCTTTTTAACTTTCTCGTAAAGGTCCAAGGGGTAGGAGGCTGAACAGGTTGCCACGTAAGGGAGGCCATGCGCTTCCATGATGGCCGTCATGTCTTTCTGGTATTGCTGCTTGCCCAGCACCGGCGTGGTCCCCGACACGGCGCCCAGGGGTGTGGAACCCGAACGCTGGTTGCCGGTATTCATATAACCCTCGTTGTCGTAGCAGATATACATGAAATCATATTGACGCTCTGCTGCGCCGCTCAGTGATTGGATACCGATATCATGCGTGCCGCCGTCCCCGGCGAATGCCAGCACGGTTATCCCTTTCCTGCCCAGCGCCTTGAGCCCGGCCACCAGGCCGGTAGCCGAGGCGCCGGTGGAAGCGAAAGGTGTATTCACGCAGGGCACGTTCACAGCGGTTATGGGATACATCCCGTGCAAGACCGTAGCGCAACTGGCTGGCACAGTGACGATGCACTGCCCCTCGAGCGCTTTCAGGGTGTGTCTGTACGCCAGTGAAAGGGCGCACCCGGGGCATGTGCGGTTGCCCGGTAAGATCCACTCTTTCTCGATCAGGTTAACTGCATTCGCTTTCAATTCAGTTCTCCATTAGATATGGCAGATCCATTCGGGGTAATCCTGATTGATCACCGTTTCCTTAAGGGATGATATTGCTTTTTTTGTTGCTTCGGCAAGCTCGCGGGCCTTAACGTCGCGACCGCCCAGACCGACGATGAAGTTCCTGATGGCGGCGTTAATATACGTGCCGTAAAGCGCCGATTTGATCTCTGAACAGGTTGCGCCTTCCGAGCCGTAGCTGATATTTTTGTCGAAAACCACGATCAAACGTGATTTGCGCAGGGCCTGTACCACGTCCTGCTTGGGGAAGGGGCGGAATACGCGCAGTCCCAGCACCCCCACCTTGATCCCTTCCTCCCTCAGCATGTCAGCCGCCACGATCGCCTCGGAGGCCAGGCTTCCCATAGCCACAATCGTAATCTCGGCATCCTCGTTGCGCTCTTCCCAGAACATACATGAATAATCGCGCCCGAATATATCATTGAACTCTTTTCCCGCCTGCAGGATTGTTTCCCTGGAGTTCTGCAGCGCTTCCTGTAACAGGTATCGGAGCTCCATGTAGCCGTGGCACAGTTTGCCGTCCACACCCACGCGCGGATTGGCCAGCGTAACCAGGTTGTAGTTCTTGGGATTGGCCGGATCGAGCGTAGTGTGAGGCTTATATGGCGGCAGGTAGCGGTCCACATCCACCTGCTCTGGTATATCGACCGGCATCTCGGTGTGGGATAGGATGTATCCATCGTAACATACCATGACGGGCACATAAACGCTTTCTGCTATACGATAAGCCTGTATAACCGTATCCAGAATATCCTGGTTGTTGCGGCAGTATATTTGGATCCAACCCGTATCGCGCTGCGAGATCGAGTCCTGCTGGTCGTTGAGAACATTCCAGGGCGCCCCGATGGCGCGGTTTACGCAGGCCATGACGATGGGCAGGCGTGCGCCGGCGGCCCAGTGCAGCATCTCGTGCATATATGCCAGGCCGTGGGAGCTGGTGGCAGTGAAAGTGCGCGCCCCGACTGTGGAGGCCGAGGTGCAGACCGCCATGGCGCTGTGTTCACTTTCGACCGCCACATACTCTGCCTTGAGCTGGCCTTCCTCAACGTATTGGGAGAGCTGTTCCGTGAGCGGAGTCTGGGGGGTGATCGGGTAGGCGGCAACAACCTGCACACGGCTCATCTTGGCTGCTATGGCAGCGGCCTGGTTGCCGTCGAGTATGTGCATATTGGATTTTCTCTGTACTGCCATCTTAATCTTTAACCCAGATTTTTCTCTTCAGGGATCATGGTTATAGCCTGCACCGGGCAAACCTCAGCACAGATGCCGCAGCCCTTGCAGTATTCCAGGTCTATAGTGGGCGGAATAGACCTGGTCATAACAGCCTCCGGGCAATAGAGCCAGCAGAGAAAGCAGGTCGGCTTGTTCAGTTTTGAAGCCGTGCATCTCTTGTCATCGATAACCGGAAGATGGGTGCGCCATTCCCCGGTGCGGCCTGCTTCACCGATGCCGGGCGATGACTCGTCGCAGATATGATTACAATCTCTGGTGCCCATAATATAAAACCCTATTTGCCCACCTTAGTTATCTCGTATGTCTTGTTTATGGCTGCAAGATTGATGTCCACCGTATTGCGTGAAAAACGTTCCCGTATAACCTTTTCCAGCGTCTGTATATCCACAATTTTAGTCGCGCGCACCAGTGCTCCCAGTATGGCCGTGTTGACGATAACCAGTCCCGCCACTATAAGTTCAAGGTCCTGACATACCTTGGTGGCATCGGCGGTGGCGATGTTGAAATCCCCCTTGAGACCGAGTTCCCTGGGTGACAGCGGGGAATTTAATATCAGCCAGCCGTTTTTGCCCAGGCCCAGGGTAACATCCGGGTATTTAAGCAGGGTATGGTCGAGCACAACTACTATGGCGGGGTGCTCGACCTGTGATACAACCAGCACAGGTTCGCTGGAGATCCTGGTCGAAGCGCTGACCGGCGCGCCGCGCCTCTCGGCTCCGAAGGACGGCGCGGCAGTAACACCCTTGAAGCCTTTTGCATATGCTGCCTGCGCAATGATCTTGGCAGCTGTGATCGCCCCCTGTCCGCCGCGCCCGTGCCACCTGATTTCGAGCGGTTTATTATCGAGCGAAGATTTCGAAGCCATCAGCGATTTCTCGTCAAGGTTAACAAATACACAACGAAGATATATGTTAAACCTTGCTTAAAGCCCGTGTCAAACGGCGCAAACGTGTAAGAGCCATATAATCCGCTCGACACGGCATAGGTGTGCCCTCTTTTCAGTCCCCGGCCGGGAAAAACCGGGCGTCTATTTTTTATTTACGTCGGGGATAACGCAAATAAGTTTGACGGTCTGGTCTCCCTTGTTGAATATCCCGTGCATCTCATTGGCAGGGATAAAAATGACATGTCCCGGCTTGAGCGGTATTTCCCCATCCTTATGCCTGACCGCTGCCGCTCCTTCCAGTATAAATATCTCGTGCTCCCAATCGTGCTGATGGAAAGGTGTGTTGCTGCCCGGTTCTATCTCGAAGACACGCATTATGAAGTTCGGGGCGCCTTCCCTGGGACCTGCTACGACGTGCATACGCACGCCGGCTGCGGCCTCAACTGCTTCGACTTCCCGGTAATGATGTACTTTCATGACTACCTCCAGTGTTGATACAATCAATTATAGCTCAAATGCAGCCCGCGCCTTGAGATCATCTTCGTGTGTGATAAGATATTTCCTGTGTCTCTTCCAGCCGGGGCAATATTGACCTACCAGGTCCCAGAATCTCTTCGAATGGTTCATATGCTTTAGGTGGGCCAGCTCATGTATGATCACGTAATCGACGATCTCCTCCGGCGCCATTAGCAGCTTCCAGTTCAGTGTCAGGTTGCCTGCGGGGGAGCAGCTGCCCCAGCGCGTCCTCTGACCACGGATAAAGATGGTGTTATACCGCAGCCCCATCATTTCCTGGAAACAATCGGCCTTTTGTTTGAAGACCGCCGCAGCCTGCCGCCTGTACCAGTTCTCCAGTATTCCGGGTACAGGCCGGTTTCTGCTACCGGTTGAGATCACGAGTTTATCGCCGTGCAGCACAGCTGGGCAAGCTGCGGATTTCCCTGTACTTATCACAAGTTCAATTGGCCTGCCCATGAAAACCAGCCGGTCACCCTGTCCGGGCTCCAGGGTGAAAAGCGGCATTTGAGCCGGTTTGCTTGTGGACAGGTGTTTAAGTATCCAGCGCGCCTTTTGCCTGAGAATATCATGGACCTGTTGCTCGGTGTACTTTCTGGGAACAACCACGGTCAGGCCTGTTTCGCTGCGGATCTCCAGCCTGATTCCTCTGGTCCGCTGGCTTTGCTTCAGCCCGTAATCTACAGGTGTTCCGTGGAGGTCGACCTTTCCTTCGCCTATAAGCGTGAGGCGGCGGTTACGTTTGATCGAAGCGTTCATTGAAGATTCATAACCTCTGTTAAAGCGCTTACACAATTATAATTGATTACAGGGTGCGGGTGGGGTACACTTTGAATTCTGTAGAGGACTATTTAGCTATTAAGGAGTTATACGGAGATGAAATGTTTGATACTCGCCAGCGGTTTCGGGACCAGGCTCTACCCGTTAACACTAAACCATGCCAAAGCCCTTTTACCCTATAAAGGCAAACCTATGATCAGCCATATCGTGGACAGGATACCGCCCGGCATCGAGATACTGGTTAATGTGAATATCAAGTTTGAGCAGGATTTCCGGGAATGGAGCGGGAAGCAGCAGCGCGACATAACCATCTGCGTTGAGAACGTGAGGTCAGATGATGAAAAGATGGGCGCCATAGGCTCGCTCAATTACTGGATAAAACAAAAGGACATAAACGAAGACCTGCTGCTTTTCGGCTGCGACAATTATTTTGAGTTCGATCTTTCACTCTTCATAGGAGCCTATGACGGCCGGCATGTTCTGGTTGCAGTATACGATGTGGGCCATCCCTCCAAAGCTACGCAGTATGGAGTGGTCAGGATCGAAAATAACAGAATTATGGAGCTGGAGGAGAAGCCGGCTATGCCTAAAACCAGCCTGGTAGCCACAGCCTGCTGGATACTGCCGCCGGAAGTGTTTCCTGTTATAAGCGCGTTCTGCGATGCCGCTCAAACCGATAATCTGGGATTCTTTATCAGCCACCTGGTCGGACAGGACGCGGTACATGCCTATCCATTTACAGAGCAGTGGATCGATATAGGCAACCTGGAGATATATCATGCCACTAAATAAAAAAAACGCCTGTTTCACCCGGCCGTTCACGCTTGATGTAAAATAGAGGTTATACAGTGCGACGCAGATAATAGTTCGTTAATCAGGGGGTGCAGCTATGGAAGATGTTGAAAACATGGTGAGGACCACGATCAGCCAGATTGAGAAGGTGCTCAGCAGCAAAACGGTCGTCGGTGAGGCGATTACCGTGGGGGAAACGACGCTTATACCTCTGCTGAGTATGGGCTTTGGTTTCGGCGCTGCCGGAGGGGCGGCGAAAAATGAAGTAAAGCAGAGCGGGGATGGTCTTAAGGGAGGCGCCGGCGGCGCCGGAGGCATGAGGCCTATTGCTATAATCGTGATCGACAAGGAAGGTGTGCGGATAGAGCCCATCAAAAGCAGCGTTGCCGCGGCTATCGAAAAGCTGGGTGAAAAGGTGCCGGGTGTGGTGGAGAAGATCGCTGAAAGGTGGGGTGAACACAAGAAGGAGCAATGACCCTTGGCCCTGCTCATCTGCGTTCTTTCGGTAGTTGCCTTTATATCTCTTCTGCTGGCGCTCCCGCTGGGGATCTGGTTATCGGTAAGCTTTCATGGCGGCGCTGTGTTTGCTGCGCGGATTAAATACTTTTTCGGGCTTTTTTCCTGGGAATTATCAACAGGGCGCAGGGGGATAGACAGGGAGGTCACAAAGGAGGCTGATGGGAAGAGCGATTATGGAATATCCCGTGTTATTGAGGCTGCCCGGGTTAAGGGAGTTGGTGACAAAGCCGGGCTGCTGGCTAAAAATGTAGCCCGGCGGGTGAAGGTGCAGTCAGTGCAGTCGGATTTAGAAGTGAGCCTGGGTGACGATTATTATACGGGCATACTGGCAGGGCTGCTGATACCGTTGGTCTTATATTTGAATCAGAGGTTCACCGGCGCGATCTCGCTTCGTCCGGTCTTTGAAGAGGACCTGTTTCTGGAGGGGGATGTATCCTGTGATCTGCTGGTACGTCCCATACACGTGCTGGCGCCCTGCCTGGCCTTTGCGCTGTCCCCCGAGTTTCGAAAGGCGCGACGGGCAATGGCTGGAGGTCAATGCAAAAAGAGGTAGTCAGATGCGAGGAGAAGCGAGAGATCATGGGGTTGAAGCTGACTCCCGTGGTGAGATCGACTATCACCTGGGTGGAGCTCGGCGAAACCGCCTCATTTTATGCTTCCAGACAGCCTGTCTACCTGCTGATTGAGACTCTCATGGGTGTGCGCGCATGGCGGGCGACCGGGGAGGAGATCACTCTCCAGCAGGCATGCGACGAATGTCCCTCGATCAGGGAAGATCTTGCTGAAAGTTACCCTGCTCTTCCGGCGCAGGGATGTTAGCAATGGCCACGGCGGCCTGCCTCCTGTAGCGAGGCTTTCTCCTGGAGTATTTACGCTGCCCCATGGTCCACAGGGATGTGAAGAACTTGCTGTCGAGCTCGTGTAAAAAGTCGGCGGAATTTATCAGATCGCGGGATGCGGCGTTCTCAAAATAAGCCACTTCCACATGCTTGCCCATATTCTTAACGACCTGCACCGCGTAGTTGAAGTCGGAGTCTCCGCTGACCAGTACGGCCGTATCGTAGGTGTTATTGGCGGCAAAGTACAGCAGGTCGGTAGCCAGCATTACATCTATACCGCGCTCAACCGGAATGCCCTGGGAAAGCTTGGTGGTGCCCAGCCTCAATTCCAGGTAGGGCGTCTTGCGCAGCGTCTCTAAAAACTCCTGCTGCTCGTGGGAACCTTCGGACCGCTGGCTGGACTCCTGCAGAACGTTGTAGTAGTAAGTTCGTATCAGTTGCCTGCTGCCGCAAAGCTTTTTAGTGAATTCTCCAAAGTTGAGATCGAAGCGTTTGAAATTATTTTTCAGGGAATGGTAAAGGTTGCTGCCGTCAATGAATATAGCCACCCTTTCGCTCATTTAATACTCCTCTTGATATTACCCCGCCCCTATAGCAATAACGCGGTGAAATATACATAAAAATAAATTGATGTCTGCAGTTATTATACTTGAATTCTGCGGCGAGTGTATATCAGGGCAGGGACGGCGATGATTTGTCAGTGCTGGACCAGAGCCTCCGTCCGTCTGTAATATACTCGACATTGCCGTGAACGGCTGTGACAAAGATGTTGCTGATCTGCACCCTGGCTGCCAGCCTTTCGAGGGTCTCCTTACTGGGATGGCCGAACCGGTTGTCTGCGCCGGCCGAGATGACCGCGGATACGGGTTTCACTATGGCCAGGAAATCATCCGAGCTCGACCCTTTGCTGCCGTGGTGTGCGACTTTGAGGACATCGCTCTGCAGGTCCGCCCGGTTATCAGCCAGGTATCGTTCGGCCTCCATACCTATATCGGCGCAGAGCAGGAAACTCACTTTCCCGTAGGAAACCCTGATCACGACGGAGTTATTGTTGATGTCATCATCGGTGCCCTTAAATGGTTCGGGTTGGGGGTTCAGTACCGTTAGCAGCACATCGCTGCCGGCGTTTAATTGCATTCCGTGAACCAGGGTACGCAGAGCAACCCGCCTGGATTTTGCAGTTTCAATGATCTCGCTTGGCAAAACGGCGCTGCTGGTGGAGGGAGGAATGCCCATCGAACCTATGTTGTACCGTTTCAGCAGTTCCAGGGAGCCGGCAATATGGTCGGACTGAAACTGTGTGAGGACAAGCATGTCGATCCGCCTGTCCCAGAACGGCAGTTTTTTGCCGAGCTGAATGCAAGCTGAAGCCGGGTCGGGTCCGGAGTCGATCAATATGTTGTGGCCGTCGGGGGTCCTGATCAAGATGCAATCACCCTGGCCCACATCAAGTACGCTGAGGTGAAGCCTTCCGTCCGGGAGCATGGAAATGGCTACTGATACCAGTATATTGCCTGCCAGCAACACGATCAGCGCAGGGTAAATGAGCGGCCCGAGCTTGATTGACTTGAGGGTGCCCGTCATCCGCCATATATTGTGCCCCAGTGATTTCACCAGATTCCAGACCTGCCGCCTGTACCTGATGCATAAGAGCGCCATGCCCAGTGCACAATAGTACACCAGGGCCTGCCACGGCTGTAAAAAGACTTCGCGTATGTAAGCCGCGGGCACTGAACTGAATACCTGCACCACGAGTAAAAAATATGATAAGAACAGCCAGTCGACCCATCCGAAGATCATGCCCAGCGGCTGCCAGGCCAGGCCTGCTGCGGCGGTGAGCAGGGAAGTGACGATTATGCCCGGGAACGATGGCATAGCGAAGAAGGTGGCGGGCGCGCCGACAATTGAAAAAGAATGAAAACTGAGTGCTGTCAGCGGCCAGGTGGCTATTATTGCGGCCAGCGTCGCTCCGAAGCTGATTACGACGATTTCTTTCAGCCATAACATATACCTGCTTTGCCCGGGTGGTCCATGCGGGCTGGTGAATTCAATAAAATAAGGAGTTATCAGCACCAGGCCGAGCATCGAGAAGAAGCTTAGTTGAAAGCTGATATCCCAAATTATACGGGGCTCTACGGCGGTCATAAGTGCGGCTGCCAGCACCAGAGCTGCCAGGCCGTTGCGCTGCCTGCCAAGCAGTTCCGCTGCCAGGAATACGCTTCCCATTATAGCTGCCCTCACCATTGTCGCCGGCATGCCGGTCAATACCGTGTAAATCCAGATAAAGGCCAGCGATATCCAGAAATAAGCCTTGTTTCTCCTGCCGAAGATCCAGATGGACAAAGCGAGGATCATGCCCAGAAGTATGGTCAGGTTCATGCCGGAGATGGCGATGAGGTGAGTGGTGCCGGTCATATAGAAGGATTGCACAAGGTCGAAGGGGAGGCTCCCGCGCAATCCCAGCAGGATCGCCCGGGCCAGCGAGCTCTGCGGTTCGGGCAGGAAAACAGGCAGGCTATTAGACAGGCTGTTGCGCAGACTATAGATCCAGGCCAGCGGCGGAATTCCTTTATCAGTGCCGGTTACGCTTGCGGCCGGGTAATTCATGACCGAATAAATTCCTTTGTTTTCCAGGTAGCCGCGGTAATCGAAATCATCGAACTGCGGCGGAGTTTCCAGCTTGCCGCTCAATTGGAGCATGTCGCCGTATTGAAAAGACCTGTAGAAAGGTAACTTGACCAGCACACCGCCCTTAACAGGGGAAGTGTTATCGGCGACGCTGATATTGCTTGCAGATAATTTAAATTGAACCGAGGATCCTCTGACCTCCGGTTGATCGTCTATGATGCCTTCAAGGACGACGCTGCCTTTTTCATTATAGTACTGCGCCTGTGTGCTGTTCAGCGGATGTTGAGATGACTGGTAGACCAGTGCCCCGCCGGGGAAGGCCAGCAGGCACATGGCCAGTAAGGCCAGTGACCTGCGCCGGCCGGGCATCAGGAATAACAGCGGTATAACCGGCAACGGGAGCGCCAGCAGCCAGGCGGGGAAGGATAATATCGAGCCGGCCAGTATACCGGCCAGCCAGGCGGCGCTGACGTACAACAGGGGCATATCGGATTATTCCCCTATGGACACAAAGCTCCGCACATTATCCAACACGGACTTGCCGAAGCCTTTGATTTTGAGCAGGTCATCCACGCTGCGGAGAGGGCCGTTTTTGACCCGGTAATCGACGATCTGTGCGGCTTTGCCCTCGCCAATGCCGGGCAAAGCCTGCAGCAGCCAGGCATCTGCGCGGTTGAGGTCGACCTTCTGGGGTTGGGAGATTTCACCTTTTGCCGGCACGTGGATTGAGATGGCGTCGATGTCCGCATTGTCGGAGATGCCGGCGGCGGAGACAAGCGCAGTCAATGTATCGCCGGGCTGGGTTGAATAAATGCCGGGGCGGGCCACGCTGCCGCATACGTATACGTCGCCGCTGATATCGGCCTGCCTGGACTCGCTCAGTATTATCTCGGTGGGCTGGAGATCGTACAGGCGGATGCAGAAAAACACTGTGCCGGTGATGAGGCAAACTGCCAGGAATGCTGCTATAATAAGCCACATTTTCTCGCGGATACCCGTCATTGACTTCCCCTCCTCACGTGTATTTAAGGCGTTGGCAGCGGTAGAATTGTAACACATATGGAAAACATCAAAACGATAACAGTGAATAAAAAGGCTTACCATGATTATCATATCCTGGAAAGCTACGAGGCCGGCATAGCGCTAAAAGGCTCGGAGATCAAGTCCATCAGGATGGGCCGGGTCAACATCAGGGACGCCTATGCCAGGCCCGAGAAGGGCGAGCTATGGCTGCATAACTCGCATATCTCCGCATACCAGGCGGGCGGTTTTAATACGCATGAGCCCGACCGCCGGCGCAAGCTTTTAATGCACCGCAGCCAGATAGCCGGGCTGGAGCAGACGGCCAACCAGAAAGGTTTGACTCTGGTGCCCCTGCGGATATATATTAAGAACGGGATCGCCAAACTGGAGATCGGTGTCGGCAGGGGCAAAAAGCAGTACGACAAGCGCGATACTATCGCCAGGCGCGAGACCGAGCGTATAGTGGAGCGGGCCATGAAATCGGGGGCCCGCAAAGAACGTTAACAACCAAATATTTGTGGGGGCGCGTGGCTTCGACAGGGAAGAGCCTACAGTACGGCAGGCCGAGGCGCCATCTACCTCGTAAATCAGGTGGCGAAACACAACTGCCAACGAAGCAGTTCCAGTAGCAGCCTAACCAGGCAGCTCGTCCAACCTTTCCTCGTCCCGGTGGGATTGGATTGGGCGACGAAATGCCGGGATGCAACGGTCCCGATGCTGATGAGGACTGGCCAAGATTAATCAGCTGGCCCGCTTGTACTCCGCCTGCAGAGGCTGAGCGGGTGAGTATAAAGAGCAGACTAAGCCTGTAGAAGTGCTGGCAACTTTTTTCTGGACGGGGAGTTCGACCCTCCCTCGCCTCCACCAAGAAATTTGAAGCTAAAATCATAAAGATTTTAGCTTATTTATATCTAACGGGGTCGTGGCGAGGGGTTTTCATACCAAATAGTGTGCGGCATAACCGGCTACTACCGGGCGAGGGCTTTTTCCAGCATGCTTATATTTGGCTCAATT
>CAZKOL010000003.1:0-93268 GCA_964554375.1 uncultured Dehalococcoidales bacterium
ACCCATACAATACGAGAACGAATATCGAAATAGCCAGATTACTCAGTTAGTTTCGCCTTGATAAACGGGGTGCATTACACGGTTACTGCCTTTTAGCGGGGCTGAATGGGGTTCAGGTGGTCGCCGGTTGAGGATCAAGAGTTCCCTGAATAATTTATCTTTTTCTAGTAAAAGCTAATGCGATTCCCACTGTATTTTTTTAATAGCAGTGGGCTTGTAGCTAATATTTGAATCTATTTCATCCGGCTGCAGGTTATAGTAATGTGTGATTGGTATTTGTATATGGTGAGGTGTCGAGATGGGAGCCTATATACAGGAATTTCAACCAACATTGATCGCCGCATCGCCGAACATCGACGAGGTGGACACGCCGGATCCAAGTACCTTAAAGGTCGGGCGCCCCTAACACTATTACTACAGAAAAGGTTAGGAAGCAGGTGGCTGGCTTTGAAGGTAGAAAATCGGGTTAAAAAACTTTCAAAGGCAGAAAAGGAGAAAATGATCAGTGTCCCCGGATGTTTTGAGGAATTGGTGAGACGGGTTAATGCCTGAGCTACTGGGTCAGATATCTCTCAATCAGAGGGACGCTGAACAACGTCTGAAAATGCACAGTTATGCGAAAATATTCCAATACTTATTCTTCTATGCAGGTTTACACGCCATGTTTCTTAGGGATAATCTGATGCGGCGAAATATTGTATAATCAAGCTGTCATTGATCTCTACTTTATGATCCTTAGCTCGAGACTGCTATCCAGGGGGATGTAAGTGACAGACAATACTACTGAGTTGAAGGCCGATACAAATCCTGATAATAAGATAAAGGTAGTCATCGGTGATATCCAGCCATTGTTCCGACTGGGTGTTATATCCACACTATCACATGAGGCTGACATCATAATAGAAGGTGAAGCAAGCTCTAAAGAAGGTCTCATCGATAAAGTAACCGGTATAATTCCTGATGTAGTGCTTCTAGATATCAATTTGCCACCTGGCAACAACCTCATTCTGATAAAAAAAATCAAACAATTATTACCGACAGTTGCTATTATTGTAATTACTCCACATATCGATGGTGAAGAGCTTTTTGAAGTAATCAAAGCAGGCGCGTCGGGCTATCTCAATCGCGAAGTTAATGCAAATGAGCTTATTAATGTAATACGTAAAGCTGGTTCCGGCGAGTATCCCATAACTGATATGTTCGTTTCACAGCCGAAGGTTGCAGGGAAAGTTCTGTACCAGTTTCAGCAGCTTGCACAGGGCAAGGAAATTGAACCGTTTATTTCACCGCTCACATCTAGAGAGATAGAAATACTTAACTGTATGGCCCGTGGCAATTCCAATAAACAGATTGCAGTTCTGCTCGATGTCAGTGAGCAGACTATCAAGAATCAAGTCACCAGTATCTTCCGCAAGCTTGATGCCAACGCACGTACCGAGGCTGTATGGAAGGGGTTGGAGCGCGGCATTATCTCCTTCAAGTTGTACCCCAGCTTACCAATTTCCAGGAAGAAATCAGCGGACTCAACCGGAGGGTGAGCGGGCCTATTTTTAGCTCTGCAAGCAGACAGGCTATTGCTTTTCGGTAAATAAGATCCCAACCATGAGCAGGATAAACGCTAATAGTTCTGACCAGAAAGCAACTCCTTCTAATATATTGACAAAGTAACTTACAAATCCAAATACAGCAATGACAATGGCAATCCAAAATATGGCTTTATTCGGCGCCTGTAGCTCCATTTCTACCTCCTTATAAGGCTATCGTAATGATATTCTATAGTGGTGAAAGGGTCAATGTAAAGTTGCCATACTGAACCTCTGCCCGTGCAGTCATTACTATTTTTGGAAATTCACCTATCCCCAGATACTATGGTAAACCAAATTTAATTTTGCCTTGACTATTTAACAGCTAAATTGATAGGCTTTTATTGAAAGGAGGCAAGCGGTTACCGCCTTTTAGCCAGCTTGTTTTGGGACCATGAGGCCAGAACATCTCTACGGTAACGCATAAGTCTTAGAAAAAGTTCTTGCTTTTATCCGGTACGGTCTACCAATCCCCCATTTTTCGCCAATTACGTAGCTAAATTGTTTACATAAAGTATGATAATGCAGCTACAGAGAGAGTAGTCAGGACGATGAAAGAGGAGCTACTGTGGTTGCGTGAATGGAACAGCCCCTTTGATCTGGTCGATGCTCTTTCCGACTGGATCGCTGAATACAACATCAGTTACCTGCGCTCAGCACTGGGATACAAGGCGCCAATACAATACGAGAACGAATATCTAAATAGCCAGATTACTCAGTTAGTCTCGGCTTGATTAATGGGGTGCATTACAATTATACTTCACGTATCAGTCATCATACTGATTGTGAACGGAACTTAACAGGAAGACAGGTAACGTATGGGTGTGTGCTGAATATAGGGCCGGTACTTCTGATTTTGTAATACGCTCAGGAAATAGAAGCCAGAGCACAGCCTATAAATGTAATTGATTTTTATTGACTTGGGAGTCAGCGGAGGTGTACGCATGAACATGGTACCCGCTATTGTGCTTGCAGGTGGAAAGGGAAAGAGAATGGGGATTCTTTGCCGCATAAGGCCCGAACCGGTCTTGCCATTCGCAGGGAATTACCGAATAATCGATTTTACATTAAGCAATTGTATTCACAGTCACATTGAAGATATAGCGGTCATGGTTGACTATCAGCGCCCGGTTATAAACAGGTACCTGAAGAAATGGCATTCCATGAATGGACGTCCTTTCAGCCTTCATGTCTTGCCTCCTGCAGCTGGCAGCTATAATGGAACTGCCGACGCCGTATACCAGAATCTCGATTATTTAGAAAGATTGGACTCGGACAATGTGCTGATACTGGCTGGTGATCATGTCTATAACATGGACTACAGCAATATGATTGAGTTTCACAATGATATGAAGGCTGATGCGACTATAGGAGTTATCAAGGTGGCGCCGGAGGAGGCGCACCGTTTTGGCACGGTCATTGTCAATGAGCAGAACAGTATAATGGAATTTAGGGGAAAAACGGTTGAAACCACTAGCAGCCATGCCTCCATGGGCATTTATATCTTTAAAAAAGAATTCCTGGTAAATTGCTTGATGGAGGACGCCGGCAGAATCGACTCGTCACACGACTTTGGCTATTCATTGCTGCCTTCCATGGTTGAGAGCGGTAAAGTATTTGCTCACCTGTTTAACGGATTCTGGGAGGATATCGGAAGTATAAATTCCTATTATAAGGCTCATATGGAACTTCTCGAGAGCCAACCGCGATTCAAAATCGATAACGGCTGGCCCGTTCTCACTGCTAGCAATAGTCTGCCGGCCTACAAAACCGGTCGGCAGGGCAATATAGTAAACAGCATTATTAGTCCCGGCTGCGTAGTAAAGGGTCATGTTATCAACTCGGTTTTATCTCCGGGCGTCATTGTGGAGAAACAGGCTGAGGTGGTGAATTCAGTCGTAATGTCGAATTCTTCGATAGGTTACCACAGCATCATAAACCGGTGTATCCTGGATCAAGGTGTAAAGGTAGGAAAATACTGTTATATAGGTCTGGAATCAGAGCGCTCGTCTGGTGAGACCAATATTACGGTGTTAGGGCAAAACGTGGAGACGCCCGACTATTTAGCTATTGGCAGCAGGTGCAAGATTCTGCCCAATACCGGTGTTGCTGATTTTGATAGCAAGTTCATCTCAGCTGATTCGGTGGTTGCAGCCAGGGCAAGGTAGTAATAAGCCCTGCACGGATAAAACGGATAAATGTAACAGGGAGGCAAGACGATGGTTACTAAAAAGAATGCACAGAGACCTTCGCCAAAATCTAATAAAGCGACTGGTGCGAAGAAAAAAGCCGCTACCAAGCAGGCAGCGAGTTTAAAGAAAGCGCCGAAAAAAAAGTTATTAAAGGCATCGGCAGAGCTGGCATTTTATTGCAACGACGGGCGATTATTCTATGATCTGAAAGAACTGGCTGAGGGCCTGATGGCCATCAACGAGGCAACTTTCTATCACCATGTCCGTGAAGGCAATAATGATTTCAGCAACTGGGTCAGGGATGTCATTCAGGATACGGAACTGGCGCAAGAACTGGCCAGCACAATGGAGAAAGATGAGGCCACCACTTATATAGTGGCCAGGCTGGATTACTACGGGTAAGCAGCCGATTGTCTATAAATAGTCTTTTGAGCACCGGCCAGGTTTAATGAAGTTGCCTCAATAATATAAGGTACAGGATAGTGGTTGACATGTAGACTGCAGCCGCTAAACTATATATATGACTGAAGGCATACCCATATCGACGTACCGATTACAACTGGGCAAAGGGTTTTCGTTCTACAGGGTCAATCTTCTAATCAATTATTTTCACGACCTGGGCGTTTCACATCTTTACCTGTCGCCCTGCACGCAAACGCGGCGCGGCAGTCCTCACGGCTACGCAATTTCCGATTTCAATTCCATCAATCAGGAGATAGGAACACTCAGTGAGTTGAAAAGGTTGTCACAGAATCTTAAAAAACGCGACATGGGACTGATACTGGACTTTGTGCCCAACCACATGAGTATTTTTAATAACCCCTGGTGGTCAGACGTACTCGAGAATGGACAAAGTTCGCCATATGCCGCTTTCTTTGATATCGACTGGTTTCCGGTTAAACCACAGTTAAATAATAGAGTGCTGCTGCCCATATTGGAAGATTTCTATGGCAACGTACTCGATTCTGGGCTGATAAAAGTTGCCTTCCATGGGGGCGCTTTTCACATAGAATATCACGAGCATCAGCTTCCGGTGGACCCTGCAACATATGTCACCATTCTCTCAATAGTAGTGGAGGCGCTGAACAAGGAACTCAGCGTAGATGATCCTGGCCTTGTTGAACTGCAGAGCATAATTGCCGCATGCAAAAACCTTCCCGGCAGAACGGAATCATCTGATGATCTGCGGGCAGAAAGGCAGCGGGAAAAAGAGGTGATAAAAAGAAGGTTACGTGATCTGTGCGAGGCCGATAACCGCCTGCGCAGGGAAATTCAATCTGCTATTGGGCTGATCAACGATGATGCAGATAATACGAACAGCCATGGCCGGTTACATGAACTACTTGAGCAACAGGTCTATCGGCTCAGCTATTGGCTGGTGGCGGCGGATGAAATCAATTACAGGCGTTTTTTCGATATCAATGAGCTGGTCGCCCTCAATACGGAAAAAGAGGAAGTGTTTAATTCCTGCCATAGACTACTCTTTGATCTGCTGGGCAAGGAGATAATTGACGGACTCAGGATCGATCATATCGATGGCTTATTTGCACCCGGGGATTACCTGCTGCGACTGCAAGAGGGCTACAGGAACGCGGTAGCGGAGGAGTTAGCCAGACAGGAAAACGCTGCTAGCAATGGCAGGACATGGCTGCAAAAACTGTTTTCTCCACCGGCAGATTTCAATATCAAGCAGGCACATGAAAAGGAGGCTTCCGCCCTCTACGTGATAGTGGAAAAGATATTGGCTGAAAGGGAAACTCTACCTGCGGACTGGCCTGTTAGTGGCACAACCGGTTACGAGTACGGAGTTGCGCTCAACGGGATATTTGTTAACAGGCGAAACGCTGCGTCCTTGCTCGGTGTGTACAGGTCATTCATCGACAGGGAAATAGACTTCCAAAATATATTCCACTCCAGCAAAAACCTTGTTCTGAAGACTGCCATGGCCGCAGAGCTAAACCTGCTTTCACACCAATTGAACAGGCTTTCGGAGAAGAGCCGTCATAATCGTGACTTTACGCTCAATAACATCCGTGATACTCTGCAGGCTCTCATTGTTCTGCTTCCGGTTTATCGCACCTATATCAATTCTCGCATTGGTGAAATCAGTGATGCCGACAGGGCTATTATTACTGAGGCGATTGCGGCTTTAAAAAGAAGTAATATAACAGTCAGCGCACCTGTCATAGACTTTATCAGCGATAGCCTACTGTTACAGTTCCCTGCGGACATGGATACAGAAGGAAGGGAAGCGCAGCGTTCCTTTGTCATGCAGTTTCAGCAGCTAACCGGTCCTGTTATGGCCAAAGGGCTGGAGGACACCGCCTTTTATATCTTTGTTCCGTTGTTATCACTGAACGAGGTGGGAGGTACCCCATCGAAATTTGGCACTTCCCTCCAAGAATTTCATGTGCAAAATTTGCAAAGACTAAGCCCATTTCCCAACAGCATGATTTCCACTTCTACTCACGATTCAAAAAGAAGCGAAGATGTGCGCGCCCGCATCAATGTATTGTCTGAATTGACGGAGCAGTGGCAGTCAGCCTTGAAAAAATGGAGCGCTCTAAATATACGTAAAAAGACCTTGGTCGACGGCCAACAGGTTCCCGATGCTAATGAGGAGTACTATCTTTATCAGACCGTTGTGGGATCATACCCTCTTTCACTGAAAGATGATAAGGCAAATAAAGTGTATTTGCAGCGTGTGAAGGATCATGCCGTTAAGGCGCTGAGGGAAGCCAAAATACATTCAAGATGGTCAAGCCCGAATCTTGCCTATGAAGAAGCCTGCAAGAAATTTATAGATGAGTTGCTGGATCCGGTTCCCGAAAACCTGTTCCTCTCAGAGTTCATGGCGTTCAACAGTGTTGTCTCAACCTGCGGCATGTATAATTCACTTTCACAAACACTACTGAAGATTTTTTCGCCTGGGGTGCCGGATATATATCGTGGCAATGAGGTATGGATCTTTGACTTAACCGACCCCGACAACAGGCGGCCAGCCAACTTTTCACACCGCAGGCAAATGCTTGAAAAGATGCAAAAACGCCTTAAGGCAGAGGGGCAAGAACGGGTCCTGTGCGAGGAAATGGTGGGCTCGATGGAAGACGGGCGAATTAAACTCTATGTAACCTGGAAATCGCTGGTTTTTCGCCGTGATAACATCTCTTTATTCCGTAGCCGCACCTATCTTCCTCTCAGCGCCGAAGGAAATAGAAAAAACAACATTTGCGCTTTTCTCAGGAGGGATGTCAATCAGGAAGTCATCGTAGCAGCGCCTGTGATGGTGACTGAACTCACTAACACAGGAGAAATGCCGCCTACCGGTACTGCTGCATGGGAAAATACTCAGATTAATCTGCCCAAAGCCTGTGCCGGAAGAGTTTACCGTAACATCTTTACAGGGGAGAAACTGGCAGCCGTTGAAAAGAACGGGGCTGCAACAATGGACCTTGCCGCAATGCTTAACATATTTCCTGTTGCGGCACTGGAACTGGTCAGAGATTAAATGTTTACTTTTTACAGATGCTGTTTTATGGCTCATTCCATGAACTTATTTCCAAGCATCAGCATCGATAACGGTTGAACCGCAGCCTGCACTACTATGCTGCTTTTATCAGCCTTGATCAACGTGCCCTTACCACGCCATCGCTTGTCCTCTGAGTCAATTAGAGCGTACCATCCTCTGGAAAATATCGCTGAATCCAGCGGCACTGTGTGCTGACCGAAATTAAAGTATAGCGTCACGCAGCTTTCACCCAACCATCGGCGAATATGCAAAAGGCCATCAGCATTGTCAGATACCAGCATATGGCGCTTGCTTAAATTGGACAAAGCCGGTACATTGCGGCGCAATGAAATCAGCCGCCGATAGTACTCAAGCATTTCTCTGTGTCGTAGCAGTTGGGCGGATGGCATGTTCAGTGTCGACTTAAGCATCGTAGATGCAGACGCAGGGTCGGGGGGCTCCGTTTTCCACTTAAACGCTGCGAATTCTTCACGGCGCCCTTTTCTGACTGCCTCAATCAATTTACTGTCCGAGTGGTCGATAAAATATAGGAACGGGGCTTCCTCACCGTATTCCTCCCCCATAAAGATTAGCGGCAGGAAGGGGGAAAGCAGCACTGTAGAGGCCGCCAGCTTCAACGCCTCAAATGACACAAGTTTGCTAAGCCGTTCGCCATACATACGGTTGCCTACCTGGTCATGGTTCTGGGAAAACACGACCAACTTGCTTGGTGCGGCCCTTCTGGACGAAGTGCCACGGCTGCGTTTCCAGAAGGTGGCATATTGACCGGAATAGATGAATCCTTCCGCAAATGTTTTTTCTAGTTGATGCCTTTTGCCGTAATCCATGTAATATCCCGTTTTTTCTTTCGTAAGAACCATGTGCAAAGAATGATGAAAATCATCATTCCACACCGCGTCAAGGCCATAACCACCTGACTTGCGAGGTTTGATCAAACGGACATCATTGGAATTGCTTTCGGCGATAACATGGATTTTCCTGTTTAGTTTTTCCCCGAGGCCATGCACAGCAGCAGTCAATTCTTCGAGTATATTAAGAGGGGAACAATCAAATATGGCATGAACTGCATCCAAACGCAGCGCATCTATATGAAAATCGTTCACCCAGTAAAGCGCATTTTGGATAAAATAGTTTCTGACACCGTCGCTATATGGACCATCATAGTTGACGGCCTCTCCCCATGGAGTCTCGTACTTGCTTGTGAAATAAGGCGCGAAATCACGCAGGTAATTCCCTTCTGGCCCCAGGTGGTTGTAGACTACATCGAGTACCACCGCCAGGCCATTTTTGTGACACTCATCAACCAATTCCTGCAGTCCCGATGGTCCGCCGTAACTGTTCTGCACGGCATAGGGGAAAACGCCATCATAGCCCCAGTTGCGGCAACCCGGGAACTGGGCTATCGGCATTAGTTCGATGGCAGTAATTCCCAAATGCTTGAAATATTCCAGTTGAGCTATCACCGCCTTGAAAGTCCCCTCGCGTGAAAAAGTCCCCACATGTAACTCATAGAATATGTACTGCTCGATAGGTATGCCCTGCCAGCCCTGATCTGACCATGCATAGATCGTGCTGATTACTTGGGAAGGGCCATGCACGCCAGCCGGCTGAAATCTGGAAGCCGGGTCAGGTCGCTCAAGTTCATCGTCCAACCGAAGGTAATAAAGCGTCCCAGCCCCTATATTTTCTAGCTGCCCGAGGAAATATCCACCAGCTACTCTGCGTAATTCACTGTGGAAGTCATGAGGGCCGACAATATGTAAGTGTACATGTTTCCGTCCAGGAGCCCAGACATTGAATTCGCATATACCCGTGCCACTCAAAATAGCGCCCGGTTGAATGTATTTCTTTATATTACCCGACAATTGAATTTAATATCCTTCCCCAATCAATGCCGATTTACGCTGTTTTCTTTCCTGATAATCTGCGGAACAGGATCAGCGATCTGGATGGCACATGAATGAGTGAACCGCCTTTGATTCGGCTATCTTCTTTTGTTTGTGCGGACATATTTGTGTCCATTATTATTTCCCAGGTGGCTCCGCGCACGAAAGCAGGTAATTGAAACTCAACGTTTTCATGGCAGGAATTTAATATCATGAAGAAATCATCGTCAATGAGTGGACTGCCGTCTTCATTAAGCTCACGTGTGGCATGACCACTGAGACGTACACCGATACAACGTATCCATTCTGATTCCCAATCATTGTCAGTCATCTCCAGCCCATCAGGCCTCAGCCACATGACATCCTTGATTTCTGATCCATGTATAGCCCGCCCCTGGAAAAACTTCCTTCTGTGAAACACCGCGTGTGATTTCCGCAGCGCTATCAGTTTGCGGGTGAACTCGAGCAACGCCATTTTCCTCTCGTCCATCTCCCAATTCAACCAGCTTATCTCATTATCCTGACAATAGGCATTATTATTGCCCTGCTGCGTCCTATAGAATTCATCCCCGGCGCTAAGCATTGGTATACCCTGTGACAGCATGAGTGTAGCAATAAAATTGCGCTTCTGTCTTTCCCTCAATTCAATAATATCAGGGTCATCTGTTGGCCCTTCTTTTCCGCAATTCCATGAAAGGTTCAGATCGAGGCCGTCACGGTTTTCTTCACCATTAGCTTCATTGTGCTTATCGTTGTAGCTGACCAGGTCTTCAAGAGTGAAGCCGTCATGGCAGGCCACGAAATTGATGCTGGCGTAGGGGCTCCTGCCATCCCATTCATATAGGTCGCTGCTTCCGGTCAGCCTATAGCCAAGTTCGGCCATTTGGCCGGCATCACCGCGCCAGAAGCGTCTAAGGGTATCGCGGTATTTGCCGTTCCATTCCGTCCAGAGCAAGGGGAAATTACCGACCTGGTAACCACCTTCCCCAATATCCCAAGGTTCAGCTATCAGCTTGACCTGCGAAATGACCGGGTCCTGGTGAATAATGTCAAAAAAGGCCGATAATTTATCCACATTTTTTGTTTCTCTGGCTAGAGCGGATGCCAGGTCGAAACGGAAACCGTCAACGTGCATTTCACTGACCCAGTAGCGCAGGCTATCCATAACAAGTTGCAGGACCTGAGGATGATTGGCATTAAGAATGTTGCCGGTGCCGCTGTAGTCCATATAATAGCGTTTATTTTCTGGATATAACCGATAATAGGTGGGATTGTCAATGCCACGGAAGCTAAGTGTAGGACCGAGTTGATTACCCTCGGCTGTGTGATTGTACACCACGTCGAGTATGACTTCCAGTCCTGCGCGATGCAAGGCCTTGACCATTGCCTTGAACTCAGTCACCTGTTGGCCGGCATCTCCCGTGCTGGAGTAAACTGCAGAAGGTGAAAAATAATTCAGGGTATTGTATCCCCAGTAGTTTGTCAGCCCTTTTTCCGCCAGGTGCTTGTCAGGTACAAACGTGTGTATTGGCATCAACTCTATAGTCGTAACGCCAAGCTTCTTGAGATATTCAAGCACCGGGGGAGAGGCGAGAGCTGAGTATGTACCCCTGAGTTCAGGTGGGACCGACTGGTTCTTAATGCTAAAGCCTCTCACATGCAACTCGTAAATAATTGTCTCTGACCAGGGAATACGCGGCAATTGATCATTCTCCCAGGGGAACGAAGAATCTATCACAATGCATTTAGGCACATATCCCACATCATTTGTTGCTTCAAACGATAAGTCTGAATCAGGATGCCCGATGCTATACCCGAATATGGAAGCATCAGTATCTACAGATCCAGTCACCGCTTTGGAATATGGATCTATAAGCAGCTTGTTATGATTAAAACGCAGGCCGTTCTCCGGGTCATAAGGTCCATAGACCCTGTATGCGTATGTCTGGCCGATGCATATTCCATGTACGCACGCATGCCAGATATGGGCAGTCACTTCTTGAAGTGATATTCGCTCGTTTTCTACAATGGCGGACGGGCTAGCGAAAAGGCACAATTCAATCTTTTCTGCATGTTCAGAGTAAATGGCAAAATTGACACCGTCACCCAACCATGTACTGCCCAGAGGGTACGGTTTTCCTAATGTAACGCTTCTGACCATAAAATCTCAGTAGCAAATTATACAATAGTTAGCGGTAAAAGCCTATGATCCGCATTGCATCATAATTATTGTTACCGAAAGTAGTATCGTTGCCTCAAAAGTAGTGTTACCCAAGGGAGGAACACATGACACGAGGCAGAATACTGGAATACTTGCAAGCTGATAGAGGAAGGTATCTAAGAGCAATCAAAGCGGAGAAGAAAAAAGTCCTGGATGAGTTTGTCAGGGTAACTGGTTATCATCGAAAGTCAGCTATTAGGGCATTGAATAGGCCAGATCACGTTAAGCGAATTGGAAAACGTGGCCGTCCGAGATAATACCAATCTTCGGTTTCCAGCGAATTGAAGTATCTGTGGGAGATAACTGACCATTTGTGCAGTAAGCGTTTGCATCCCCTCTTACCTTAGATTTTGAATGTCTTAAAGAGGAGTGTCGGTCACATCATCAGTCCCGAAGTAGAGACTGGCCTGAGAGCGCTTAGCCCATCGACTGTAGATAGACTATTGAGGACCTGTCACCAGAAAGGGGCCTGATTTATGACGCAATGATCACTCACCGGGGAACACTTATTTTGACGCAACACGTGACCCACAAAACTAACATTATGGCTGGTACCAAAAAGGGGAGGTCCTCACACACTTGTACTACTGATTGGGAATCCCCTGCATTTGATCTAAATCATTATTTGCTGCAACGATGCGCCTTTTAACGGGATATCCAATTCCTTTGAGACTATCGAGCCTCACCCATCGGAAGTAGTATTGGTATTGTAGTCAGCAGTTTTGAAATACCGCGTATTTGAGATAAATCAATCCGGGCTCGTGGAATCAGGCGCAAGAGGAATAGTAAAACTGAAAGTACTTCCTTTGTCCAATTCACTTTCCACCCATATTTTTCCCCCATGCATTTCAACCATGGACTTGGTAATGCTCAAACCCAGGCCGGTTCCTCCGGTTTTACGTGTTACAGAATTATCCACTCTGTAAAACTTGGTGAATAATTTAAACTGCTCGTCAGCCGAAATTCCAATGCCACTATCCACTATATCTACCTGTCCATACTTTTCAATACTATGTGCTCGTACTGTTATTGATCCACCTTTTGTAATGTATTTACAGGCATTACTGATCAGGTTGGTCAGAATCTGAGTAAGACGAGCGTTGTCCGCAAGTACAATTATGCGATTCTCCGGCATATTAAGATGTACTTCTGTTTCTTTTTCTTCCAATTGTGTTTGAAGCGAGGCAATGACTGAGTACACAATTTCCTGAAGGGTAATAGCTTTTATCTTCAGATCAACTCGCCCTGCTTCAATCCGAGAAATATCCAGCAAGTCGCTGACCAATGTTATCAGCCTATCAGAACTACCACGAACGATTTCAAGATAGCTTCTCTGTTCTTGACTAATAGCACCTGCTTCGCCATCCAATATCATATCTACAAAGCCTTTAATTGAGGTTATTGGGGTGCGAAGCTCATGCGAAACCATTGAAACGAACTCTGTCTTCAGCTGGTCTACTCGATCAAGCTCAGTAATATCATGGATAGCAAAAACACAACGCCCTGACTGTCCAAACTGCCCTTTGATTGCCTGAATATTAATTTCAAGCACCAAATCTCGAAGTCGTTTTTTCACAACACAACCTGGTTTATCAAGCTGCTGCACTAAGATATCAGTTAGCTCACGTTGAGAAAGTCCCAGATAAGCCTCGATGTTGTTACCAATCATTTCTTCTGCAGAATGACCGAAAATTTTCTCGGTGGTTGGATTCAGAGACAAAATATTATTTGCAGAATCCAAGACAATTATCCCCTCGGCCATACTTGAGAGAATTGCTTGAATCTCATCTCTTTGATTAGTTATTTCGCGCGAAAGAGCTTCAATTCTATCTGTATATACTTTCAACTTATCGTATTCTGGCTTCATCGAATATGGGCCGTAGTTTACGATAATACTATGGTTCAGTCTTCTGTTAGTGATTGTAGTAATACTAAGGTTTGGAGCTTTTATCTTAGTCATCCTTAAGCCTATTTCATCAATATAACCTTCCTCACCAGTAACCAATCTTATATAATCACGTTTTTTTACCCTACCTGTAGCAGTAATCTCAAATCCGGCAAAAATATCACCAAAAGTGTCGCGGAGGGCCAGGAACATAACTAAAATTAGAATCCCGATACCGAGTAAAACCGCATTTGTCGGCACCCCCCAGATACTTAGAAGAGTTAACGCCACTACCACAAGCAGTAGTATTAAAGCCGTCCGCTTTACAGTGGCCAGAAAGGATGACGGAATCTCCAATTTTTCCGAATATATTTTTATAAGCTTGTCTGCCATTCTGATAAAAACCCACACAATAGAGAGTATCAGTATGGTCCATAAGGCTTTCTCAGAAATCGATATCCAATCTTCAGGGAGCGCCGATACCGCTAAAGCCAGCGCTATACCGATGATAATAAACCAAAAAAAAGAGGGGGCTTTTACCGTGCTAATTATCGCTATATTGCCTTCCCATTGTGCCTTATCCGCCCACCGATCAAACATATTCCAGCATAATCTCCATAATGAATATCCTACTAGTATTACTAACAAGAACAATCCTGCAGGGATTAATACTCCGGACCATTCCTGAATTATCTGGATTATCTTTGATTCATCCATTATTGCAGCAATCCAAAGTGGTAACTAAAAAGGGGCGTCTCCTGGGATAACCACCAGACCATTTTCAGTAATGCGCATTCTATTCATGCCAGTATCATGTTTCGTACCACGCAATTTTGTTATCTGAATAGAACGAGATACAGGAGTGGTGTGAAGAACAATGACACCCTGAGCTATAAACTCTTCCACCCCATATCGGCTGATCATATTTCCTTCTTGCGGCATTTCCGTTATGAGAATTGTGGTACACCCCAATTCACGCAGCAAGGAGCTCAAGCGCATAATATCGCGGCGAAGGCATAGCACGTCGGAATAGGGCAGCCCCAACTGAGACAGAGAGTCAAATACGATACGTTTGGCATCTATTTCCATTACCTGTTTATGTATAATATCTAACATAGTATCAATTTTAACTTCATTACCGGGTAACTCGAACGGAGTGGGAGATTGCACAAATCTTAATTTACCCGTCTTGTTTAAACCTTCAAGGTCCCAACCATATCGTCCCATGTCTTGAGTTACATCAGAGATCTCTTCTTGTAATGTTACAAAAACACCATTTTCAGCATATTTGGTAGCCCCATTATAGAGATACTGAATACCAAATGTAGTCTTCGCGGAGCCAGCTGCACCTGTAAGCAGGATTGTGCGTCCTCGTGGGAAGCCACCCTCTATGAGATCGTCAAATCCGGTTATTCCTGTTGGGACCCTCTCTATATCGGTCATCTCCCTTTCCTCTGTTTATAGTTATTTTTTCAGGCAGAATAGCGGGCTAATCTCGGATCTTTAAAGCGAAGAGCAAACAGCCTTGGCTTATCCCCGAGGCTAAATATCAGCTCTTTTTGCTGTAGATTATAAAGCACGCTGTGTATCTTAGAAAACGGAATATCGCACAGAGCGCTGATAACCTTGGCGGTAGATTCGCCCTCCTGATTTAAGAATCTGAAGACTTTTATTTCATCTTCACTTAAATTGAGCAACTCAGGGTATCTGTCAATAAAAGCACTCATAGTGTACTGCCCTCCCATTCCTTTCGCTCACGATGGAAAATAAAATCATTCATCATTCAAGCGTCACCCATTCCCTTGAAAACTTCGACCATTTCATATTGGCAACTCGGGCCATATGCGCATCCTGTATCTTTAACTCAATGACCACATCCATCAGATATTTCACATTATTTATTTCACGTTCATTGATGGACCCTTCTTCCACAATAAAGATACTGGAGACACCTCCATAACTTGATGCAGTGCGTGCAAGCTGAGCCAGGAACCGCTGGACTAAGACCAGTTCGAAATTGATAAACAAGCTGCTAACTGAATCTATTATCCTCCTTCCCCCGGACTTATCGGTGATCGTCTGCCCTAATTCCAAGCCAGCATCTGAAATGATGGCAGCCAGCTGATTGAGGTCCATCATGCCGCTGATAGCAAACTTTTCATCACTTTTCACTACGCCTCTATTCCAGCTGAAGCAGTCCACCATACGGAACATGCTCTCCTGCTCGTATTGAATGAGGCTGTTTTTACCGAGCATCTCACCCAATATTTCTCTAATCATGGCAGGATCATCATCCAATGTTATTACCATACACCTCTCTCCACTTAACATGCCTGCCGTGACGAATTGACGTGCTAAAGTGCTCTTGCCTGAACCAGTATCCCCGATAAACAATATGTTACTTCCTGGAGGTATACCTCCATCAAGCGCTACATCAAGGTTGGGCACACCGGTGGACACTCGCGTGGCTGGAGGAGGTTTCTCAATAATTTTTGCTGTTACAGCGGCTGTCTCATCTATAAAAGGCATTGAACGATTAAGCAATGCTGTAATCCGCGCACGTAACACGGGCATACTGAAAGGTTTAGTCACAAAATCATCTACCCCGTCACGGAAAGCCTTTAAAGCATCCTGTTCTTGCTGAAGCGCTGTCAACATAATTATCGGCAGAGCGCGTGTTTCCGGCATATTGCGTAATTCCCGTGCAAGTTCATAGCCATCTTTATCAGGCATCATTGCATCGGTAATTATGATGTCGGGCTTTCTCATCTTTATCATCGACAGTGCATCTGCAGCATTTTCAAAAGCAGCTACTTCAAAACCAGCCTTCCTCAACCCTGTTTTTAAAAGGCGTAAGATTCCAGGATCATCATCGATAATTATTACATAGCTCATGCGGTTCTCCGCCAAACAAACCCGGCTAGATAATTAGCCTTGATCTTACTTATTATTCTATATCCATTTCCTTCATTGCAGACTACATGATAGTTCATAATAGATAATTTATATTACATTATTAGTTGCCTCGTTAGACAACGAAAGTAAGTACTTGAGAGGGATTTCAATCCAGGTTGGTCTATTATTCAGTTCATAGTTTAGCTCGTATATAGCCTTTTCAAGTTGGAAGGCAGTCAACGCTTTTTGTGTTGCCTCTCTGGATGCAGGCAGATATGAAGTCGAGCCGTTTAAAGAAACGCTAAAATAGCCTTTGAGGAAATCCTTACAAACCTGTCCCTCCCAAATTCTACCCCATTTTTCCATCTCATTAAATCTGTTCTTTTGTAGCAGATTAAAATCAAACAGCTTCGAGTACACCGCATAATTAAAGGAGCGAAGCATCCCGGCTACATCTTTCAGCGGGCTGTTTTTAGCCCTCCTTTCTTTTAGTGTCCTGGCCGGTTCGCCTTCAAAATCAATGATTATCCAGTCAGAGACAGTTTTTAATACCTGTCCCAGATGATAATCACCGTGATAGCGTATTTTATGTGTCCTTTCATCAGCAAGCACCACCAGGTCTCCGGCTTTGTTCAAATACATCAAATCATTCGTAAGTACCTGCTTAATCTGTTCCTGGATATGAAGCGGGAACAAGTTACATTTATCATTTAAAATATGCAGGACCTCACTGGTATACGATTGGATACTCTTAATCCATATGCGCATGTCAGATTCCTCAATTAGTTCAGGAGAAAAGTCATCGATCCCACAATTCGACGCCAAAGCGTTATGCAATTCTCCGGTAATTTCCCCAAGGTGGAAAGCATCCTGCAAGTACGTATTTGAAAACTGACGTACCACCAATTCTTTCATTTCAGGGGTCGCCTTATCTTCAGCAGACAGCAGGGACTCATCTTTCAGAATAAAGTCATAGAAATTGTGCAGATGCCCTAATGTATATTTCCATCCATCACCCTGACTTACAATAAAATTCTGAAGTGAGGCTATAGTAGATTTGAAATCGCCTTTTCCAGAATACTCAATATATCCAGCTACCAAAGGCATATTTTTAAAATTGGTCATTGTGGTTAAAAAGAGGGGGATTTCCAGGTCAGGATTAGTCCCATTTGCCAGTCGACGAAAGTTTTTCATGACGAAAGCTTCATC
Organism: uncultured Dehalococcoidales bacterium; assembly: GCA_964554375.1. GTDB lineage: Bacteria > Chloroflexota > Dehalococcoidia > GIF9 > UBA5629 > CAIMUM01. Next base: position 17,401 of record CAZKOL010000003.1, read on the forward strand.
GTAAATAACCGATGTATTGCTCTGTTCCACCCCCATAAACCGGACAGAATTAACAGCTAACGGAGACTGCGCATCTCTGGAAGCAGTTAGTAATGCAGTAGCAGTACAATTGAAATGACCAGCCATGGAATCGATACGTTCTGAAACTTCGACCATCTGCAGATGCTTACGTAAAAATTCCTCGTCTTGAAGCGCATTAAGAACCAGAAGATTGCTGATGGGAGTCTGTAGCTCCAGTATTACATCTTCAGAGATAACAGGCAGCTTTCCTGTCGGGGAATCAGGCGATTGAATAACTACAGGAAAATAATAGATTTCAGAATCTTCATTGTCATATAGCAGCTCTATCAGCATCATCACATATACCGGCAAGTTACAACTTACGAGAGCGGCATCATAGAGATGAATGTGTTTGATTCCCTTCATCTTGCTGCCGAACCACCGCTGTCTTTTTATATAGTCTATCGGCACGGCTTCTATTATTGACGGAAGCAGCGCAACATAATCACCAGGTTCAACAAGGTTCGCAGTCCTGTAAGTTGGAAACTCCATGTTTTTCATTTCTTTCCAAGCTGCCGTCATTGCTTACAAACCCTGATTACAGCAGTTATTTGATAACGGACCTCATCATTGCCAATTCATCACGCACCAAACGGGGAGTCAAGAAATTTTTGCGGACGTGCTCTCGACCTAAATTACCTAATTCCCTGGCATAATCATTATCGGCAATCAGTCTAACTATTTTTTCGGCACATTCCCTGATATTGCTAACCAGGCAATAATCCAATTGGCCCGTTAGCTGTAGGGGTATACCTCCCACTCGACTACCTATAACCGGTTTGCCTTTCCAGAGTGTTTCAGACACTGCCAGACCAAAGCCTTCACGTAATGATTTCAGAATACCCACACTGCACACCCTTTGAAATACATTAACCTCAATATCGCCGATGCCGTCAATATTTGTGTAAACGTGAATATCCTCGTCTTTAGATGCTTCAGCATCCACAAGCCGGAGTGTTGAAAAAGTCTCCGGGTCATCCAGTGTTAGTGAACTTATAATAACCAGCTGCAAATCAGGGATCTCATTTTTAACCGCAAAGAAACATTCTATGATGCCCATAGGGTCTTTCCACTTGTCCAGCCTTGAAACGTGAAGAAGAATCGGCCTTTGCGGATCAATACCCAGGCTGCTTACAAATTCAAGGCTTTGATCCAGAGGAACATCACGGTTTTTCAGGCTGAGCGGATCAATAGCCGGGGCAATAGTCTTTATCACCGGTAATTTCAAGTCAGCCGGTATGAATTCCTGCATAGTAAATATAGCGCCTTGATATTCCTCGATAAGCGGTTTTAAAAATGTCCAGGCTGCCTTATCCGGTTCAGAAGAATCTAAATGACAGCGCCATATCCAGCGTGCCTTTTTAGAACTAATAAAGTGTGGCAAAGCAAGAAGATGATGATTGTGGAGAATAACCACGTCATAGTTGTTATCAGCGAAATCAGCCGCAATATCGCTATTATACTGGAGATACAATTGCTTCTCTTCATCACCTAACTCCTGAGGAGATCCCTGTAAGGCATTATGTATAACTTTGGCAATGTTTAAAAACTTATCATTGCTGCGTAGCGCATACCAATCTGCCTGAATACCCAGGTCCTGTTCGATTGGAACTGTAGCGCAAAGAATTTCTGGCACCCCACCCCCAAATGGGGTTGAAGTTATGTTACACACCCGCAAACCACGAAGGTCCCGGGCAATTTGATTAACCTCCTCCAATAACAAATCATCAATAATGCCCTGATATTGGGTTAGTTTTTTCTCTGCGGTAATAACTTTCTCTAGCACGTGCTATTCTCTCACCTGTAACAGCAATTTAAATTGACGTTAAAATAGAAATACTCCCTCTCTATTCAACGTTACAAGTTCTCTCCTGAAATACAGATTCGTTTTTCATTTCCAGACGGAACCATAGAAAACCATATGGGCTTAGAGTCAACAAGTAGGGCAATTCTCCGATACGGGGGAAGCGTACTTCACCTAACAATTCAACAGGGATTGCTCCCTTGTATCTCTTCAGGTCCAGCTCCACCGGCTGAGAAGAATTTGCCAGGTTTTGCACGACGAGAATATTATCATCCTGGTAACTGCGGATGTATGCTAATACACAACTGTTTCTTGGTTTTAGAAACTCTAAAGTGCCACGGCCGAAAGCCCGGTGCTTCTTACGCACCGCAATCAATCTCTTCATACTATTGAGTAATGAACTGGGTGTACGCATTTGTGCCTCAACGTTAATGGTCTGATAACCGTAGACCGGATTACTAATAACAGGCAGGTAGAGTTGCTCCGGATCTATCTCAGAGAATCCCCCATTCCGATCGACACTCCATTGCATGGGAGTTCGTACACCATTACGATCACCCAGATAAATGTTGTCACCCATTCCAATCTCATCTCCATAGTAGATAATTGGACTACCGGGCATTGTAAGCAGAATGCTGTTCAACAGTTCCACCTTTCGCCGGTCATTGTCTACCAATGGCGCAAGCCTGCGGCGTATCCCCAGATTCAATCGCATTCTAGAATCAGCCGCGTACGTTTGCCACATAAAAGCGCGCTGCAATTCCGTGACCATTTCAAGGGTCACTTCATCATGATTACGCAGAAAGAGCCCCCACTGGCTAGTATCGGGGATCTCAGGAGTGCGGCTTATTACATTGACAATAGGTTGACGATTTTCTCTTGCCAGCGCCATAAAAATATTGGGCATGAGGGGAAAATGAAATGCCATATGAAATTCATCACCATCTCCAAAATACTGACGAACGTCCCCGGGCAATTGGTTTGCCTCGGCCAGCAGCAGTCTATCCTGGTAATTTTCGTCTATTTTGCGGCGCAGTTCCTTGAAATATACATGATTTTCAGGAAGATTTTCACAGTCAGTGCCTTCTTGCTCAAATAGGTATGGAACAGCATCGCAACGCAGCCCGTCCATGCCCTTATCAAGCCAGAAAAAAGCTACCTTCAACATTTCCTCCTGCACCTGAGGATTATTATAGTTAAGGTCCGGCTGGTGGCTAAAGAAACGATGCCAGTAATACTTATTTAAACCGGTATCTAATGCCCAATTAGATTTCTCCGTGTCAAGAAAAATAATGCGCGCATCCTTGTATTTGTCCTGATTATCACTCCACACATAGTAATCATGTTTAGGATTATCGGGAGATCTGCGAGCTTCCTGAAACCACCGGTGCTGGTCCGAGGTATGGTTAACAACAAGGTCGGCAATAACCCGTATCCCCAGTAGATGCGCCTTATTAAGGAACGCCTGGAAGTCTTCAATGCTCCCGTAGTCCGGATGGATGTCATTAAAATCGGAAATATCGTAGCCATCATCCTTCAAAGGAGAGGGATAAAATGGCAGCAGCCAGATGCAGTCGATCCCCAACTCCTTGAGATAGTCCAGCTTTTCCGTTAAACCCCGAAAATCTCCTTTGCCATCGTTATTGGCGTCATAAAAAGCGCGTACATGCACCTCATAGAAAATTGCGTCCTTATACCATAGCCTATCCGAATCTTGCATACTATCCCTTATACACGTTAATTTTCAGCGATTCCTGAATCTCTCTAACCATTGCTTCTCTATAATCCAGGACGTTTACCTCTCGCTACATAAATATATTTCGCCTGACTTATCCTCTCTAATAGTATTCTACATAAAATAATCAAAATCTCTCTCCGTGTGAATACGCCGCCGGATAAGGAATATATGGGCAGGACAAACAAACGGATTCAGTTCGATATAATTGCGCCGGCCACTCCACAGGAAGCGGGAGTCGCTTAAAAGATCGTGCATCTGATACGGTTGCTCTGAATCAAAATTCAATAACTCGGGAGAGAGTTCTACCCATCCAGAGTGAGTATGATGCGGATCGAGGTTCACTATTACCAGCAATGTGTTGGACAGGTCATCAGTTGATTTGCTATAACAAATCAACTGGTCATTATCAACTTCATGGAAAAGCAGATTCAAGTTGCTCTGAAGAGCAGCATTATCTCTCCGGATCTTATTCATTAGCGAAATAAAGTCGCGCAGGCTATCCTGTAGCCCTGTATTCCAGTGTTTTATCTCATATTTCTCAGAGTTAAGGTATTCTTCACTGCCCTGCTCTTTGGGGCTATTTTCACAAAGCTCGAAAGCAGGGCCATAGATTCCGTAACTAGCGCCCAGAGTAGCTGCCAGTACCAACCGCGACATAAAGGCTGGCCGCCCGCCGGATTGAAGATATTCCGTCAGAATATCCGGGGTATTAGGCCACAGGTTCGGACGAAAATACTCTCGGACTTCCGTTTTAGTAAGCTCATTTAAATATTGTGTTAATTCCCACTTTGTATTGCGCCAGGTAAAATAAGTGTAAGATTGCGTAAAGCCCAATTTAGCGAGATTGTACATTACCTTGGGACGAGTAAATGCTTCAGCCAGGAAGATAACATCAGGATAAGCCTCTTTTATTTCGGAAATCAACCATTCCCAAAAGCCGAAGGGCTTGGTGTGAGGATTGTCAATTCTGAATATGTGAATTCCCTGTTCAATCCAATAGACCACAATGCTTTTTAACTCATCCCACAATTCACTCCAGTGCTCGGTATTGAAATTTAGAGGATAAATATCCTGATATTTTTTTGGTGGATTCTCAGCAAATTGCACCTTTCCATCCGCGCGCAACAGAAACCATTCAGGGTGCTGGGTCACATAGGGATGATCAGGCGAGCATTGGAAAGCTATGTCCATGGCAATTTCAATGCCATAATTATTGGACTTTTGCACTAGATTATGAAAGTCTTCGGTAGTGCCCAACTCAGGAAGGATTTCTTTATGCCCGCCTTCCTGCGAACCTATTGCCCAGGGAGTTCCAGGGTCATCAGGATTGGCTGTAACGGTATTATTTTTCCCTTTGCGATCGGTTTGGCCAATAGGATGTATAGGAGGAAAATAGAGAACGTCAAAGCCCATTTCCGCAATATAGGGAAGCCAGTCTTCACAATCCTTGAACGTGCCATGGCGCAATTCCTGCGTGGCAGCCGAGCGGGGAAACATTTCATACCATGTGCTGAAGCGGGCCTTCTCCCTATCAACTGAGACCGCCAATTCCTTAGGATAAGTGACGGCAAATCTTCTATCAGATAACTTGTCCATCGCTTCAGCGACATTTTCAGCAAGTATCAACTTCATCTTGTCTTTCTGCGATACCTGCTCCGATTGAAGCGCCTTTAGCCACTTGCCTATCAACCTTTTATCACCGTTAGCAGCTCTCAGGGATGCTTCTTCAATAAGCCGGGTACCTGCTATTAAATGAATTGCAGTATCTTCTTCACCTGCATTAAGCCTTTTCTCAAAGTTATCGCGCCAGGATTTAAAGCTATCAACCCAGGCTGTAACCGTGTAAAAGTAGTTTCCCAGCTCCGTTACTATAAATGACGCCCTCCACCGGTCATTGATAACACGTTCCATGGGTATCTCACGCCACCGAGAATCAAGCGCTTGCCTATACGATAGTAAAGCAGTGAGTACATCGTGGCCATCAGCATAAATATCCGCCTCTACTACCACCGTCTCACCTATAATTCGTTTAACTGGGAAACGTCCATCATTTATCGCAGGCTTCACAAGGTCTATAACTACTCGTGATCTACTATCTGTCTTTTTCACTATAACTCACCTCGCTTTCACAGACAGCCAATGATAAGGCATTGCCATCAGTTTACTATAAACGCTTGCCATAAGAACAATTTAGCATTGCGTTATTTGACTAGCTGCTCGGTGAAACGGTAAGATAGCAAATCAGACAGTAACCTTACCACCATTTGTTACCGCGTTCAAAATAATGCAACGTAAGAAGCATAACCACGAGAGATATAAGTCCAATAAACAATTGGCCTGACAATAAAACTTCATCTGCCCTGGGGGAGTATATACATTTTATGGACGCTCCGGAGAAGCAAGTGAATAGCTCCATTAAGTCGCTTTATGAACTTGCTCACCTGTACGGTATCCAGGTTGCCTATAATGACGTCGAACACCACCGCAGACAAGCTTCCGTCGAAACACTGTTAGCAACACTGCGATCTTTGGAGGCTCCTGTTGTGTCACTTGATGACATTCCTTCGGTTATCAGCGAAAAGAGGCAAGCGCTCTGGCAAAACTACATTGAGCCTGTGCTGGTAGCCTGGGACGGGAACATGTCCCCTATCAACATACGTTTACCACAGAGGATGTCTGACAAACCTTTTAAAATTACTATCACCCTGGAAAATGGAGACCGAGCCTGCTGGCATTGCCAGATTAACGATGTTTTACCCAGGATAAAGAAAGTAGACGTGAATGGAACCACGTATGTTATCAAGCTTTTTAAAATACCTGTCAAATTACCCTCAGGATATCACCAGCTCACGATAGAATTAGATAACATGGTAGTGCAGGCATTTATCATTTCAGCACCCCGGAAGACTTACTCTGATACAAACATGCTGAACAGTAAATGCTGGGGAGCATTCGTTCCACTTTATGCTCTGCATACCAGGGAGAGTTGGGGTGGAGGCAACTTCTCAGACATGGAGACCATGACGACGTGGGTCAGCGAAATGGGCGGCAAAGTTGTTGCTACCCTGCCACTGCTTTCTACCTTTTTCGAGAATACTTGCGACGTCGGCCCCTATTCTCCCGCCAGCCGCCTATTCTGGAATGAAGTCTACATAGACATAAAAAAAATTGCAGAACTGGGAAGCTGCGATGCGGCAACAATGATACTTGCGTCTGATACTTTCTGTAATAACCTGGACCTCATGCGGAAAGCATCCCATGTAGACTATCGCCTGCAAATTGATGTGAAGCGCCGAATACTGGAGCAACTGTCACGATATTGTTTTACGGAAAGCCCAGCCCAGAGGGAAAAATGTCTGAACTTCGTGATGATGAATCCAATGGTAGAAGACTATGCTAAATTCCGTGCCACCTGTGAAAAACGCCAGGAGCGCTGGCATTCATGGCCTTCCCCTCAAAAAGATGGAATGCTTTACCAGGAAGACTATAACGAAGAGATAAAACAATATCATATATATGTACAATGGTTAGCCAGCGAACAACTCAAGGCAATCTCAAAAACAGCCAGTGAAAAAGATGTGAAATTATACTTTGACCTGCCGCTGGGAGTACATCCCGATAGCTATGATGTCTGGCGTGAAAAAGATGCCTTTTTGCCTGGAGTTTCGGCAGGAGCGCCTCCTGATACTTTCTTCACGAGGGGACAGCAATGGGGTCTTACTCCTTTGAGCCCTGAGGGTATCAGAAAGCAGGGGTACAGATATTATATAAATTGCCTGCGAAACATTCTTAAATACTCGAGTATCCTGAGGATCGACCACGTAATGGCTTATCACCGCCTTTACGTCATTCCAAATGGTTTTGATGCCCGTAATGGCGTTTATATGCGTTACCATCCATCGGAGTTCTACGCTATCGCGAGCCTTGAATCACATCGCAACAAGGCTATACTCCTGGGCGAGGACCTGGGCACAGTACCAGCAGAGGTCAGAAGAGCAATGGAGCAACATGATTTATACCGGCACTATGTCATTCAGTATGAAATCAGCCCCACTGAAGGAAAGCCATTCACTGCTGTACCGGAAAAAGTAGTAGCAAGTATTAATACCCATGATATGGCTACCTTCGCAGGCTTCTGGCAGGACGATGATATAAAACAGCGCTTTGAGCTTGGATTACTGGACAGCGATGGTGCAAAACAGGAACGCAGTGAACGCCAGCATATCAGGAAGATAGTCATTAAATTCCTCAAGCAGGAAAAGTTAATTAACTCATCGCAACCCGGCATCAGGGATATACTCAAAGGTATATTAAGCTTTCTCAGTTCAAGCCCGGCACGGATGGTTCTTATCAATGTTGAGGATCTCTGGTTGGAGATGAAACCTCAGAATATACCTGGCACGGTGGAGGAGTATCGCAATTATTGTAAAAAGTTATATTATCCATTTGAGGAATTCTCAAAGTCGCATGAAGTGTTGGAAATATTAAGTGAAGTCAATCAAAGACGCAGAGGAGAGAAATGATGAAAGAACCAGAGAAAAAAGCCTCAGGCGGGTCACGGCCAAAAACAAAACCTGACAAAGTACAAAGCGACCTGAAAATATTATCTGCGGATGACCTGTATCTCTTCAATGAAGGCAGTCACCTGAAACTATATGAGAAACTGGGAGCACATCCCATGGTCATTGACAGTGTCGAAGGGACTTCCTTTGCTGTTTGGGCGCCCGATGCTAAACAAGTATCTGTGACGGGTGATTTTAATGGCTGGAATATGAGTAGCCACCCGCTGTATCAGCAAGAACAATCCGGAATATGGCAGAGTTTTGTCCCGGGAATAACCAAAGGTAGTCTTTACAAGTACCATATAATCTCAAGACACAAGAATTACAAGGTTGATAAAGCAGACCCTTTTTCTTTATATAATGAAATCCCTCCCAAAACAGCTTCAATTGTATGGAATTTGGATTATGAATGGGGAGATCAGTCATGGATGCAAAACCGTTATAAGAACAACTCATTAAATGGACCGATAACTATATATGAAGTGCATTTCGGCTCATGGATGAGGGTTTCAGATGAGGAAAACCGCTCATTATCCTATAGAGAAATGGCAGTAAAACTTGCTGACTACGTGACAAAGCTGGGTTTCACCCATGTGGAATTTTTGCCGCTCATGGACCATCCATTCTTTGGGTCATGGGGCTACCAGGTTACAGGTTATTTTGCCCCCAGCGCTTGTTATGGCGCCCCCCAGGACTTCATGTATCTTATCGACTATCTCCACCAGAGGGGCATTGGGATTATTCTTGATTGGGTCCCATCCCATTTCCCTACTGACGAGCACGGGCTGGGTTTCTTTGATGGCACACATCTCTACGAACACAGCGATCCGAAAAAGGGATTTCACCCTGACTGGAAAAGTTACATCTTTAACTACGGCCGGCACGAAGTCAGAAGCTTCCTTCTCAGCAGTGCGCTTTTCTGGCTGGACAAATACCATCTCGACGGATTGCGCGTTGACGGCGTAGCTTCCATGTTGTACCTGGATTACTCCAGGAAGGAAGGTGAATGGATTCCCAACCAATACGGCGGCCGGGAAAATATAGAGGCAACCTCATTGCTGCGGAGGCTTAATGAGGAAGTCTATAAGAACTATCCCGATGTGCAGACTATTGCCGAGGAATCCACTGCATGGCCCATGGTTTCCCGCCCAACATACCTTGGAGGATTGGGATTCGGCATGAAATGGGATATGGGCTGGATGCATGATATGCTCGAATATATAGCCAAGGACCCTGTTCACAGGAAATTTCATTACAATAAATTAACATTCCGTATGCTTTATGCGTTTACGGAGAACTTTGTGCTTTCACTTTCACATGACGAGGTTGTGCACGGCAAAGGCTCTCTGCTGGGGAGAATGCCCGGAGATGACTGGCAAAAATTTGCCAACCTGAGGCTCCTGTTTAGCTACATGTATTCCCAGCCGGGAAAGAAACTGCTGTTTATGGGAGGGGAGTTCGGACAGTGGAGCGAATGGCACCATGACGCCAGCCTGGAATGGGATCTTTCGCAGTATGCTACTCATATGGGGGTGCAGCGAGCAGTCCAGGACCTGATAACCCTGTACCGCGGTGAACCAGCCCTCCATGAGTTGGATTTTGATGCCGCCGGGTTTGAATGGGTCGACTGTAACGATTCCGACAACAGTGTCATTTCATTTTTGCGCAAAGGACGCTCTACCAAAGATGTTGTTTTAATCATTTGTAACTTCACGCCTGTAGTGCGCTATAACTATCGTATCGGTGTGCAAAACGGTGGGTTCTGGAAAGAAATCTTCAACAGCGATGCTTCGCACTATAATGGGAGCGGACAGGGCAATATGGGTGGAGTTACCGCCGCTCCGCTGAAATTTCATGGCAGACCGTTCTCCCTGAATCTCACGCTACCACCGCTCGCCGCAGTTTTCTTCAAGAAGGAAGAACAGAAATAATGCGGGGAACGTCACTAAAAACAATAATAACCGCACGGACAATGGTTTAGTGTGGCTATTTTATGGTTATTTTTTAGCTATACGACCACGCAGATATCCCATTGAACGTCATTTCATGTGTAGGTCTGTTTCTTAAACGATAAACCTTCTATAAATCATGATTACGCCCAATACGAAAGCCAGGAAAAGACCGGCAATGCTGACATACAAAATTGTTGAATTATCAGATACTATAAAACTTCCAGCGGATATACTATTTACAGTGACCGGATTCTAAGACCGAGTGCTGCTAAATACGGGGTAAGGTCAAGCGCAATCTCACATTCAATTATTGTAACTACATTCCGCACGGGCAGATCGAATAATATATGCGCTACCTAATACTCTTTTCACCATTTTCATAGCTAAAATGGTATTATTCATACAGGAATGGTAATTATAGATCTGGTTGAAGGAGGTTACAATGCTCACTGTTTCAGAAGCTATTAATCAGCGGCGGAGCATACGCAGCTTCCGCAGCGACCCGGTGCCGGACGATGCCATCATCGCCATGCTTGAGGCCGCACGTCTTGCCCCATCCGGCAGCAACCGCCAGCCCTGGCGGTTCATAGTTGTGACGGACAAAGACGAGAAAGCAAAGCTGCGCAAAATATGTTTCGACCAGGCTTTTATCGAAGAGGCGCCCGTAGTGTTCGTCTGCTGTGTCGACCTCACCGCGTATGCCAGGGCCGCGCGGGAGAAACGTTCCCAGGAGTTTATCGACCATGGCGTACTCGATACGCTGTCGGGATATTTTGCCGATCCGGCGGTCCGCGAGCTGTTTTTAAACGCTCCGGATACCGACTTGAATGTGCATTTCATGACGGCCATGGCAAATACCTACATTGCAATTGAGCACATGGTATTAACCGCAACAGCACTGGGGCTGGGTTCCTGCTGGGTGGGAGCAATAGGCAGCGCCGAGGAGATGAATGCGATTTTCCATCTCCCCCCGGCTACATTCGTTGTCGCCGTGCTGCCGGTGGGACATCCTGCCAAGCTCCCGCCGCCCCGTCCACGTATCTCCTTGGATGCAATCCTGCTGCGTCCTTTGCACGTCCGGCCCTGACCTGGATCCGTGGCCATTTATTGGGCGCATTCATCTATGGGTTCAGGACGCTGCCTCCTGTTTAAGCTATTACGGATGATGCGCTAGTCATAGTCATAGTAATCATCCCAATCGTGATCATCGTAATCGTAATAATGGTGCGGGCTGGGCGTGCCGGTCACGGTAAACGTAACTTCACCTTCTATCCCCGTAACTACATCCTGGCAAACAGCACGATAGCTTCCGTTTGGCCATCCATAAGGATGAATCTCGATATCCGTGTCGCCATCCCACTCGGAAAAGGCCGTTAAGGATCTGTGGATTTTGCCATCGGAGCCATAGATAGTGACTTTGACCTGACTGCCAGGAGTCAAGCCAATTATTCGAAGATCGAAATCTCCATAAGGCGATACCACTGGGGGATCGGCATAGACCCACAGGCGGTTTGAAGCCGCGGTTGGATTTTGAATCGGGGGCATGGTTGCAGGTGTCTGATTCTGAACAGGCTGCTGAACAACAGGCTGTTGAACAACAGGCTGCTGTGGAGCCGGAACATATACTGTACGAGTGCACCCGAACGATGCCACTAATAGCGTCAACAGAATTACAGCTAACATGATCGACCAAATAGTGCGGCTGAGATTCCAATCTTTAATCACAAACGTTCCTCCTTTCATTATTGATTCGCCACTATTGTATTCGTAGTGCAACCCGTTAATCAAGCCGGAAGCGGCTGAGTAACCCGCCTGCCGGTATGCGATATGATATGCGGGTGACAAGGCGCTGGCGGTTTTTGGAAATGGCGATCTCTGGATTGGTGGAGGTCATAAAAGCGCAACCTGATTGGAGTCCTGCTGTTATATATCTGACAGCACGGGGCTATGCACTTACTCTGTGAAGTAAACAGCCAACTACTGAAAGGCTGTAAAATGTGGCTCTACAGTCTATTTTAAAAAGCACCAGGGCGCAAAGCGGTAGTATACTATTATTTAGGGGAAAAACTGAGATGCCTCAGGTCAAAGCAAACGATATCAACCTCTACTACGAGATTAGCGGGGAAGGTCCGCCGCTGCTGCTGATCAACGGCTACGGGGACCATGCCGGGCACTGGTTCTGTATGCGGCCGGCGCTGGAAGGAAGTTTTAAAGTGATAACCTTCGACAACCGCGGCGCAGGACGCAGTGATAAGCCGGATGTTCCCTATACGATGAAGATGCTGGCAGGCGACGCTGCGGCGCTGCTTGATTCACTGTGCATTACAAGGGCGAATGTTTTCGGCGTCTCCATGGGTGGCATGGTGGCCCAGGAGCTCGCGCTGGGCTATCCGCAAAAACTCAATAGTCTGGTGCTGGGATGCACGATCCCCGGAGGGATAAATACGGTCTACCCGGAAACCGAGGCGCTGGCATTCCTGCTGGACGGTGAGCGGAGCAAGCGACTCACGCCTGCGGAAATGGCCCGTGAGATGTGGGCTTACACCTGCACGGCTGCCTTCATACAGGCACACCCGGAGGTGGGAGAGGAATATGTAAGGGTCACGACGATGTTAGCGGCGCCGCCACACGGGCTGCAGCGGCAGGGCGACGCTATCGCAGGACACGACATTTATGACAGGTTGCCCGGCATCGAGTTGCCAACGCTGGTGATCGCCGGCGTGGAGGATAGGCTTGTCCCTCCACAGAACTCAATAAATCTGGCAGAGCGTATACCTGGTGCGAAAGTCGTTTTACTGGAGAAGGCCGGACATGGCTTCTTCTATGAAGCTGCAGAGAGGGCCGGTAATGTCATTACTGACTTTTTGATTGCACGACACTAACGGCGTATTCTATTAAAGGTGATATCCTATGGATACAATACTTAATTTGCTCAGGGATTTCGGCCTGACATTCGTGCCGCTGTTCGTTGCGATGGACTCCATCAGCACTGTGCCTATACTGCTGTCGCTTACGCATGATCTGGCCGATAAAAAAAGAAACAGCGTAATACGCAACGCCTTGATCTATGCGCTGGCGCTGGGCCTCATTTTCATAGTAGTCGGGAAGGGCATCTTCCTTTTCCTTGGCATCACGGTGAACGATTTCCTGGTGGCAGGCGGGTTGATACTGTTCCTGCTTGGCGCCAAGGAGCTGGTGGTGGGGAAGATGTTCGAAGCGCAGGCTATCGCAGGCGAGAATGTGATAGCTGTGGTGCCTCTGGCCACGCCGCTGGTGGTAGGTCCCGCCGTGCTTACCACTCTGCTGATCCTGACCGACCAGTATCACATTGTGATGGTCACGTTTTCGTTTATAGTAAACCTGCTGATATCATGGCTGCTATTTGCTCAGGCAAACAGGCTGGTCAGGGTGTTGGGGCATGGAGGGGTGCTGGCGCTATCCAAAGTGTTTGCACTGCTGCTGGCGGCCATCGCTGTGAGCATGATCCACCGGGGCATAATGGCGTTTATAGGATAATGATAGATATAGGATAGACGGGCCTGTAGGGGCGTACCTTCAGGTGCGCCCGAGAGGCCACAAGAGCGGACAGGCCTGAAGGCCCGTCCCTACAGAAAGGAGGAGTGATATGTGGCTATGCAGCAATTGCCGGCACCTTGAGATTGCAGAGCGCAAGCCGGAGCACTGTCCGGTCTGCGGCGCGGCGCCCGATAAGCTGGTTGAATACAAGGATGATAAGATCAAGGGCACAAAAACTCTAAAGAACCTGCAGGTGGGCTTTGCGGCGGAATCCAAGGCCAACATACGCGACCAGGCCTTCGCCATCAAGGCCGACCAGGAGGGTTACCCCGCCATAGCCGGCCTGTTCAGGGCCATCGCTGAATCCGAGGCCGTCCATGCCTTCCACCAACTGCGGCTGCTGGGCGTGATCGCCGATACCCAGGAGAACCTTCAGGCTGCCTTTGAACGAGAGAATCTGGCCACCGAGGCCTATCCTGAGTTTATCAAGGATGCCGGCGACGAGGGAAACAATGCAGTGGCCACCATATTCGGATATCACCGTGATGTTGAAAGGGGCCATGCCAAGTTATATGAAAAGGCTTTGGATCGCCTGATGGACCCGCAGGGTGTCGACTACTATGTGTGCAGCGTTTGTGGCTACGTGAGCGTGGGTTTGGCGCCGGACGAGTGCCCCATCTGCAAAGCCCCCAAAGACAAGTTCAGGCGCATCGATTAGTATCCGGCTACCAGGGCCAATTCAATAGTCTCAGCCGCGCAGCTTTAAATACATCTGCTCGAGGTCTTCCAGCCACAGTGCGGGTTCAGCATCCGATGGCATCCTCCAGTCGCCCCGAGGGGACAGGCTCACGGAGCCGATCTTCGGTCCCTCGGGCAGGCAGGTCCGCTTGAACTGGTTGGCGAAAAAGCGCCTGATGAAATTTACCAGCCACCTGTTGAGGTCTTCCGGCGTATAGCGGCCGTCGAAAAGCTTCTGCTTTCTGGCCTCATTGGCTAAAAATAGTATCTTGCCCGGGCGCGTACCGAAGCGGACAAATGGATAAAGATAGAAATCGGCCAGCTCTACCGGGCCGATGACGTCCTCGCTCCTCTGCGCAATCTGTCCCTTAACAGGCCGTCTCAGCTCGGGGGAGATGGGTGTATCCAGCACGTCCCTCAGTATTTTCTGCGCGGGCGACCCCGCCAGCTCCTCGTCGGCCACCCAGCGGATGAGATAGCGCACCAGAGTCTTGGGCACAGAAACGTTGATGTCGTAATGCGACATATGGTCGCCCGAGAAGGTGCTCCAGCCCAGGGCCACCTCGGTCAGGTCACCCGTACCCAGCAGTATGGCGTTCAGCCCGTTGGCCCTGTTGAAAAGGAACTCGGTGCGGTAGCGCGCCTGTATATTTTCGAAGACCACGTCCTCACGGCCGTCATGCCCGAGATCATCCATGTGCGCTTTGCACGTCTTTGTGATATCAACGCGCTCGAAGCTCACGCCCAGGGCTTTACATAATTCAGTAGCGTTGTCCCTCGTCCTGCGCGTGGTGCCGAAGCCGGGTAGTGTGCATGCAGTAACGTTTTTCACGGGCAGTTTAAGATAATCCATGGTCCTGACTGCCACCAGAAGGGCCAGTGTGGAATCAAGCCCGCCGGAGACGCCCAGCACGATGCGGCTAATGTGGGCCCCGGAGAGCTTTTTGGCCAGGGCGGCCACCTGCATGGAAAACATATCGCGGCACCTTTGCGCGCGCTTATCGGTATCCCCGGGGACAAAAGGATGAGGGTCGATCGTCCTCACGAGGCTGTTGGCTGGGATATCGGTCACGGCTGCCTCTATGATGCGGAAGGGTTTTATGTGACCGGGCGACTGGCGGAAGCTGGTCAGCGACACACGGTCGTGTACCAGGCGGTCGACGTCGATATCGGAAATGGTCAGGCCAGTATTACGCTCGAAAATGTGCGATTCGGCCAGCAGGCTGCCGTTCTCGGCGATCAGTGTGTGTCCGCCGAAGACGACATCGTTGGACGATTCGCCCATGCCGGTAGATACATAGCAGCAGGCTGCGGCGCATCTGCCCGACTCAGAGGTGACCATGGACCGGCGCCACTCCGCTTTGGCCAGGACTTCGTTGCTGGCGGAGATGTTGAGCAGCACTGTCGCCCCGGCGAGGGACTGGTATTCATGTGGGGCCAGCGGCACCCACATATCCTCGCAGATCTCCACGCCTATCATGGCCGATGGAAATCCCCGCAACGAGATAAGGACATTGGCGCCGAATGCAACGACCCTGTCTCTAATATGGACTATATCGGAGCAGGCATCCTCAGAGGAAACAAACCACCGGTTCTCGTAGAACTCCTTGTAAGACGGTAAGTATGTTTTAGGTATGACAGCCAGAACCTGCCCACCGTTCAGCACTGCCGCACAGTTAAAGATCTTTTGGTCTATGCAGATGGGCAGGCCGGCCACTATCAACATGCCGCCGTCTGCGCTGCGCTCAGCCAGCCGCATCAGACCTTCTTCAGCCTTTGCCAGCAAGGATTGCTGCTGAACCAGGTCAGCTATGGTGTAGCCCGTGATCGACATCTCGGGGAAGGCCAGCACCTGCACGCCCTTTGACCTGGCCTGTTTGACCATGTCCAGCATGGCGTCGACATTGAAATCGACGTCGGCCACCCTCAGTTCGGGGACAGCCGCGGCTATCCTCAGAAATCCCAGGTCTCTGTTCAAAAATATCTTTTGTACCGCCATACTTCACCCCTGAAAAGTCAGCCCAGTTTTAAGACAACTGAAAGGCCTTTTCCCTCTGAATAGTGCAGTGCCCCCGGGCTTTGGCTATAATAAACCGTCGCCCGGATAAAATCAAAACCGGCCATAACATATTTTAAGGTTTTCCCGGAGAAATTCATATGTTCAAACTAGTTTTACTGCGCCACGGCGAGAGCGCCTGGAACAGGGAGAACAGGTTCACAGGGTGGACCGATGTGGACCTTTCGGAAAAAGGCATGCTGGAGGCCAGACAGGCC
This sequence comes from uncultured Dehalococcoidales bacterium, assembly GCA_964554375.1. Lineage (GTDB taxonomy): Bacteria > Chloroflexota > Dehalococcoidia > GIF9 > UBA5629 > CAIMUM01. Next base: position 34,045 of record CAZKOL010000003.1, read on the forward strand.
GGGGCTATACTGAAGAAGGAAGGATATACCTTTGACCTGGCGTTCACCTCCGTTTTGAAGCGCGCCATACGTACGTTGTGGATAGTGCAGGACGAGATGGACCTGATGTGGATACCGGTTAAGAAATCGTGGCGCCTGAACGAGAAACATTACGGGGCTTTGCAGGGGCTGAACAAGTCCGAAACGGCTAAAAAATTCGGCGAGGATCAGGTGCTGGTCTGGCGCAGGAGCTACGATGTACCGCCTCCGCCGCTGGAAAAGGGCGATCCTCGCAGCCCGGCTGGCGAGCCGTGCTACCGGGAGCTCAAGCCGGGACAGGTACCGCTCTCGGAGAGCCTCAAGGACACCTACCGGAGGTGTTTGCCCTACTGGCACAGGTCCATCGCCCCGGCGGTAAAGTCCGGTAAAAAAGTAATAGTCTCGGCCCACGGCAACAGCCTGCGGGCGCTGGTCAAGTACCTGGACAATGTGCCGGACAGCGACATCGTCGCACTCAACATCCCCACCGGCATACCGCTGGTCTACGAACTGGACGGCAACCTCAAGAGAACCAGCAGCCGCTACCTGGCGAGCGAGCAGGAGCTCGAGCAGGCCATGAAAGCAGTGGCCGACCAGGGCAAAGCTAAATAGCGCAGGGGTAGGCCGCTATGCAAACATGTAGGGACAGGCCTTCAGGGGTTCTGTTATAACCCTATTGATAGGCGAATTATAGCATGGGTTCTATACTCGCTTCTATTCTTTGATTTCATCGCATTCGTACTACTAAATATTAGTCTTGGGTTTAGTGATCCTTACGTAGAAAGGAAAATATGCTATATAGCGTTAATCATATTGATTTCGCTACTGCTTATATTATTTTACGAATATAAGCACCCCAGCAACAAGAACGGCTCCAACAAACAATGCGGCGATCATAAGAATAAACTTGCCTTGCATGTCTATCCCAAAATCAAGTGTAGAAGTCTGAGTGTCTTTAGAAAGATTTTCAGATGGGGCATTACTGGTACTGCTCAACAAAAACCAGCAAATTGCCACGACTACAATCGTGATGATAATAATAGCGATCAATTTACTCATAATCCACACATACCTCCAAAGGCCGAAAAGTAATGACTATTACATCAATCTTATCAATTGCATCTTACTCAAATAAAATAGGAGGAAAACAAAATGGCAAAAAATATCAGGACAGAATTAATGACAACCCTAATCAACAGGACAAGCAAGGCTCCTGTCAAAACTCAGCGTAGTTTCATGATGAAGCATTGGAATGATCCAGTAGCCAAGCTTGAAAAGATGGTTAAAGAAGTCAAAGTCATAAACAAGCGCATTGTGCTTTAGAGCAATCCACTGGACTTCAAATATGGATATGCCTTGATGTATATAGGTAGTTTTTTATATTTGCGCACATGGCTAAGGACAGCCTTTACTTCCATTTGCTTTGGATCATCGAAATTTCCAGCTAATGTGCATAAGAAGTATTTGCCCTTTGGACATCTTCTATTGCGAAGATGGGCAAGCAATCGTCCTTTTATGCTTGTCCGTGCGCTTGTACTGCTGCCTATATACACAGGCACTCTATTGATATCGCCTATCATGTATATTCCGACAAGGCCATCTTTAAGAACTGAGATATTATCACGTGTAAATTCGTACCACCTATTTTCTACTGGCATAAACCACCTCCTCTTTGATTATCTTACACGGGCAGATCATTTATTTCAATCGGTAATTTACAAAAATGTATCTATAACTATTGTGTGAGTACGTAATGCTTAATAGAATTGAAAGGTGCAATACATCGTGGAAGAAGTAACTTGTAAATACTGTAACTCAAACAACATCGTAAAAGATGGCACTAATATTGGTGAACAGTATTACCTTTGCCGTTCATGCAATAAACGATTTAACCTCAAAGATGCATTGGTACATATGAAAACCCCTGTAAGTGCCGTATCTGCTGCTGTTTCTATGTATTACAGAGGAATGTCGATTAGTAATATTCGGGACGAATTGAAACAGCTATATAATCTAGATGTATCTGATTTTGCAGTCTATAACTGGATTGAACGGTTTACCAAAGATGCTATAAAGATAACAGGGAACTATCATCCTGATACTGGTTACGTTTGGCTTGCAGATGAAACAGTTATTGATGTAGCAGGCAAACAGTACTGGCTGATCGATGTAATTGACCTCAAAACCCGCTTTCTTTTGGCCTCTAGGCTATCAGCGCATCGTTATATGGATGATATAAGGGAAACATTCAAAGAAGCTTACAATCGGGCTGGAAAGATGCCAAAAGTCATAATGACAGACCACCTGGTTGGATATGTACGTGCTATCCCATCAGTATTTGGCACTAATACAAAACACTTACAGGTTGAAAAGCTCACATCGAAGCCAAACAATAACATTATTGAACGCTTGCATGGTACGATTAAATCACGCACAAAGATAATGCGAGACCTGAAAAGTCCTGAGACAGCGGAATTAATACTCGATGGTTTCTTTGTGCATTATAACTTCATAAGACCGCATGAAACGCTATCAAAATCTGGCGATGATATAACACCTGCTATGAAAGCTAACATCAAGTTTCCTTATGAGAATTGGGAGCAATTGATACGGAATAGCCAAGTTGCTAAAGCGGAACCACCACCTGCAAGATTTGATGTCCCTCATCTACCTGTTTATCCAATCAGTGAGAGAGAAAGGAAACAGGAATATGAGCGGATACGTAAACAAGAAAGAAGAAGGCAGTTAAAACTCGGTATGCCGCCTCTACGCAAACGCGGCCCAGCTAAACCAAAGAATATACAAGTAGCTATTCAGGCAGTAAGGACGGATAAATAAGCACAATGTTCTATTATGTCTTAAATACCGTTTTGAATAGTGGGCTTACACAACATCAAAAGGATGCGATTTTAAGTTACATTTTACTACTGGCTATTGTTATGTGTTTGGAAAGCGTAGCTTTATTTATAACATTGGTGACAGTTGTGAAATTGAGAAGATCAGCCAAGAAGTTACAGGCTTGTAAAAAATGATGCAATTTCTTCCCATAGTAAAATCAAACCCACAGCGTTGAGTAAAATTATGAATACTATTACATATCCAGTCGGGTCAAGCACTGACATCTGTAATAGAAGTAGGTTTAGTACCCATCCTACTAAGATATCAACAGCAATAACCACTACCAGAGATATTAACCCAAGAATGATTTTTATGATGTTATCCATCGATGTTAGTATAGGAGGGTGACAATATGAACGTCAATAGAGTTATAACAGAACCCCTTCAGGCCTGTCCGCGATGCGGGCGCAGATGAAGCAACGCCCCTACGGCTTAACTATCCGCCTGCCCTTATTCTTCAGACGGGGATATGTCAGTGCGGTAGCTGTGCTTGATGGCGTCGGCGCGGGCCTCCGCGGATATGCTCTCCTCCCGGTATATGAGGCCGTCCTTGAGCCAGATGACCCGATCGCTGTATTCCCTCTGCTCAGGCTCATGCGTAACCATGAGTATGGTTTGCCCCAGTTCATCGCAGAGTTTGCGCATCAGCCGCAGGACTATGCCCTTATTCTCCGTATCAAGGTTGGCGCAGGGTTCATCGGCGAACAGTATCTTGGAGCGGTTGACCAGGGCACGGGCGATGGCGACGCGCTGCTGCTCGCCGCCGGAAAGCTGGCTGATCAGGTGATGAAGGCGCTCACCCAGCCCCACCTTCACCATGAGGTCCCCGGCTATCTTCATGTAGTCCTTCTTGCGCAGGCCCAGCAACAGGAGCGGCAGGTAAGCGTTTTCCAGCGCGTTCAATTCAGGTATCAGGGCATATTCCTGGAATACGTAGCCCAGGTTTTTCAGGCGGAACTCGGTCTTCTGCCAGTCGGACAGGCGCGATATATCATTGCCTTCCAGCAAGATATCTCCCGAAGTCGGCGTGTCCAGCAGCGCCAGCTGGTGCAGCAGCGTGGATTTGCCCGATCCGCTGGGGCCCATGATCGAGACGAACTGCCCGGGTGATACCTCGAAGCTCACACCTTTCAAGGCATGTACCGGCACGTGCCCCGCGTAGGTCTTTTTGAGGTTGCTGACCTTGATCATGACTTGATCATCCCCATATGGCCCTGATAATATTTTCTCGCGCCACCCTCCACGAAGGGATGAAGCCCGCCAGTATGCTGACCACCAGCATGCTCACCACACTGGTCATGAACTCACCCGGCATGATGGCCAGGCTGACCTTGCCCATTGGGAAGTCGAGGGGATGGGCGATGAAGTACGGCTTAATGAACATCTCGATAACGGCAATGCCCAGACCTATGCCAACCAGGGCGTAAAAAAGTGCCAGGAAGATGTAGGACAGGATGATTATGCGCTCGTGCATGCCGATGGCCTTCATAATGCCGATTTGCCTCCGCCTGCTGACTGTGGCTATAAAGATCACGATGAATATGGTCACCCCGGTCACTATCAGGCCGATCAGTAGAATGATCCTCTTGATGATGTCGAAGCTCTGAGCGATACCCAGCACCAGGCCGATGAAGTCCTCCCAGGGCTTGATATCCTCCATCTCTATGCCGGCCTGCCGCAGCCTCTGGATATAATACGACTCGGGGTAGGCTTCGTCGGTCTTGACCAGTATCTCCGATGCCCGGTCGTGGATGCCCAGCACCGACTCCATCTCTTTCTGCGTGACAAAGATGGACATGTCAGAGAGAGGAAATACGGTGGAATAGATACCCTTGATGGTATAGTCGCGCACTATCCCATTGTGGTAGTACACCGTGATCTCGTCTCCTACTACTGCCCCTTTGAGCGACTGCACCTCAAGGGCCGCCCCGAAGCCGCCGGATATCTCCCTGCCCATGATGACCTGGTCGCGGTCCGAGTCGCTCAGATATTCACCGGAGACCATGTACCTTGAGATGTTGGATACTTCGATATTTTCTTCAGGGCTGATGGATGTTATCGGCCAGCTCACGGACCTAATGTCTTTGCCTGTTTTATCAGGGTCATAGGTTACGATAGCCCCGGTCGAGTACCTCGAGCTGCACCCGATGATACCGGGTACGGTGTTTATCTTGCGCTTGAGCGAAGATACCTGCGTCAGGTACTGCTCGCTGTTGCCCGACTGGTCCTTGCCCGGCTTGATGACTATGTTGGAAACATAGTTTGTCTTGGCCTGCTGGTAGATGAGGCTGACGGCCCCGCTCATTATGCCGGAGATGATATTGATCTGCATGAAGGCCACGGCCGCCACCAGGATGGTGAGCATGAGCGTGCCTATGCTGCCGCGCGTGATATACTTGTAAAAGAGGAAAACGGCCGCCCTTAAATCGTTCCACATCTTAAGACTCGTACACCCTTCAAGCGCCTTTATTATACTATGCTGAAAAATGTTGGGACGGGCCTTCAGGCCTGACCGCGTATCGGGCGCAGCTAAAGCAACGCCCCTACGTCCATTAATTATATTATACGTTGGCCCTTCAAGTCTGATATCATATTTAGCGCCCAAATTTCATTTAAAGAAGAGTGACATGCGAATCTGTATCTTGAGTTACCGCAGCTATCCATACTCTGGCGGGCAGGGGATTTATATGCGCTACCTGAGCAATGCACTCCGTGACCTGGGCCACGAAGTGGACATGATGTCGGGGCCGCCATATCCTATCGTAGACGATGGAGTTGGATTAATTAGACTACCGAGTTTGGACCTGTACAGGTTTGGGTCCTGGCAACGGCTGTTTATCGATCCCCGGAAGCTTAATACCCACGCCAACTTCATGGAATGGGGCGGCATCATGACCGGGTATTTCTCCGAACCGCTGGCCTTCGGCATGCGCGCCTACCGGTACCTGTGCAAAAATGGCCTGAAAAAGTACGATGTCATACATGACAACCAGACCATGGCCTACGGGATCGCGGATATCCAGAAGGCGGGTTACCCTGTGGTGGAGACTATCCATCATCCGGTAACCATCGACCGTGACCTGGCCATACAGTCAGCCAAATCGCTCAAGGATAAGCTGGGATACCGCCGCTGGTTTTCATTCACCGGTATGCAGATCAAGGTCGCCCGTCAACTGCCATTCATCATAACGGTGTCCGAGATGGCCAGGCGCCACATCCACGATATCTTCGGTATACCTGAATCCAGGATGAAGGTCATCTATAATGGCATAGATGCGGAGCTGTTCAGCCCCTCTGACGATGTGCCCAGACTAAATAATATGATCCTCATGGTCATGAGCCGCGACACGGCTGTCAAGGGCCTGCGTTTCCTGCTGGAGGCGCTGGCCGAACTGAGGAATAGGTGGGACCTGAAACTGGTGGTTGTTGGCAGTACTCTGGGGGATGGCGTTACTGAAAAGCTGATGGGCAAGCTGGGTGTTACAGAGGCGGTTACATTCTGTAATCAGATAGAAACGTCGGAGCTGATCCGGCTATACAGGTCAGCCACGCTTGTTGCCGTGCCCTCCACTTATGAAGGCTTTGGCATACCGGCCGCCGAGGCCATGGCCTGCGGGGCCCCGCTGGTATCGACCACGGCCGGAGCATTGCCCGAGGTTGTGGGCGACGCCGGTATCCTGATTCCGCCAGCCGATTCGGCCGCACTCACTGCTGCCATAGCACAGTTGATGGAGAGCCCGGCCAGGCGCAGTGAATACAGCATACTGGGAAGGAAGCGTATACTGGAAAAGTTCAACTGGAGTAACGCCGCCCGATTGACCGTCGAGGTATACGCGCAGGCTATAGAGGCCAAACGCGCCGGGATAACGCCGTCAGGCCGATGAATTCAGCGCAGTCTTGATAAACATCGCGAATAAATGTAAAATGGCTGCGTGTTTTCAAGGCAGAAATCAAGCGGTGTGACAGGCTGATATCAATGCAGATATGTTTGTTGAGCTACAGGGCTTATAAATACTCAGGTGGCCAGGGTGTTTACGTCAGGTACCTCAGCAGGTCCCTGCAGAGGCTGGGTCACAGCGTGGACGTGGTGGCGGGTCCTCCTTACCCGGACCTGGCAGATGGAATAAACCTGATCCGGCTACCGAGTTTGGACCTCTACAGGCTCCCGGAAAAGAGGCGCTACCTGATAAACCCGATGCGGCTCAACACATGGCCCAACTTCGCCGAATGGCTGGGCGAATGCAGCGGTTGTTTCACCGAGCCGCACACCTTCGGCATGAGAGCCTACAACATGTTCCGCCAGGACGGACATCTCAAGAAATACGACATCGTGCACGATAATCAGTGCATTACCGATGGAATATTCAAGATCAGGCAGATGGGTATACCTCTGGTGACCACCATCCATCACCCTATAACTATCGACCGTGAGCTCGCCCTCAAGGCCAGCAATTCAGCTTACAAATCATGGGGAATTCGCCGATGGTACTCCTTTGCCGATACGCAGATAAAGGTAGCCCGCCGTCTATCCCATTTCATCACGGATTCAGAGCACTCATTGCAGGAGATTGTGAGCAGCTTCGGCTTGCCGCGTGAGCGGTTTAAAATAATCTACTGCGGTGTAGACGCAGACGTTTTCAGGGAGCAGCCCGGCCTCCAGCGTCCCGGCAACCGCATACTGGTGATTAACAGCGGGGATACACCGCTTAAGGGTTTAAAGTATTTATTGGAGGCTGTCGCTGAGCTGCGCAAGACGCGCGTGGTGGAGCTTACCATCGTCGGAGAGCCGCTGGTTAACGGGTACACAGAGGGACTGATTGAATCGCTCTGCCTGGGAGATTGCACGCAGTACACCGGCAAGATAGATACTAATAGCCTGGTCAAGCAATATTCCTCGGCCACCATGCTGGTGGTGCCCTCCATTTATGAAGGGTTCGGCCTGCCCGCAGCGGAGGCCATGGCCTGCGGGACGCCCGTGATCTCCACCACTGCCGGCGCCCTGCCGGAGGTGGTAGGCGACGCCGGCATACTGGCGCCGCCGGGGGATACAGGCGCACTGGTGGCAGCTATAAAAGCTCTTCTGGATGACGAAGCAAGGCGCAAAGAGCTGGGCGCTATGGGTGTTGAGAGGGTGAAGAGATTATTTAACTGGGACAAGGCAGCCGGGCAAACGGCGGATTACTACCGGGAAGCCATCGAGAGCCAGGGCAAGAATAAGATAAAGGTTGGATGATTTAATGGTAATGGATAACAGCGCTACATTCGAGATGCCGGAGCTGGAGGAGCTGTTATCCGAAAGGTTTCTCAGGCCGACCTTTGAAAGCATCGTCAGCGTGCAGGAGAACAGGGGCTCCGTGCCCGAGAGCGAAGGCGGGTTGGTGGAGCCGTGGACCCACGTGGAGTGCGCCATGGCCATAGATGCCGGCAGCTACCACGACGAGGCGGAGAAAGCTTACGAATGGCTGGCGGGCATGCAGCTCCCCGATGGAAGCTGGTATGCCAACTATAAGGACGGCCAGCCCAAGGATATGTACAAGGTCTCGCATGCCATCTCCTATATGGCTGTGGGCGCCTGGCACCACTACCTGGTGACAAACAACAGGGTCTTCCTCGATGATATGTGGCCCGTGGTGAGGAGAGCCGTTGATTACGTGCTGGATATGCGCGGGCCTAAGGGCGAGATTTACTGGGCCAGGGATGCGGCCGGCAGCGTTTACCCCACCGCCCAGATAGCCAGCTGCAGCTCATCATACCTCAGCATCAAATGCGCGTTGAAGATGGCGGATTTGATAGGAGAGGAGCGAAGGGACTGGGCGGAGGCCAACGAGGTCTTACGCACAGCCATCCTCGACATGCCGCTGCCGTATGGAGACCCCATTGACGAGAAGACCATTTACGCCTTTGCCATGGACTGGTACTACCCCGCACTGTGCAGCGTCATCAACGGGCGGGAAGCCGTTAGCAGGATATACGACAGCTGGGATAAATTCATCGTGCATGGCAAGGGATCGGTCTGCAACCTCGAAAAGCAGTGGGTCACTGCCGCAGAGAGCAGCGAATTAGCCATTTCCCTGGCGGCCCACGGCGAGTACAAGCAGTCGGCCATGATCTATTACTGGGTACACCAGATGAGGGACGAGGACGGGGCCTACTGGTACGGCGTGGCGTTTCCCGAACACGAGATCTGGCCTCTGACCAAGCCTACCTGGACCTCGGCCGCGGTCGTGCTGGCAGCCGACATGCTCAAGCCCATGTCAGCAACAAACCTTCTTTTCGATCACCACGGTATAGTGCTTTCTTAGGATGCCCAGGCTGTCCACCATGGGCAGTTCCCTGTAATCGCCGCTCCCCAGCGCCAGCTTGTACACCTCGAAAGGCGCCTGACCACCTTTGGCAGGGTCGGGGTAGATGTCGTGAAAAACCAGGAATCCGCCCGGCAGCAGGTGCGGCGACCAGCAGCGGTAGTCCGATAGAGATGTCTGGTAGCTGTGCCCACCGTCGATAAAGACCAGGCCGAGTGGCGTCGCCCAGTTCCTGGCGGCGACTCCGGACTGTGTGACCATGGGAACGACATTGTCCTCGAGGCCTGCTTTTTTCAAAGTGTCCTGCAGCAGGGGGAGACTATTTATGATGCCCTTGCGGCTGTCGAAGAGCTCGGGGTCGAAATACATCTGGCCGGGCTGCTGTTCCTCAGATCCGCGGTGGTGGTCTATGGTGAAAAGCGTGCTGTCAGCTCTTTTACAGGCTTCTCCCAAATATACGGCGGATTTGCCGCAGAAGCTGCCTATCTCCAGGCAGGGGCCGAGCGCGCAGGCTTCCAGTCCCAGCTCATACAGCCTGACGCCTTCGTCCTCGGCCAGAAAACCCTTGACTCCCGAGGCCAGCGCCGCAATCTTGCTGATAATAGCGTCCGTCATCTCTTTTCCGTATTCGCGGGCGCAGCTAAAGCGACGCCCCTGCATCGTATTACAGATCCCTCCTGCGCGATATGACCACATAGGCATTTATAAGTAGCAGCAGGACAACGACGATAACGATGATAATCCAGATCCAGAAATTTGAAGCAGCCGGTACCTGGCCGGACTTGGTCCTGGCGTCCGGCTGCTTCTGCGGCTGCGTGATGTTCTCTGACAGTGTAAACGTGCCTACCGGGCTGGGGTCGCTGATCACAGGGGCAACAGCCTTGACCTGCCAGAAATACGGGGTAGAAAAAGGTAATGGGCTCTTTAGCTCGAAAGCCGTGGTCTCGGTATTTTCCTGGACGATCACATCCTGAAGCTGAGCATCCCTGGCCAGTGTAAATTGATACATCCTGGCATTTTTGATGGGCGACCAGCTGAAACGGATGGGAGGCAGGCAATTGCTGCATATGCCGTCCACCGGTGTCAGCAGCGTAGGCCCCATGTATTCAGAGGTGACCATGAAGCCCGGCCTGACCGAGAAGAACAGTGTCGCTGACCATGGGCTGTGTATTGGCGTGTCCTTCCACGACCTCGACCCGCGCACCCTCCAGTAGTAGGATCGCCCTACTTCCAGTACGCCGGGCGAGATCCAGCAGGACGGTGCTTCCTGGTCGGCGGGGGTTACGATCCAGGAGCCCGTGACGTCGTCGACCGGGGTCATCTGCAGTTGCTGGGTGAGCGGCAGGGTGAAGTTGACATCCTTGGCTATCAGGAGATCGTAGCCATAGATGTCCTTAAGAGGACGCCACTTGAAATCGACCTGCTGAGAACGTCCGGTTACGGGATCGGCCCCTATGAGGCTGCCGGGGGCAGGCGCCGTGGGCCAGGGCCCCAGCTTGGCCACCGAGTCCACGAATTGCCACAGGCAGCCCACTTTAGTGGTGAAATTATATGGCCTGTTGTCGATTGCCCAGAGAGTGTTATAGGTATTTGACGATATGTGCAGCGACGTTGGCTCACGCGTGAATTGGACCAGATTTGTCTGCGGAATCCCATCTATGAGCTGGTCCCATTGTGGTGCGGGTGGAACCCTTACCCTGGCCTCCAGTGTGCGGTCGGCGCCGCTGCTGCTAAGGGTCGGATCGATATTCGTGTTCCAGGCGCCGTAGAGAACGCTGTTGAGCATGCAGATACCGTAGAAGCCCCTGTCGATAGGGTCGAGGGGGTCCCAGTTGGTGCTGGTATCCATGGTCCAGCGGTAGATGAGGCCGTCTGCGTTGGTGATGGTGTCGTCGATTCCGGCATAGATGTTTTTGTTGCTGTCGTATAGATCGTCCACGGCGACGTGCACATTGCCCTGCATGGGCAGATCTTTAAGGACGGTGAACTGCGGTATGATGGCCGAGAAATCGGCCCAGGCTACGCTGGTGTCGGCGTTCCCCTCGCTGCCCACGAAGACCAACTCTTTGTCCGAACTGTCTTTTACAGGGTTACACACCATGTGCGCCGGGGCCAGCATGTTGGTATTGAGCCTTTTCACGGTCTGCCAGGCAGCGCCGCTCTGGCTGAGCTTACGAACATTATAGTCATCCAATACGTACATGGAAGATTCATCCAGCAGCGATATGTCTTTGACAATTGTGCCGGCCAGCACAGCCGTCCATGTATCGCCCGAGTCGGCGGAATAGGTGATGTTGTCTGTGCCCAGGTCGGCAAAGACCACGACGTTGCTTATGGTTGACGATGCCGTATCGCTGGGAGCCAGGCGCAGTATGGCGCCGCTGTCGCTGGACGGAAGGGTGAAGGTACGTTCCCACAGGCGTCCCAGAGGATCGCTGGCGCTACGCCATACGCTGTCGATACCGGGTGTTGTATTGTCGGTATTTAGTGAAGACAGATAGAGCGTGCTATTTCCGACTACTGCCGATCCCTCTGGCTTCTCCACCGCGGCCACATCCGACAGTACGCTGATCGTAGTATTGATGATGCCGATCTGGTTCCAGGTGGACCCGCTGTCCATGCTGTACTGGAAGGCCGACTCGTCTGACTGTGCTTTAGTCAATTTGGATAAAGGCCATTGTCCCGGCGCCCAACCGGTTCCACCCAGCGTGGAGTTCTCCGAGCTTGTGCCGCAATAGGCCCTGCTGCCGTCTGAACTCCAGGCCAGCAGCACGTTGGCGCGGCCTGTGCCGCCGTCGCCGGTGTTGCCTCCGCCGGTTGGCGATTTCAGACTGTCGGATTTGAGCCATGTGACACACCCCGAGCAGGTTGCCTGTGCATTCGAGCTTTGCCAGACGTTGGCCATGGCCCGCGCGGCGCTGGCGGTGGCCTCGCCGGCCAGGAGTATGCCTGTCGCATTGGTGCCGGTATAGGCAATGGAGGATATGCGTTGCCCAGAGGCAGCCTGGATAGGCGGCGTGATAGTGAATGTGGTTGGCGTGGGGCTGATGTAAAATACGGCTGAGGCCGTAGTATTATCAAATACGTTGACAAAACACCCGCGCAGGCTTGAATCGGTGCCCACGTAATCGGAGGGCAGCTCGATGCCGGTGCGTATAATGTTAGTGGCCAGGTATCCGCCGAGGAGCACCGGGTAGGCCGCGTAGCCGGCTGCGTTATCCCACTGGGTGGTATTAAGCGTTGTATCGTGTTTGCCCAGGTGTAGGGCGGCCGTTGCCGGCGCGGTGAATGCAATAACTGCCATGGTCTGGTCCGAGATGTAATCCGGTGAGAATTTCACCGATGTAACGGCCGTCCATCCGCCTGGTGGATCCTGGTTTACCCAGGCGCCGGAGAAGGTACTGCTGTATGTTCTAGTCCAAACGCTGCCCCCAAGTCCCGCTACTCTGCGGGTCCCGATTGCTATATCCCTGCTCTGGCCACTCGAGTTGTATTTCGATATATCCAGACAGCTGATGTACTCGTCGGGGTTCAATGTCATTCCGGTGCCCGGTGCCACGATGTTCCAGGTGGTGCCGCCGTCGGTGGAGTAATATGCTATGCGTGGGCCTGCCGCAGCAGGGAGGACGGCGTCGTCTATGACGGCGATGATGAAGTTTGCATTATCAGGCGCTACTGCTATATTCCATACCGCCCTGTTGCCGGCTGCTGTAGTAAGGTTGGTGTTGATTGAGGAGAGCCAATTATATCCGGCGTCGGTGGATTTATACAGGTTCATACTTGTTACAGAGCTATTGTCGGTGCTGACAGCGTAAAAGGTGCGGTTGTCCGGTCCCAGCGCCAGGTCGTTTATGCCGCAGGTGCGTATGAACATGCCGTTGGAACCGTTCCAGGGTGTATCCACCACGCTCCAGGCCAGCGTCCTGCTGGTGGCTGCGCTGCTTTGGACGCAGGGAACAAGCAAGCTAATTAAAGCTAAAATGGAAAGGACAAGAATAAACGGGTATGGCCGGCGTACAATTCTCATCAAATATCTATTAACCGTACCCCGTTACTATAAGTTGTGTAGTAAACTGGAGAAAAGCAGATTTACCTGAAATCTACCATAAATCCTGCCCTATTTGCAAAATGGCAAATCGCATGTTAGATTAAACTAAAAGGCATATGGGTATGGTCCAGGCAGTCGAAGCGGGCCGGAATAGACTAAAGGTGTGGTAGCCTATTTTGATAATGGTATTTTAATACGTACAATTTAAGTGGGCCTGATAATAATTTAATAATTTGAGGTACTCATGGCAAACAATCCGGATAATCCCAGAGCTAAAGGTGGCGCCCCTGGTGGGGCAACTCAGCAGGGCATTGCCAAGCTGAACGTCCAGTATGCGGCGCCCATGCCGCAGGCCCTGGGATTGATACCAGAGGACGTGGCCAAAAGGTACAAGGTGCTGCCATTGGCGCTGGAGAACAACACGCTGCGGATTTTTATGGCCAATCCAAGCGATGTACTGACCATTGAAAACCTGTCGATTTATACCAGGAGGCGCATTGAGCCGGTGGCCGCCTCAGAAGCGGATATCAAGGAAGGCATTGAGTACAATTATCGAGCTCTAAAGGATGCTTCCAGACTGGACGCCGGGACGGGCTTAGACACAGGACCGGTAAACACGCTCCCTCCGCGCACAGCGCCGCGTGTAGCTGGGCCCGCGGCACCCCCCGCTGCTACGGGGACTGCCGGTACCGCTGGTCCGGTCGTTCCTGCACAAGCCGCCGGCATATTACCCCTGCCCCCATATGACGATAGAGTAATTCCACCTGAGATAACCAGCGATTCTCCCATAGCTCACCAGCTCGATAAGATGCTGGACGAAGCCGTCAAGGCCAGAGCATCCGATGTACACATCGAGCCGGATGACGACAGGCTGCGTATACGCTACAGGATCGATGGCATATTGCATGAAGTGGCCTCGCTGCCCCTGACCGTGCACCACGGTCTCATTTCGCGTATAAAAATCCTCTCAGATATGAATATCGCTGATCACAGGCGGCCCCAGGATGGCCAGTTCTCCTTTGATTCAGATAATAAATATATAGATGTTCGTGTGGCTACCGTGAATACGGTTAATGGCGAGATGGCTGTATTGCGTCTGCTGGACAAATCGGTGGCAGCGATGGCTCTGCCCCAGGTCGGGTTTTTGCGTGAGAGCCAGGAGATGTTTGAGCAGATGCTTATGATGCCATATGGCATGGTGCTTATCAGCGGCCCCACCGGCGCGGGCAAGACGACCACACTTTATGCCGCCGTCAATTCCCTGGATCGTGTAGGCAAGAATATAATAACCGTGGAGGACCCTGTCGAATATCGCTTTTCAGACATTAACCAGATACAGGTTAATGTAAAGGCCGGCCTGACCTTTGCCAGCGGGCTGCGCGCCATAGTGAGGCTCGACCCCGATGTCATCCTGGTGGGCGAAATCCGCGACAGCGAGACAGCTCTGATAGCCGTCCAATCGGCCCTGACCGGACATCTCGTGCTGTCTTCAGTGCACGCCAACGACACGGTGGGTGCAGTCTTTCGCCTGATTGACCTCGGGGTAGAACCCTTCCTGATCAGTTCAGCCCTGATTGGTATCGTGGCCCAGCGTATGGTGCGGCGAGTCTGCCCTCATTGTGCTCGCAAGGTGACGGCGCCACTGGTAGAGCAGCTGGCCTATGAAAAAGAGATGGGAGAGGCGAGGGCGGAATTCATGTACGGCGAAGGATGCAAGGTGTGCGTGCATACCGGCTATCTCGGCCGCACTGCTATATTCGAGATACTGACAATAACCGATAATATTCGCAGGATGATAGTGGGCGGTTCGAGCAACACCGATATACGGGCCGCCGCACTCAGCGAAGGACTGGTGCCCATCGCCCGCTACGGCATGCTGCAGGCCAAGGCCGGCATTACCACACCCTACGAGGTACTGCGAAACGCCTATACCATTTCCTGAGCGTTGATCAATCCTGCGACGTAGGGGCGTACCTCCAGGTGCGCCCGCATTAGGGTAGTACGATAGTACTATTATAATTTTGACCAAGGGTCTATTTACTATTCATCCATGTAATGTATCATTATAAAGGGATACTATCTTCGGGAAAATAGATGGATTACGAGTATATCGGCTACACCGCTGACAGGCAGGTGGTCAAGGGAAAGATCGATGCTTCCGGGGAGAAGGATGCGGAGGACAGGCTGGCGGCAAGCGGTTACCAGATACTTAGCCTGAAAGCAAAAGGAGGGTCTATCATAACAGGTATGCCCTCACTGTTCGAGAAGGGGGCCAAGCAGGAGGAGATCGTACTCTTCTCCCGGCAGCTTGCGCTGCTGCTGGAATCGGGCGTGGGCATTGTGCAGAGTCTTGACCTGCTTAAGGCCCAGACCACCAACAAAGCCTTTGCCGGGATGCTGGACACCATAATATCAGACCTGCGCGCAGGCAACCCGCTATCGGCTACGCTGGAAAAGCATCCCAGGGCGTTCAACAGGATGTACTGCAAGATGATAGCCGTGGGTGAGCAAACCGGCCAGCTGGAGAGCGTGCTGCGCAATCTTGCCGGCTATGCCGAACAGTCCACCGCTGCAACGCGCAAGATAAGGCAGGCCATGACCTACCCCATCATAGTGCTGGTTTTGGCAGTGGCCGTGGGTTTTCTGGCTGTTACATTTATATTGCCGCCCATCATGGACATGTTCAAAACCCTGGGCGGCGAGCTTCCCTTTATGACTGTGATGCTCATTGGTTTCGTCACCTTCATGGGCAGCTACGGTGTATATGTGATGCTGGCTGTGCTGGCCGGCTGCCTGCTTCTCTACATGTATACCAGGACACCAGATGGTGCACTGCAAAAGGACCGCTTCTTACTGAAAATACCCATGATGGGCAGGCTTAACCTGATAAATACATTGGCGCGCATCTGCCGCAGCATCACCATACTTTTTCGTTCCGGCCTGCCTCTGCCCGAGATACTTAAGCTCACGGCCGAGTCGAGCGGCAACATGGTCATCTCCAATGCGCTGATGGACGTGGAACAGGATATCATCAAGGGGGAGGGACTGGCCTCGGCCATGGGACGGCATCCCGAGTTTCTGCCGCTCATGGTAGAGATGACCCGTGTGGGTGAGGAGACGGGAAACCTGGACAATACGCTCACCATCGTGGCCGATAGCTTCGAGATCGAGGCTGCCGACAAGCTGACGGCTGTGCTTGGTATGATCGAACCGGTCATGACCATCGTTATAGGGCTGGCTGTAGGCTTCCTGGCGTTATCCATTTTTGTACCGCTTTACTCCGGCATGAGCCTGGTAGGAGGTGGATGATGATGGCCAATTTGCGGATGCACAGGTCAGAAAGGGGTGTCTCTCTGGCAGAGGTATTAGTTGCCCTTGTCATCCTTGCTTTTGTGGGTGTAGCGGTCATCGCCGGTGTTTTTACGTCTATCAAAAGCAATGAAACTGCTCGTACCCGTATTTCTGCCGAAAGTCTGGCACGCTCTGAAATCGAATTTGTTTACTCACAGCCATATGTAGCTACGAACTGGACTTATATCCTGCCAGATAATCCATCATATCCGGCAGGATGGGATGCAACCCATAGCATGCCGGAGGGCTATGCTGGCTATTTAATCACGGTGTCTGCAAGCGAGAATGATTCTGGCACAAAGAGTAGTAAACAAAAAATAACCGCAGCCGTGAGTTATAACGGCAGCCCGGTTTTAACTATAGTCACATACCAGGCGCAATGATTAACTAATTCGCATAATGACAGAAGGCTATTGTTAATGGGTTATAAGAAACAAAACGGGTTTACCCTGGTCGAGCTTCTCGTCATAATAGGAATCCTCGGGTTCCTTTCTGCTGCAATAGCCATGACTTTCAGTGTGGTAACGAGGACCAGCACCATGGCAATGGGGCAGACCAGGGCATTGAGCCAGGTGAACCAGGCAGGAAGCTGGATCTCGCGGGACGTGGAAAACGCCGTAGCCAGCACTGTGCAGCCAACCACAGGAAATATACTATGTTCGATGCAAAGTTCGGTGTGGAACGGCTCGACTTTTGGTGCGGAAAATATAACATATATGATTAATAATGGGGTACTAACGCGAACCAGCCAGCTCGGCATCAATCCCGCAAATACCATTAACGTTGCGCAGTTCATTGAAGGCCCGAGTGCTGACACCACGTATTTTTCGTCCGAAAACACTACAAACAAATATTTCGTATTGACCGTAAAGGCTAATTACAACAACTCCGTTTTTACCAGGGTTTACAAGATGAAACAGGTGCTTACTCAGTAAGCAGGAGGGCATCTCATCATGTTTAATAAATCGATATGGAAGAGGTTAAAAGGCCAATCGGGCATGGCGTTGCCGATGGCCCTGATACTGCTGGTCGTGGCATCATTCATAGTTGTGCCCGGCCTGTGGGCTACAGGCAGCATGCTTAAGATTAACCATGATATGGAAAATGATAACACGGCATATTATGCTGCTAAGGCGGGTATTGCAGATGCTTACTGGAGATTTAAAAATCCTGAGATGGCTCGATCTTTTCCTTATCCGCTGGATAATCCAGTAAACAACATGACCGTAAATGTCTCGCAGGTAAGTAAGACAGTGGTGGGTTCTACCACGACTTATGTTATCAAGTCGGCTGCCACACTTAACAGTAAACTATGGAGCACTGTCTATGCTTCGATTGATGTTAACTCCGGAAGCGGATATCCTTTTGATTACGCCATTGCCAGCACGGACGGGAACATCGAGATTCACTGCAATGCCCATGTAAATTCTATACCGACTAATGGCCAGGCTAATGTATTTGCCAATGGTGAACTCAATGTGGATACCTGCCTCTCTGCCGATGTAAATGGTACAGGATATTACACAACTGGTACACCGGATTGCCGGCGTATCACAGGTGGGTGCACAAAAAAGACAGCGGTTGTATTCCAAGAGCTGGATATATCATGGTATTGGGCCCAGGCAGAAAGAGGTAACGCCTTGCCCAGCCCACCAGCATGCTGGCCAACGAAAACCTGCAGCATACCTACCACGTATGGAGCCACAACCTATACAATTTACGGCGGTACTGCAGCAAGTCCCACTTACCTGGGGCAAGAAGGCAAGACTTCATACATTGACGGTAATCTGGAACTTGATCATCAATCGGGTGGCAAAGAGCGAATTATATTGCGAGGTGTAGTATGGGTAAACGGTAACATCAGCATTGAAGGTGGTACCTACATCTATACGGACCCGAGCCAACAATGTTATTTACTGGCGCATGGGGGTGCGGTGGATCACCATAGTATAACGTTGGTCACAAATTCTAAAATAATGTCTACCACAAACAACTTGAATCTAATATCTGACAATGGTGATATTACGATTGAAAGCGGTGTTGATGGCCCGACTATAGGCGCCCCGGTGCTCCTCGGTGTCTTCTATGCTCCAAACGGCGCAATTATAGTTAATTCTAACTCCGACGTAATCGCCAGTGCAGTCCTCGGAAAAAGCGTCAAATTAGAAAGTAACGTTACTATCAATTACGATACAGCCCTTCGAGATAATCCGCCTGATGGTTTTGAAATTAACGTTACCTCCGTAAAGATGACGGGGTACAGTGGTCAGTAGAATATTGTTCAGCTTGCTGATGCTGTGTTGAATACGGTAGGTTTTCATGTATAATAGGAATAAATACCTGAAGAATAAAGAATGTGGCATCGCCTGTAGAAGCACCTAAAGCAACCAAGAGTAATATATCGCAGCGCCTGCCGCGCCTCAGTACCTCCGTCTGGCTGATCCTCATACTGGCCCTCTTTTTAATCGTCATGGCGCCAATGGTCACGGGCTATATTGAGCAGGTATCACAGCAGGCTGCAATACAGTTGCAGATAGACCAGGTCCAATCGCAGATCGACGAATTGAATGCCAAAATGGCATCCCTGACCACTGCTACGACCGAGGCGGCCAGGATGAAGGCTGAACTGGAAGTGGCCAAATTGCAGTATAAAAATATCGGCGATAACGCCGAGGTTTCGCAGATCATCATGGCGCTGGCATGGGACTATGACATCACCATCACCAGTATGACGGTCTCCCAGGCGATAAACAAGATGCTGGGCACGGACTACCCCGTGCTCACCTACTCTCTCAGCCTGTCTGGCCAGGTGGCCAATTTTCAGAATTTCCTGATTGCTGCGGGTAACAGGTTGCCATCATGCCAGTTCACCAGCGTTTCCATCACGCCGGCCACGGTGGAAGGGGAACTGGATAACGCCTCTGTAAATTTACAGGTTTACTGCAATGAATGACCTGAGGTACAGCTGCACGACGTGATTACAATCAATATCGAAGACAGCTCGGTGAAAATCACCTCGGTAAAGGGGAAACGGGTGGTCTTTGCGGCGGAAGCCCCGCTGGAGGCAGACTGGGTACAGAACGGCATTGTTTTTGAGAAAGCGCACGTCAGCCAGGTGATCAGCATGGTGCTGGCACAGTATAAAATACGTGAAAAGGAGGCGGTGGCCAGCGTCAGTGGCTTACACTCGATCTACAGGGTTGTGTACGTGCCCAAGCTGAACCGTGAATTGCTGGCGGAAGCGGCCAGGAAGGAGATGGCGCGGGCTGTAGCAGTACCCCTTTCATCGATCTATACGTCATGGGCCGACGTGAAGATATCGGACAGTGAGATTGCCCTCTGCCTGGTGGGCCTTCCCTTCGATAACGTCAATTCGGTAATCGAGACAATCAAGCTCTCCGGTATGCAATTGAAATACCTTGAACTCAAACCGCTGGCAGTGTCCCGCGTTATCGATGAAAAAACCGCTATCGTGATTAACGTGCAGGCAAATTGCTTCGATCTGACGGTTATGAACAACGGCATCCCCGAAATAGTCCGCAGCCTGCCTTTTCAGGGTGGAGCTGCGATGAGCGAAGGGGATAAGGCCAGGATGGTCAAGGAAGAAGTGGACCGGACCATCAATTTCTACAATTCCGGCCACCCGAATAGTCCGCTGGGTACGCAAACATATTGCATAGTTAGCGGCATACTACGCGAGACCCTATCCATGGTGATGGGGTACCCGGTTAAGCCGGCCCCGGCCTTGCTAACCTATCCGCCGGGGCAGGACGGCAACGATTTTATTGTCAACAGCGGCCTGGCGTTGCGCACTATAAATCCATTGACGAAGGTAGATATAAATTGTATTGCCGAGCGCGGCGCCGGCTGACAGGCCGGCTGCGGCAGGCTTAAACGCGGCCCCGCTGATCGCCCTGGGCGTCTGCGCTGCGCTGGTTCTGGGCACGTGGGTAATGAGCGGCATGGCGGAAAAACAAACGGCCGATATGCAATTGCTGCTGAGCCAGAAGGCCGCCCAGCTTGGCAGCATGCAAAAACAGTACCGTGACGTAATAGACTTGACTACTAAAGCGAGCGATGCTGATCAGCAGATGCTGGCCCGGCTTAACGCGCCCATCAAGTATCTTGCTGAACAGAGGGGCATGGTAAATCGCGACCTCGGGCAGGTTTTTGCAGCCCTGCCGGCTACCGTGTACCTGACAAGTGTTACCGATGACGGGAATCTCATACAGGTGCAGGGCTCGGCCCCCAGCGAAGAGATAATACTCAATTATGCCCGTGACCTGAGGAACTCGGGGATGTTCAGACTGGTATTGATAAGCTCGGTTGGCGCCAGCACTTACACGGAAGTGACTTTTACCATTCAGTTGACTGTAAAACAGTGAACCCGGGAAATATCAAATAAGATGCATATCGACGAGTTATTGAAGCTGGCGGGGGAGAGCAGGGCCTCGGACCTGCACCTTATCGTGGGCGTGCCGCCCCTCTTCCGCATCGACGGTGAACTGAGACCTGCCGAAGGCCTGCCCGTGATGAAGCACGAGGATATCGACCATCTATTCAACCAGATCGCGCCTGCACGACAGCGGGACATCTTTTCCAAGGAGCTCGAGGTCGACTTTGCCTATTCCCTGCAGAGTGGTGGGCGGGGCAGGTGCAACGCCTGCTGGCAACAGGGATCAATCAGCCTTGCCGTACGCCTGCTGCCACAGCGCATACCGACAGTAGAAGACCTTGGCCTGCCCGATATGTGCAAGGAATTGATCAACAGGCCCCGGGGACTGATATTGGTCACCGGCCCAACGGGTTCAGGTAAGAGCACCAGCATCGCCGCCATGCTCAATCACCTCAACAACACCATGAAGCGCTACATCGTAACCATCGAGGATCCCGTTGAGTACGTGCACCCCAATATAAAATGCGCTTTTTCTCAAAGGGAGTTGGAGCAGGACACGCACTCCTTTGTCAACGCCCTCAAGTACGTGCTCAGGCAGGACCCTGATGTGATACTGGTGGGCGAAATGCGCGACCTCGAAACGGCGTCGGCCGTGATGACCGTGGCCGAGACCGGCCACCTGGTATTATCCACGGGCCATGCTCCCAGCGCAGCCCAGTCGGTGGAAAGGATAGTGGATATGTTTCCTCCGCATGAGAGGAGCATGGCGCAGGCCCGCCTGGCGTCGACGCTTCTCGCTGTCTTCAGCCAGGTATTGGTGCCGCGCATCAGCGGAGGCAGGGTGGCGGCGGTGGAGATAATGCTGGCCAACGCGGCGGTCAAGAACCTGATACGCGAGGACAAACCCTTCCTAATACCAAACACCATACGCACCAGCTCCAATGTTGGCATGAAAACGCTGGATGACGCACTGGTCGACCTGTACAGGAAGGGGATTATCACAAGGGAGTACGTATTCGCCTTTTGCCAGGACGCTGAGGATGTGAACAAGCTTCTGAGGGCGGCAAACATCTGATTAAAACGGAGAATAAAAAGAGGGGCTCGAAATCGATTTCGAGCCCCTCTTTTTTTAGCACAGTATCAATAATGATTTAGGGGCAGGCGTCTTGGGTTATGGCGCCGGTGCTCTGGTCGACCGTATATGTGCACTTAGGTGCGCTTAAGAGGTAATCTTTCACACTGCTATTAGTAGCTCCCGCAGTTATCGGGGTTGCTGGAGGCGTGCCATTATGCTCATACATGTAGGCAGCTACTGCGGTCTGGATGTTTGCCATATCAGTGGCATTGGCCTCGCTCTCTCCTGAGCCGATAAACTTGGTCACATTGAGGACGACCACCGCTGCTAATGTGCCCAATATAGCTATGACCACCAGTAACTCGATGAGCGTGAAACCCTTATTACCGTACTTGAAAAACTTTTTCATATTTCCCTCCATATTCTATTTTGCCTGCCCGTACCGACCTCACAGGGCTCTTTTATTTACACATTATTTATACATTATCTATATCGCAAGGTCAATAGCCTGATGGTAATCCCTTGGCAGTACTTAAGTACCGCTCTTGCACATAAACCAGTTTATGTTATATCTTAGCAAAGATAATGGACGTGACAAAAGTCATAAGGTCAGTGGCCTGAATGCGCACCGATAATAATCCGGCCGATACCACACGGTCCGGTAGGTTGGATATTGCATTGGAGGCTACATGGCTGCTGCTCATATTTTTGCTACCGGTCTATTTTAACCCGCTTGGCTACCAGGCCTTCTATTTTGCCAAGGCGCTGTTGCTGCAATTTGGGGTTTGCCTGCTGTTAGGTCTCTATTTAGCCCGCTGGTTTCTTGCAGGCCATCATGAGGCTCCGTTCAATCTGTTATTGGCTCTCAGACGATCATCACTGCAGGTCGCAGTAATAGTATTCGGCCTGTTGTGGGCGGTTTCGACTGTATTATCCATCATGCCCGAGGCAAGTTTCTGGGGCAGCCTTGCGCGCAAGAACGGCTTGAGCACCTTAATAGCCTGGGTCGTATTATTTTTCATCGTGGCCCAGGGCGTGCGCAATAAGTCGCAGCTTTATAGGGCGCTGACTGTACTGATTGTTTCTGCCGGTATAGTATCTCTATTCGGTATCCTGGAGTTAGCTGATCCCCGGCTGTTAGCATGGCTTTCAAGAAACGGCCGGGTATCGGCAACCGATGGCAATCCGCTTTCTTTGAGTTGCTTTATAGCTATGGTGCTTCCCGCTAATCTGGCCCTGATTACAATAGTCTGGTATGGCCCGGATGGGGGCATTAAAAAGGCGGTTAAAGTTACCGGATTTACACTGGTATTCACCCTGCAAATGATCTGCCTGTACCTTGCTCAGTATTCCATAACCATACTGCTTTTCATACCCGGCATGTTCATTTATTTTCTGCTGACAGGAATTTCTTTAAGAAGAAAGGCCACCATTGCTTTGAGCGCAGTAGCGCTTGCGATGCTCCTGCTATTGGCGGCTATTATTGTCGGCCAGACGCTGATGCCGCGGACGGTTGATACAGCTGTTGCCCCGGCTACCCCGGATACTACAGTGGCAGGGCAGGCCGGCTTGAACACACTTGGTTTGAGAGCAAAGCAATGGACCTGCGCAATAAGCGTTGTCCTTGATTCGCCTGAAGTGCCGTTGTATGACAATAATCACCATTTTTTACGGAGGTGGACGGGTTATGGCCCGGAAATGTTTGTGATAGCTTCACAGGCTGACTATCCTCCTGCTATGAAGAGTAATGACACCTATAATTCCATGTTACTTGGCCAACCGGAAAACCATTACCTTTACCTAGCCGCCACCGTAGGGCTGCTTGGACTGGCTGCATTCCTGGCTGTTATTTTAATATTCTTTTATCTGGGATTGAGGTTGCTGCGCAAATCCCGGGAGAAGGACGTGATTTACCTGGCGTCTGCTTTTATGGCAGGCATTGCACAGTATTGCGTCCATATACTGTTTAACCCGACTGCCATCCTGCCGGAATTCATGTTCTGGTTGATGTTAGCTTTAATGGCTGCCATGACCAGGATGGAGATGACCGGGGGTGATGAACTTGATGCGTTTGCCAGTTATGGATCAGGGATAAAGAGATCATCGGAAAAGGCAGACAGCGGAAAGCTCCGGAAAGCCACTGCGGTCTTTGTGGTAATCGTATTCATAGGGGTGGGGTTTAGCCTGACTTTCAGCCCTGCACTGGCAGATATGAAATTGAATAGTGCTTTGAGGACTTGGTCAAGCGATTCAAACAAGACTATGGCAAACTTGGCCGAGGCTGCGAACCTCGAACCGGGCGAATCCGTTTACTATGGTTACGTCGGGGCATATGCATTTAAGCTGGCTGTCGCTTCGAATGATGCCGCAGAAAAATCCAAACTTATGGCCTTGAGCACTGCAGCCTATGGAGCTGCCGGTAAGCGTGAGCCATACCTGGCGTACTGGAGCTGTACCACAGGTGATGTCTATACATACTGGGCCAACCATGATGATCCTGACAAGTGGACGGATGCGCTTCGTTATTATAAGCGTGCGGATATTCTTATGCCGGGCAACGCGGTCATCCTCAACAAATGGGCGCTGGCCCTGATGTTGAAAGGGGATTACGCAGAGGCGGGCCGAAAGCTGTCCGAGTCACGCAGCGCAGATGGAGAATGGGTTCCTACGACTTACTATACCGGGCTTCTTGATATATACGAGCACTGCTACTGCACCGCCGGTTATTGCTTCGTGTCCCCGGTAGAGAGGAAGATCGAGAATGTGGGGCCTTATATCAGCTTCTGTAGTCAGCTTGCTCTGTATGAGGATCTTGGCAAAGTAGTGGATGGGTTAAAAATATATGACGGTTGCCACCCGGGGGACTGGATCGGGCAGGCGCTGCTGGGCATTGCTGAAGTGTACGATAATAAGTTGGCAGCCGCGGAGGACTCTTTCCGCAGGTCTGCCCGTAATGTACCTCCGGAGCACGCCGGTATGCTTAAGGAAATAATTACACGTATGGGTAAGGATAATCCGGGCTTCCAGCTGATGGCGCAGGATATAGCCGACTCGCTTAATGTAAAAATACCCGGCAATACCAGGTAGTATTGACAAGGATTGAATTGGAAATAATTGTTGCCGCCATCTTTTTTCTGCTCGGCATCAGCGTGGGCAGCTTCCTCAACGTGGTGGCCGACCGCGTTCCTGCCGGCGAATCCATTCTCCGCCCTCCCTCCCACTGTTTCAGTTGCGGCCACCTTTTAGAGCCGCGCGATCTCTTCCCCATCGTCAGCTACCTGTTGTTGAGGGGGAAGTGCCGATACTGCGGGAAGACTATTCCCATGCGCTCCGTGCTGGTCGAGCTGGCCAGCGGGCTGCTCTTTGTAATGGCGCTTACCATATTCGGGCTGAGCTGGCAGACGCTGAGCGCCATTATTTTCGGGTCGTTGTTCATAGTCCTTTTCTTAACCGATTTGGAGCGAGGCCTGCTGCCGCACGTTATCGTCTACCCCGGCACTGCCACAGCCCTGGTCTTCGCGGCGCTCAGGCCGCTCACGGGCACGACACCGGGCCTGTTAAGCTCCCTGGCCGGGTTGGGTGTAAGCTATGGCATCTTCTTAATCATCTGGGCCGTGCCCAGGATGTTCAAGAAAGACATCATCGGTTTCGGGGATGTGGGTATAGCAGGGTTGATTGGCGCGTCAGTCGGATACCCCACCGCCCTGGTGGCATTATCAATTGGTATCCTGGCCGGCGGCCTGGCCGCCGCCATGCTGGCGCTATTCAAGGTTAAGAAACTCAGCGAACCGCTGCAGTTCGGCATGTTTTTAGCCTTCGGTGGCATGATGGCGCTCTTCTGCGGGCAGGACATCGTAGATGCCCTGCGGCAACTTCTCACGCTGTGAACCGGGCATAATTAACGCGGTAAAAATTTTTCTGACAAATTCATTTACGTTCAAGCAGGGTATTGACATATATGCGGTTATGTGCTAACTTTATCAACGTCCCAAGTAATCAAAGTTGGAACGGGGAGGCAGAGGCCCTAACACATGGCAAGCGAAGGCTGGTCGGTGCGAGGGGGTGGATGAGGAACCGGGATAACGAGGTTACTTGGGGCGTTTTATTTTTTGACGCTATTCCAGCACTACTATAGAGGGAAGATTGCGGTATTTGCCGCCCATGTCCAGACCGTAGCCGACCACGAACTCATCAGGTATCTCGAAACCCACGTAGTCCAGGTGCACATCTATCAGCCTCCGCACCCGCTTATCCAGCAGGGTGCAAACTTTCAGGCTGGCCGGCTTGCGTGCAGACAGGTTATTTAGCACATAGTTCAGTGTCATGCCTGTGTCCACGATGTCCTCCACCATCAGCACGTGTTTGTTCTCGATATCGGTATCCAGGTCTTTCATTATCCTTACTGAGAGGTCTGCTTTGTCCGCCGGCGTGGATATGGCCATAAAATCCACTGTCACCGGTATGGATATATTGAGCATAAGGTCGGACAGAAAGCACACAACACCCTTCAGGATGCCGATCAGGACAAGCTCCTGGCCCTGGTAATCCCTCGATATCTGCTTGGCCAGCAATTTGACGCGTCGCTGGATCTGGGTCTTGTTGAACAGGTAGCGCTGCACACCCGTCATTTTGCTCTCGCCCAGGGGGATGAAACCGTGCCTGGCAAACAATTTCAAATAGTCTCCCTTGTTGAGCAGCTTGATACTGATATCGGGGTATAGCTCCTTGAGGTGGCGAACTTTGCGGTTTTTCTCCGTGATGAGGCTCTGCCTGGACGTGGTAAGCTCGATATACAGGTCTATCTCGGGCAGGTAGAAGTCAGGGGTGAACATCTCCGTGATCCGGTTATCCTGCGAGGAAAGCGGGAAGGAGCGCGGTTCGTACAGCCACTCCACCTGGTAGAAATCTAAAAGGCGGGCGAATTCCTCCTCGCTGGGGTGCCCGAAATTAACGGGCCTGATGGGCGATAGCGGGAGGTCGGAAAAGCTGGTCAGCCTCTTCTGCTGCGTGATGTTGGCCTGGTGGCGGTTGCTGAGATCCTGGGCAAGCTCTATCTTCTCAAGAGTCAACGATAGTATGTTGGCCACTGTGGAGATGAAGTCCTTCTCGTTGGGCTTGAAGTGCCGCTTCTCCCGTGTGTAAACCCTTATCTCGCCGATCACCTCGCCATGCTGTAGGATGGGCGCCCCCAGCAGGGACTTGAGGTTCTCGCGGGCGGCATGCTCCGGGTACTGGGTGCGCTTATCCGAGTAAATATCCTCTACAGAAACTATCTTGCCGTCGAGTATGTCAGGGTAGCTTTTACGGGCATTGATGGCCCCCTTGCGCAGGTACAGGTCGCTCAGACCCCAGGCGCCTATGATATCCAGGTATTCCCTGCGCGGGTTGAGCAGCATAACGGCGCAGCCGGAGGCATGCAAACCCCTGGCGGCGCCGGCAGCGATGGTGCTGACCAGCTTTTTAAACGATAGGCTATCGTTGGCAGCCTTGACTATTTGCTTATAAGCAAGGGAATAGCGATTCTCAGTGGCATCCATTCATCACACACCTCACAAATCCTGCCAGGTTATATCATCCGCATTTAGTATAGCCGCAGCCTGGACAGATATGGCAACCCTCCTGGTAAACCAGCTGGTTGCCGCAATCCGGGCACTGGCCGGTGTAATTGGCCGGCTGGCTCAAGCCGTATTTCGCCGATACGCTATCATCCTCTTTTTTAGCATATTTCTCAAGTACGCTGCCGATGGCGTCGGCGCAGGACAGGATGGCACGGCCGTTCTCCCAGGATACAGAGGGACACCTGATGGTCCTGAGTTGCTTTATAACCGAGCCTACCTCTATGCCCGAACGTAGCACCAGTGAGATCAGCCTGCTGGTGGCCTCAAGCTGTGCAGAGGCACAGCCGCCGGCTTTGCCCAGGCTGGAGAATACCTCGCAGATGCCCTTGTCATCGAAGTTGACTGTTACGTATATATAGCCGCAACCGGTCGTAACACGCTCGGTTATACCCCTGGTGATCTTGGGCCTCTGACGGGGCGCCGGCCTGGCCTCGCTTTCAGTATCCATGGCTTTGGCCTTTGGGGTTTCCTTCCGGCCTGTATTGAGGACCTGGCTTTCTCGGCTCCTGTCCCTGTAGATGGTAATGCCCTTGAGGCCGGATTTATAGGCCAGCATATATACTTTCTGCACATCATCTATCGTAGCCTCAAAAGGAAGGTTGACCGTTTTAGAGACAGCGCTGTCCGTGTATTTCTGGAAGGCTGACTGTATCTTCACGTGCCAATCAGGTGAGATCTCATGAGAGGTTACAAAGACCTCTTTTACCCAGGCGGGCACTTCCTTCATGTCATGCAGGCTGCCGCCCTCTGCCAGCTTTTTCATCAACTCGGGTGAGTAAAAGCCCTCCTCCCTGGCAACGGCTTCGAAATAGGGGTTGATCTCTATCAGAGTCTGGCCGTCCAGTATGTGACGGAAATAGCTGAGCGCGAAGAGGGGCTCGATGCCGCTGGAGCAGTTGGCGATGATACTCAGCGTGCCGGTGGGGGCGATGGTGGTCCGAGTGGCGTTCCTGACCCTGAGGCCGTCATTGCTATCGTAGGTGCTCCCGCCGAAGGCAGGGAAGAGGCCGCGCGAAGTACCCAGCGAAACAGATTCGGCGGTGGCCTTATCGGAGATAAATCGCATGACCTTCTCTGCTGTCTCCAAAGCTTTTTCAGAATTATAGGGCACGCGAAGCTGGATGAGCATGTCGGCGAAGCCCATTACCCCGAGGCCGATCTTGCGGGTCTTGCGCGTCATCTCGTCTATCTGGGGCAGTGGAAACTGGTTCACCTCGATAACATCGTCCAGGAAGCGCACGGCCAGTTTAATAGTCTCCCCGAGCTTGTTATAGTCGATCTCGCAATCACCGTTGGACCGGCGCAGCATGTGGGAGAGGTTGATCGAGCCCAGATTGCATGATTCGTAGGGGAGAAGGGGTTGCTCACCGCAGGGATTGGTGCTCTCTATCCTGCCCAGGTTGGGCGTGGAGTTGGCTGCATTGATACGGTCTATGAAGATGATGCCGGGATCGCCGGTACTCCAGGCCATATCGACTATCTTGCAGAAGACCTGGCGGGCGTTGAGCCGCCCTTCCACTGCCCTGGTGTTGGGGTTGACCAGACTGTAATCTCCATCGGCTTCGACGGCCTGCATGAAGCTATCGGTGACCGCCACGGATATGTTGAAGTTGGTGAAAGCTTTGGGGTCCTCCTTGGAAGTGATGAATTCCAGGATATCGGGATGGTCCACGTTGAGGATGCCCATATTTGCCCCCCGCCGCATGCCGCCCTGCTTGATAACATCGGTTGCCGTATCGAAGGCGCGCATGAATGATACGGGCCCGCTGGCAACGCCGCCGGTGGACCCCACGCGGTCCAGCTTGGGCCTGAGGCGGGAAAAGGAGAAGCCCGTGCCTCCCCCGCTCTTGTGAATAAGAGCCGTGTACTTGACGGCATCGAAAATGGATTCCATGGTGTCTTCGATCGGGAGAACGAAGCAGGCGGACAGTTGTCCCAAATCCCGTCCGGCATTCATGAGCGTGGGCGAATTGGGCAGGAAGTCCAGCGAGGTCATCAGCCGGTAAAACATGTCTTCCCAGTTCCCCACAGCGGCGTTGCTGTCGAATACCAGTTCGGCCGAAGCAATGTGCCTGCTGACCCTGCTGAAAAGATCCTCGGGTTTCTCTTCGGGGTTGCCCTGGCTGTCTTTCTGCAGGTACCTTTTCTCCAGAACGACCATGGCGTTCTCTGACAGCTTTAATTCAACAGGCGCAGGTTTGTCGGCCGGCGGCGATTTGCCCGCCCGCGCAGGATTTGCTGCGGGCGGAGATTGCACGGCCTGTCTTTCAGCCGGCGGCCTGGCGCTGGCCTTTTCAGCCAGCAACTCGTTTACTATCGTCACTATGCGCTCCTTGGGTGGCAGAGGAAGTGTGACGGGCGCTACCAGATGCTCCATGCCCGGCAGGGCGGGTTCGATCCTTTTGGCTGTGGTCTGTTCATCCATAGACATTCTCTTCTCCAAACTCGATATTACTTGCTCAGTCAGCTCCTCGAGCTCACGCCTGTCGGTGATGCCCATGGTCTGGGTATAGGTAAAAACCGTCCTTGCGACGAAATTCCTTACGGAATCGGGGAGCTGGTTTCTGGCCTGCTTATTTACCATTTTGCTGTTTCAACCTCGACCGCCGCCTCTGCCCGGACATCTCAGCTTTGTTGATAAGCGGGAGTTGGCCGTCAAGGGGCGCGCCAAGCTTGCTCTCGATAAGTGTATCGACTGCCTGCTTGAGAGTAGTGATATCGGAAAACTCGTAGTAAACGCTGGCAAAGCGTATGTAAGCGATATGGTCCAGTTCCGACAGCCGCGTCACCACGATCTTGCCGATAAGCGTACTGGGTATCTCGGTCCTGCCCAGGCTGTAAAGCTCAGCCTCAATGGTCTCCACTAATTTCTCGATAGTGCCAGTCGGCATGGGACGTTTCTCGCAGGCCTTGCGTATTCCGGAGAATAACTTCTCACGGTCGAACTCTTCCCGGCGCCCATCCTTTTTTATCACATACAGGCTCCTGTTCTGCAGCCTTTCGTAAGTGGTAAAGCGCGCCCGGCACACGGTGCACTCGCGCCGCCGCCTGATCTCATCTCCCAGGCTCCTCGAGTCTATTACCTTGGATTCCGGCTCACCGCAAGAAGGACACTTCATCTCACAACACTATAATATGTGGTTTAACTGGATACTAACACAACATATAGTAAGAGTCAATGGTCTAATAGACATAAATGGGACGGGGCGGAGAAATTTTCTCCGCCCCGTCCACAGGGATACTATGGTTCAGTTATTAAAGGTCAGCGCTGCATCCTGTTGATGCCTACCGGTTGAGGGGCTGCCGCTTGCGCATTGGGATAACGCGAGCCTCTCCTCAAGAATGAGGGTACATCGAGACTATCTTCGGTAGCTCCTCTCAGCAGCCTGCGCAATTCGACCTCTGTGGGTACGCCGGAACCATACTGCGCGGTGAAGCCTGTAGCAATGATGGTGATCTGGACCTCGTCCTCCATCTGCGGATTGAAGACGACGCCGAAGATGATGTTGGCATCGGGGTCTACTGACTGTGAGATCACGTCGGCTGCCTCGTTGCACTCGAAGAGGGTCAGGTTGCTGCCGCCCGTGACATTGAAGAGTACGCCCTTGGCGCCGCTGATCGATACGTCGAGCATCGGGCTGGCCAGCGCGTTTTTGGCGGCTTCTACTGCCCTGTTGGTACCTTTCCCGCGGCCGACTGACATCCAGGCCGGACCGGAGTTCTTCATAATAGCCCTGATGTCCGCGAAGTCGAGATTGATGAGGCCGGGGACAGTCACGACCTCGGCGATGGCCTGCACGCCCAGGCGCAGCACATCGTCTGCCAGCCTGAAGGCATTGTCCACGGTGGTCTTGTTGTCACAGAGTTCTACAATGCGGTCGTTGGGGATGATGACCAGCGTGTCTACCTTATCGCAAAGCTGCAGTATGCCTTCCTCGGCGACCTTCATGCGGCGGCCGCCCTCGAAGGAGAAGGGCTTGGTGACGATGGCGATTGTGAGTGCGCCTGAGGACCTGGCGGTTTCAGCTACCACGGGTATGCTGCCTGTGCCTGTGCCGCCGCCCATGCCGGCCGTGATGAATACCATGTCAGCGCCGGCCACCACTTCCTGGATGGCCTGGCGGCTTTCCTCGGCAGATTTGCGCCCGACGTTGTGGTCGCCGCCGGCGCCGAGGCCGCGGGTTAGTTTCTCTCCGAGCTGGATGCGGACCGGTACTTCGGCCAGTGCCAGAGCCTGGGCATCGGTGTTCATGCAAATGAATTCCACGCCCTTGATGCCTTCACGGACCATGCGGGTGATGGCGTTGGATCCGCCGCCCCCGCAGCCGATAGCCTTGATTTTGGCCGGTGCGGTCGAGAACATTGATTTTGACATTCTTTATTAAACCTCCTGCTATTTACCTAATATTTATTTATGCGCCGAAGAATTTCTTGAGCATACCCATGACGTTATTTAACGAGCTTGCCTGCTGGGGCTTGGCTTCCCAGGTGGGCTTGCCGCCGGTCTTGATGGCCCAGAGCAGCAAACCTACGCCGGTAGCGTTGGCCGGATCATGCAGAACGTCGGTAATACCATATACTCCCATCGGCTCGCCGATCCTGGTGGGGATGCGTATGGTGGCGCGGGCCAGCGCTTCCAGCCCGTTCATCTTGGACCCGCCGCCGGTCATAACCAGGCCTGCAGGGGCCAGCGCGGCGTAGCTGGTATCGGGCATTTCGAGCAGTATCAGCCTGAGCAGCTCTTCCATGCGGTCCCTCAGTATGTTGCTGAGGTCCTTGTAGGAGACGCTGTGTCCATCCTCCACTGTCAACGTGGAGCCCTCGTCCTTTGACCCGGTCTCGGGATAAACGTTGCCGTACTTCTTCTTCATCGCCTCGGCGATCTCGAAGGGCAATCCAAGGCCGATGGAGAGGTCGCTGGTGAACTGGTAGCCGGCCACCGGTATAATGGACGTGTGGTAGATGCTGCCGTCCCTGAATACGGCGATGTCTGTGGTGCCGCCACCGATATCAGCCATGATCACGCCGATCTCCTTCTCTTCGGGGGTGAGAACGGACTCGCCGCTGGCCAGCGGCTCGAGCACCAGGTCGTCGATCTCGACTCCCACGCTGCGCACACACTTGACCAGGTTTTGTACGGAGGCGGTTGAGGCTGTGATTATATGTGTCTCAACATCCAGCCGGAATCCGTGCATGCCCACCGGGTTCTTGATCTTCTCCTGGGTATCCAGGCTGTAGCCGCGGGGTATCTGGTGCAGTATCTTCCTGTCATCGGGTATATTCATGTTCTTGGCCGCAGACAGCACGCGTGACAGGTCGTCCGACCTTACCAACCTGTCGGTGCGCGGTATGGCAACAACACCGTGGCTGTTGACCGAGCTGATGTGCCGGCCTGTGACACCGATGTAAGCCGACTCGATCTTTACGCCGCTGGCCTGCTCAGCGCGCTTTACCGATTCGGCTACCGAGTCCCTGGCCTCCTCGACATTGACCACCATGCCTTTGTGAAGGCCATGGGACGGTACCTGTCCGACACCGAGCACCTGAAGCGCACCCCCGGAATCAAGGGTGGCAACTATGGTGCATATCTTGGTTGTGCCCACGTCGATGCCGGTAATTAGTTTTTTGGTCATTAATACTAGCCTCCTTCGATTTAATGCTTACTAATAATCTAATATTTGCTACAAGAAGTAGAGGATGGTGATTGCTATTATCAGGCTGATGAAAACGACGCCATCGAAGACCATGCCCCCGAATATGGTCAGGAGTTTCCGGTCATTGCTCAGGATGGAGTTAAGTCTTTTTGATCCGATCATTTTCTTTGCCTCCTTCATTTTCTATAGCTTAACCGCCACACGGAGCCTGGCGCTCCGACTGCGCGGATTTCTTTCGATCTCTTGCTCTCCGGGATACACCGGGTGCCTGCTGACCAGGTCCAGTGACGGTTTATGCTGGCAGCGGCATTGCGGTATTGTGGGTGGGCAGATGCAGCCCCTGGTCTCGCGCAGCATAAAGTTCTTTACAATGCGGTCCTCGAGGGAGTGATAGCTGATCACTGCCAGCCTCCCGCCGCTTGCCAGGCAGTTCAGGCTCTGTTCCAGCGCAGTCGTCAGGTGGTCGAGCTCGCGGTTGACAGCTATGCGCAGGGCCTGGAAGGTCCTGGTGGCGGGATGTATCTTGCTGTAGCGGTCACCTACTGTGCCGGCGACTATAGCGGCAAGGTCTGCAGTATCCGAAATGGGGCGGTGGTCGACTATATTCCTGGCTATTTGATTAGCCATAGGTTCCTCGCCGTAGATGAGTATAAGCTGGGCAAGCTTGTTTTCAGGTAGTCGATTCACGATATCTGCGGCGGTAAGCTGCTCATCAGGGTTGAACCTCATATCCAGAGGGCCGTTTAACTGGAAGCTGAAACCCCGCTCCGCGCTGGCCAACTGCAGCGATGAAAGCCCAAGGTCGAAGAGGATACCGCTGGCGCCGGAGAAGCCGGTCTCGAGACAGATGTTCTCAAGGTTGTAGAAATTGTCGTTGATAATGACTGAGCTTTCGAAGAAGTCGTACAGGTTGTGCTGGGCCAGCCTTATGGCCTCGGGGTCGGCGTCTATGCCCAGGAGATGGCCGCCGGGCTGGCATTTCGACAGGATGGCAAGCGCATGTCCCCCGCCCCCGAGGGTGCAATCGATGTAACGCTTCCCCGGACTGACATCTAGCGCCTCCGCCACCTCATCCACGAGGACCGGTGTATGCACCCTGTTTGCTAAAGCAACGCTCATTTCCTTTCCTCCAGTATCTCCATCAACTGGCGCGCATCGTCAGTTGACGGGCGTTCTTTTTGCCACTGGACGGGGTTCCAGATCTCAAAGCAATTATTGGTACCCAGTACAACCGCGGCTTCCGATATCGAGCACCTCTCGCGCAGTGTAGAAGGCAGGGCGATCCTTCCCTGGTTGTCTATGTTGACCTCGTTGGCATTGCTGAAGATAAACCGGTTGATCCTCCTCTCCTTGTCGGAGACCAGGAAGCTGGCCGGCGCCTGGTTGGAGGTCATTTTGTTCCAGTCAGCTCTGGTATAGGCGGTAATGCAGTTATCTGCCACCATGGTCAACACCAGACCGTCCTCTATTTCCCTGCGGAACCTTGGAGGAAGGGGCAGCCGTCCCTTGTTATCAACTTTGTATTCGTATTCGCCGACAAACATTACAATTTAACCTTCAAACCCGGTTATACTAAGAGATACTCCCGCTCAACTTCTCCTTCGAGATTTCTTATGGCGCTCCAGTCCAGCCTTGCTAGTTCCTGCACATAGTCGCTCAATGCATGTTCGGGGTTTAACGAGTAGTGTGCGATGCCGCTGGCGCAATACCTTTCCTCCACCATGCCCTTGTCGATCAGCTCACGCAGCATCTCGCGAAGATGGTAGTGCGTGATGTCGAGCACATGCGCAATGCCGTCAAGGTTGAACTTGGCCTGGGGATGCCTGACCCAGAAGAGCAGCAGGCGTAAGCGGTGTCCTGTGAAATCATTTTCCCTCAAAAAAGAGATGAGATCGTGGTCCGTCATGTTCTCGCACTGACTATTTATAACCATATCATTTCCCCTTTTTTACCACTTTTTACCACTATGTCCCATTATCTACACCTTTCCACCCACTTGTCAATAGCTTTTTAGGGAAAAGTCATTATGCAGGGCGAAAATTTGGACGCTGCTCAATGCATTAATCAGTGAAAATTCACAAATTGTGGTGACGGGAAGCGGTAAGGCACAACATGTAGTTTATTAGATCATGTGTTCTAGTATTCGCGTAAGGATGGTCTTCGTGGTTGCAAATTTGGTTGTACGAGTGTGTTATGGTAGAATTACGTGCCTTTTCAGGCAATTGGATTTAACACACAATGTTGAGGATCGATATTTTAACCATTTTTCCGGAAGCTTTCTCAGGCTATCTGGAGCATAGCATCGTTGGCCGGGCCCTGGGAAAGCGGATTGTTGATATACGGCTGCATAATATAAGGTCTTTCACCCATGACAGGCGCCATACGGTGGATGATTATTGCTATGGCGGCGGCGCCGGGATGGTTATGAAGCCGGAGCCGCTGTTTGAAGGGGTGGAATGGCTGCGTGGGGAGATAGGCGCAGGCGACTACCCGGTAGTGTTGCTTACCCCCCAGGGCAGACTATTCACGCAGGAGACAGCGGGCAGATATGCCGCACTTAATAATCTAATAATGATATGCGGGCACTACGAAGGTGTGGACGAGAGGGTTTCCGAGCACCTGGTCAATGATGAGATAAGTATCGGGGACTACCTCATGAGCGGCGGTGAGCCGGCAGCCATGGTCATTATCGATTGCCTGGTCAGGTTGCTGCCGGGGGCCCTCGGTTCGCAGATGTCCCTGGACGAGGAATCGCATGTCGGCGGTTTGCTGGAATATCCTCACTACACCAGGCCTCCGCAGTTCCGGGGATGGAAGGCGCCTGATGTGCTGCTGTCGGGAAATCACAAGGAGATCGCTGACTGGAGGCGGAGGCAGAGCATCCTGCGGACGGCGCACAGACGTCCCGACCTGCTGTGCAAGGCGGAATTAACAGATATCGAGCTAAATCTGGTAAAATCTGCGGATTTGAATAATAATTGATAATACTAAATTAAGGAAAGGGATCGATCATGGATATAAATACCATCGGAAAGAATAAGGCCAAACCGGGCCTGCCCAAGCTGTCGCCCGGCGACAACGTACGCGTCAGCTTCAAGATAAAGGAGGCCAGCCGGGAGCGGCTGCAGACTTTCCCGGGACTTATTATTAAAGTCACCAGGCATAATTCGGGAGGCAATTTCACGGTACGCAGAGTGACCTCGGGCGTAGGT
This sequence comes from uncultured Dehalococcoidales bacterium, assembly GCA_964554375.1. Classification (GTDB taxonomy): domain Bacteria; phylum Chloroflexota; class Dehalococcoidia; order GIF9; family UBA5629; genus CAIMUM01. Next base: position 70,617 of record CAZKOL010000003.1, read on the forward strand.
GTTGAACATACCTTTCCCCTGGCCTCTCCTCTGCTGGAGAAGATAGAGGTGGTGCGCCACGGAAAGGTCAGGCGCAGCAAACTGTACTATATCAGGCGGCTCAGCACCAAGGAAGCAAGGCTCAAGGAAAGGCGTGAGAGGGTCTCCGAGGCGGCCTCGCCGGCCCCTGTTGAAGATATGCTGACCGTCCCTGAGCCCGAGGCTCCCGCAAGCGAAACTAACTAAGCAGGATGAAATTTGCTGAGGTAGCAGTCGGCGCAGCCGGCGGCCACCGACATACTTTCACCTACTCTGTACCTGCTTCACTCGAGGTAGAACCCGGCTGCGCGGTGTCCGTGCCCTTCGGGCCGAGGGTCGTGCGCGGCATCGTTACCGGACTGTCGGACATCGCAGCGGTACCCGAGACACGGGATATCATCAGCGTCATTTCGCCCGTTCCGCTGGTCACGCCCGGGCGCATCAGGTTGGCATCATGGATAGCCGACCATTACATGGCCCCCGTTTTCAATGCCCTTACCCTGATGCTGCCTCCGGGATTCGAAAGCAAGCGGCAGGTTAAGCCCAAATATCATAAATACCTCACTTTAAATGTAGAACAGGAACATCTGCCCTCCGTTCTGGAACAACTGCGAAAAGCCCGTGCTGTCAGACAGATTGGCGTGCTGGAAGCGCTGGAGGCTGCCGGAGGCAGGCTGGAGACCGGCATGGTTTTGAAAAAGGCCGGGTGCGGCCGTGCGGTCATAGCTTTACTCAAATCCAGAGGGTTGATCAGGGAGGTTAGCGAGGGTGTATTCCGCGATCCCATCGCCAGGACAGATCACCCGCTTGAATTTCCTCTCCAGTTCACCGGTAGCCAGCAGGAGGCATGGCGCCCTATCAGGGACGCCATACAGCGAGCTGACAGCGAGGTTGCGCCCGCCATATTTTTGTTGCACGGTGTGACGGGAAGCGGTAAGACCGAGATTTACCTGCAGGCGCTGGCCGAGACAGTTAAAAAGAACAGGAAGGGCATCTGCCTGGTGCCGGAGATAGCGCTGACCCCACAGGTGATAGACCGTTTCTTTGCCAGGTTTCCGGGCAGGGTTGCTGTGCTGCACAGCGGGCTCACCGCAGGAGAGCTGTACGATGAATGGCATCGCATCGCACGGGGCGATTTTGATATCGTCGTAGGGCCGCGCAGCGCGGTGTTCGCTCCGCAGCCGGACCTGGGCTTGATCATATTGGATGAGGAGCACGAATGGGCTTATAAACAATCTGAGAAATCGCCGCGCTACCACGCGCGCGAGGTGGCTATACAACTTGCCCGTCTGACCAACTCGGCGCTTATCATGGGCAGCGCCACGCCTGACGTTGAGACCTATTACCGCGCAACAAGATCGGAGTTCCAGCTTGTCGAATTGTCCGAGAGAGTCACACCCCTGGGACAGTCGCCACTGCCGGAGGTCGCCGTCGTAGATATGAGGCAGGAGCTTAAGAGCGGCAACCTCGGCATATTCAGCCGCCTTTTACGCTCAGCCATGTCAGAATCGCTGGGGCGCCGTGAACAGGTCATCCTCTTTATCAACCGCAGGGGCCGGGCCACTTTTGTTAAATGCAGGGATTGTGGTTATGTGCTGAGTTGCAGGCGCTGTTCGGGCGCACTGACCTATCATGCCGCGGAGAAGCGCCTTATCTGCCATCACTGCCGGCGATCGTATCCTGTCCCCCGCAGATGCCCGCAATGCTCGGGCAGCGAGATTAAATTTTTCGGCATAGGCACCGAGTACGTCGAGGCCGAATGCAGGAAGTTGTTCCCCTCCGCCGGCGTTATCCGCTTTGACAGCGATGCTATCACCGGTGCGCGGGCTTTGGAAAAAGTGGTGGACTCCTTTCGCAGGCGCCGTGCAGATATACTGGTGGGGACACAGATGCTGGCCAAGGGATTGGACTTCCCCGGCGTTTCGCTGGTAGGTATTGTAAGCGCCGATACCAGTTTGAATTTGCCTGACTTCAGGTCGGGGGAGAGGACTTTTCAGTTGCTCTGCCAGGTAGAGGGCCGGGCCGGGCGTGGGGTTTACAGCGGAAGGGCTGTGGTGCAGACCTATAACCCTGACTACTATGCTATAAAATTCGCTGCACAGCATGACTATGGTGGTTTCTATGCCAGCGAGATACGCTACAGGCGTGAGTTCGGTTATCCGCCATTCAACCCCATGGCAAGGATGGTTTTCAGCCACTCCAGCGAAAGTAAGTGTCTTGAAGAGGCTGAGCGCAGGGCCGGCCTCATAAGGCGGGAGATAGCTGAAAGGGGACTTAGCGGGATAAAAATAATCGGGCCGGCGCCCGCTTTTATTGCCAAGCTGCGCGGCAGGTACCAGGTGCAGATCATACTGCTGGGTCACGAAATGCATAGCCTGCTGCAGGATATCCATTTACCCGCGGGATGGATTTTGGACGTTGACCCCCTGGGTATGCTTTAATTATTAATCATGGCAGCGCTGAAGATACGCATTAACCCTGACCCCGTATTAAGGAAAAAGGCCAGGAAGGTCACCAGCATCGATGACTCGGTGCAAAAGTTGATCGATAACATGATCGTGACGCTGCATGAGTCATCGGGCGTCGGCCTGGCTGCCAACCAGGTCGGTACGCTGCTGCGCATCGTGGTTATACATATACCTGATGAAGAGGTGCTGGTGCTGATCAATCCTGAGATAGTGGAGACCAAAGGGGAGCGGACGGTCGTCGAGGGATGCCTGAGCATACCGGGTTATCAGGCTGAGATATCCAGGGCTGAGATCGTCAAAGTGAAGGGAAAGGGAAGGCACGGCAGAATTATCCGCAGGAAAGCCACTGACCTTCTGGCGCAGGCCATCCAGCACGAGGTGGACCACCTTAACGGCGTGCTGTACATCGATTATTTAAGTGACATCGGCCAGCTAACGAAAACCTCTTCAGTCCTCTAGAGTTACCGCGCGGTTCAGATCAGCCGGTCCAATCCATTTCCACCACGAATTTTCCGGTCCAGTTCTCCATCGACACGGGGTAGAACCCCGGCGTATCCTTGACGATCTGGAATTCCACATCCTGTGTTTTATTGGGCGCCAACGTTATCTCATGCTGCGCTTCAGCTATGCCTTTGACTCTGAGGATGAGCGGGTGGCTGCCGGTTATCTCGCCCATGTTGGTGACCGACGCCGTGATGATGACGGGCTGGCCCTGGCGCACGCGCTCCGGTGAGATGGAAAAATTGCTTACCGTGAATGACGGCGGCGCCAGCGGGATGACGGTGAAGAATCCTCCCAGGCCGTCGATATCGGCGTAGTAGTCGCCCGCAGCATCCTTGATTACCACGAAGCTGGCGGTCTGGTTGGCCCCCGGCGTCAATGTCATATCGGTGATATTCTCTACCACTCCGCTGACCCGCAGGACAACGCTGTATTTACCCAGCTGTGCCCCGTTATTGGACACTATTACGCTTACATTCACAGGCTCGCCGACTTTTACGTTGTTCGGTGTGATCGTCAGGTTGCTTACCGAGAACTTGGGCATGCCCATCTGCTGGTAGGGCATCGCCTGCTGCGCCGCGGGCTGCATCATGGTCGGGTACATACCTTGCGGTTGCATGGGCGGCTGTCCGGCTGCGTGCGGGGCCTGTTGCATGCCCGGCTGAGGTGGGGGCATCATGTGCGGCATGGGTGGTGTGGGTGGCTGCATACCGAAAGGCATGCCCGGTTGCCCGGCTGGGGCGCCTGATATAGGCGGAGGCATTCCACGGCCCTGTTGTGGCAGCATGCCTGGCGGCATACCCTGTGCAGGCGGTTGTCCCGGGTATTGCTGGCCGCCGGCCTGTGGCATATGAGGCTGGGGTGGATATTGAGGACCCTGCATGGAGGGTGGGTGCATGCCCTGTGGTGATGCCGGGGACATGCCCGGCTGTGGTTGCTGTGGTTGCTGTGGTTGCTGTGGTTGCTGTGGTTGCTGTGGAAACTGAGGAGGCATCCCCGGCTGGGGCTGTAACGGAGGCTGCATTCCCATCGCCGGCTGAGGCTGCCCCGGTTGCTGCATGCCCGGTTGCTGCATGCCCGGCCTGGGCATATCGTAAGGTGAACCATGTTGCCCGAGACCCTGCATACCCATCATACCTTCAGGCATGCCCGGTTGCTGCATGCCCGGCCTGGCCATTTGGCCGGGGAATGGATAGGCTTCTGGAGCTCCCGGCTGTCCGGGTTTACCCTTACCTCTGGCCTGTTTCTTGCCCGGGTCAGGCTGGGCGCCGGCCTTGGCTTTCCTGGATGGTTTGGTTACCACCAGCACGATCAGCATAACAATTACGCCCAGGACAATGCCGAAAAACCCCCAGAGGTATGGAGGGAACATGTCAAAGAAGGAGCCGCCCTTGACCGTGAAGAAACCCTGCAGGTTTCCCACACTTACGTCATTGCTGCCGGATGTCTGCGCGGTGACGATAAACACGACATCCTCGCTGCCGGCAGGTACCAGAGACAGCTGTTTAGCAGTGCCGGCCGGGTTGCCGTTTACCTTTACCACCAGCGGATAGGTCAAATCGAAGGGGCTGTTGTTGGTTGCCTTGACCTTTATAGTGACCACCTTGCCCTGCTCCACCTCTGTGGGTGAGATGAAGGGGACGCCCTTCGACAGTGTCAGCCCTTCGGGCAGGTCGGTGGCATTGTCAGCAGCAGTGTATGACGCCGACAGCAGAGAAGGCCCGGTATATACCGGGCTGACGAGGCTAACTCCCTGACCGGTAAACAAATTGCTGTCCGCATTTACGCTACAAGGCAGAAAAACAGCTGTTAATATCAGCAGCGCAATCGGTAACGATATTAGCATCCTTCTCATCAATATATAGCCTCCAATTAATTTACCGCATGCAATCTGATAATACTCTACTCTAAAATCAAGTGTAAATCAATAGTGATTAGCTGCCGCCGCCATTTTCAATTATATGCAATCGCTCTTCGTCGAGACCGAAGTAATGGGCTATCTCGTGCTTGACAGTTTTGACGATTTCACGCTTTATTTCTCCGGCCGAACGGCACTGCGCCTCCAGTGGTTTTTGAAAGATGGTTATCCTGTCAGGTAGCACCAGGTTATAGCTCTGGTCACGATGGGTAATCGGGGTTCCCTCGTACAGCCCCAGGAGCTCGTACCTGTCTCTGAGCCCTACGCTTTTCAGTTGCTCACTGCTTGGCCAGTCCTCCACGAAAACTTCCACGTTGTCCAGCAATTCCCTGAATTCTGCCGGCAGGCCGGATACGACCTCGGTCACCAGTTCTTCGAATCTCTCACTCTGCATATTTCACGATACCCTTGATTTATAATATCAATTTTTCGCAGTAACGGCACAAAATACGCTGACGTCATTGCAAGGAGCGCAGCGACGAAGCAACCTCAGGGCTTCACCTCTTCGATTCCGAGATTGCTTCGCTTCGCTCGCAATGCCCCGGTACTTTCTCGGTTATCCAAAGCTCTATCTATATTGACGATCGAAGGCATAGGGGCTAAAATTCTGTCTATTATGAGATCTGCAAGCCGCTATAATCCACAAGAAATCGAGAGGAAATGGCAGGATAAATGGACTAATGATCGCCTATATGAGGTCAGGGAGGACGATCCGAGGCCCAAGTTCTACGCGCTGACCATGTTCCCTTACACCTCTGGCGATCTGCATATCGGCCACTGGTACGCCATGGCCCCTTCCGATGTATATGCAAGGTACAAGATGATGCGGGGATTCAACGTCATGCATCCGATGGGGTTCGACGCCTTCGGCCTTCCGGCCGAGAACAAGGCCATTGCCACCGGCATCAATCCGGCCGAATGGACCATGAAAAACGTCGAGAATATGCGACGCCAGCTTCGTACTATCGGCGCTGTCTATGATTGGAGCCGGGAGGTCATAACCTGCCAGCCTGAATATTATAAATGGACCCAGTGGTTTTTCCTCAAGCTGTACCAAGCCGGGCTGGCCTATCGCGGAAAGGCGGCGGTAAACTGGTGCCCTCGTTGCCAGACCGTGCTTGCCAATGAACAGGTGGTGGGAGACGGCCTGTGCTGGCGCTGCGACAGTACGGTAGAAAAGAAGCAACTCGAGCAATGGTTTTTCCGTATCACCAAATATGCTGATGAGCTGCTTGAGTTCAAGAATATCGACTGGCCGGAACGCATCCGCATCATGCAGACCAACTGGATAGGCAAGAGCTATGGCGCAGATATCTCGTTCGGGCTCGACCAGCCCGGCATGAAGGAAAAGGAGATAAGGGTTTTCACCACCCGCCCGGATACGCTTTTCGGAGTGACCTTCTTTGTGATCGCGCCGGAACATCCCCTGGCGCCCGCGCTGACCACCCCTGACAGGAAAGCAGAGGTTGAGGCCTACGTGAGCAAGGCGCAGAGACAGACCGAGTTCGAGAGGACAGCAGCCGAAAGCGAAAAGACCGGGGTCTTTTTAGGCAGCTACGTTGTCAACCGTGTCAACGGCGAGAAGGTCCCCATCTGGATAGCCGATTACGTCCTGCCCCAGTACGGGACGGGCGCGGTCATGGGCGTGCCGGCACATGACCAGAGGGACTTTGAATTCGCTAAAAAATACGGCATCCCCATCAGGACAGTCGTAGCCCCACCCGGTTGGGACGGCGGCGACCTTCCGGCGGCCCATGTGGAGGGTGGCAGCATGGTAAACTCGGGACAGTTCAACGGCCTGACGGACCAGCAGATGGTGGATGCCATATGTGATTTCCTCAAGGACAAGGGGTGGGGTGGAAAGACTATTACATACCGGCTGCGGGACTGGTTGATATCACGACAGAGGTACTGGGGGGCGCCCATACCCATGGTCTATTGCAGCAAATGTGGCATTACACCCATCCCCGAGAAGGATCTGCCGGTGCTGCTGCCGCCGGATGTGGAACTCAAGCCGACGGGAGAATCTCCCCTCAAATACTGCGAATCGTTCGTGAATACCAGATGCCCGAAATGCGGCTCGCCCGCCAGACGGGAAACGGATACCATGGATACCTTCATGTGCTCATCATGGTATTTCCTGCGCTATACAAGCCCTGGCTACGATAAATACCCCTTTGAAAAAGACAAGATCAAATACTGGATGCCCGTGGACCTCTATACGGGGGGCGCTGAGCACGCCACCATGCACCTGCTGTATTCCAGGTTCTTTGTGAAGGCTATAAGGGATATGGGCATAGTAGATTTCGACGAGCCTTTCACCCGGCTGTTCAACCAGGGCATCATCGGCAGCCAGGGTGAGAAGATGAGTAAATCAAAGGGCAATGTGGTGACCCCTGATGACTACGTATCGCAGATGGGCGCGGACGCGGTGCGGGTCTACCTCATGTTCGTGGGACCCTGGGAACAAGGTGGAGACTGGAACGATAACGGCATCGTGGGAATGAGCAGGTGGTTGAACCGGGTATGGCGCCTGGTAACAGCAGATTACGAGGAGAAAAGCATGGATGCCGAAGCCACCAAAGAGTGCCTGAGGATCATGCATAAAACGATTAAAAAGGCCACCCAAGACATCGAGCGGTTCCGTTTCAATACCATGCTGGCGGCTCTGATGGAATATACCAATACATTGAGCAAGGTGCTGGAGGCCGGAAATATTGCCGGGGCGCAATGGAAAGAGGCTATTAAAATATTGTTGATATTGATGGCGCCGTCCACTCCCCATATGGCTGAGGAGCTATGGGTTGAACTGGGATATCCCTACAGCATTCACCGGCAGGCATGGCCCGCCTGGGATAAGGAGCTGGCTGCTGATGAGGAGGTCACACTGGTGATCCAGGTCAACGGCAGGCTGAGGGATAAGCTCACGGCGCCTGTCGACATCAGCGAGGATGAGGTTGTAAAAACGGCTTTCGCACAGGAGCGCATCCAGGGATATATTGCCGGTAAAAGTATCGCTAAAACGATTTATGTGCCGGGTAAACTGCTCAACATCGTGCTGAAACAATAGTTGCAGGTTTTTAAAATCCAATAATGATAAAAGGGGTGAAACGATGCTGGAGCCACTGTTAACGGATAAACAAAAAGAGCTTAGGGAGGAAGTACGGAAGTTCGTAAAATCCGTGCCCAGGAAACTTCTTCAAGACATGGATGCCGATAAGGTGCGTTACCCCCGGGAATACGTGGTTAACCTGGCAAAGAACAACCTGCTGGGTCTCCGTTTCAACCCTGCCTACGGAGGCAGGGGATTGAAATGGGTGGACGAGACCATTGCATTGGAGGAGATCGGTGTCATGGGCATGTCGCTGGGATGTCTTTTCTCGCTCGTCAGCATCGTGGGTGAGGCGCTGGACGTCTTCGGTACCGAGGAGCAGAAAAAGAAATACCTTGCGCCGCTGTTGAAGGGCAAGATCTTCTGCGCGGAAGCGCTGACCGAGCCCAGGGGTGGGTCGGATTTCTTCGGGGCAACTACTGTCGCGGTTCAGAAGGGCGATTATTATATTCTGAACGGGCAGAAGAGGTTCGTGGTGGGGGCGGATGGGGCCGACATATTCCTCGTGTACGCCAGGACCGAGGGGGCGCCCGGGAAGTCCATCAGCGCATTCATCGTTGAGAGGGACATGGGAGTGGAAGCCAAGTATATCTACGGCCTGCTTGGCACGAGGGGCGGTGGAGCGGGACGCCTTGTATTTAAGGATACCAAAGTGCCTAAAAAGAATCTGGTGCTCGGCCTGAACAGGGGCGCTGATGTTTTTAATCAGATGATGATACCCGAGAGAATGACCTCCGCCGCCGGGGCTGTGGGCTTGGCCAGGGCTGCGCTGGAACTGGCTACCAGGTACAGCGATAAGCGCAAGGCTTTCGGGCGCAAGATACGTCAATTTGAGGGCGTCAGTTTCAGGATAGCCGACAGCATAACCAAGCTCGATGCCGCCAGCATGCTGGTCTACGGGGCGTCCGTGGCGGTCGACAACCTGGGCAGCACCGGCTACACGCGCCGCCTGGTATCGGAGGCCAAGAGGTTTGCCACCGAGGCCTCCTGGGAGATCATTAACAATGCCATGCAGGTGGTGGGCGGGATAGGATATACCAACGTGTATCCTATTGAAAAGATGCTGAGGGATGCCCGGCTGTCCATTATCTGGACGGGCACCAGCGAGATTATGAACCTCATAATCCAGCACGAGTACTACCAGGAGACGCTGGCGCCGTCGGCCGGCGTACGCAATGTAGAGGACGATGCACAGGAAGCCCATGCTGCCGATGAGAAGATCTATGAATAAAGAGGGACTATGAGAGCAGAGCAGGATGGGCCGGTGTTGCAGGAAAGCATCGGGCGTAACATCCAGGTCCTGCGCGGCCGCATTGAAAAGGCCTGCCGCAAGAGCAAGCGGGACGTATCGGAAGTTAAGCTCATAGCAGTAACCAAAAACTGCGCTTCCACTGTTATCCGTGCAGCGTACGATTGCGGGTTGAGGGATTTCGGGGAGAACAGGATACAGGAATCTATTACCAAATACGTTGAATTGGCCGATATAAGGCAGAAGTTGACGCTGCATTTTATGGGGCACCTGCAGACCAACAAGGCCCGGGATGCCATCCAGATAGTAGACATAATACATAGCATCGATACAGTGCGCTTAGCCTCATTGTTGAACGAAAAAGCGAACAGGCCGCTGCCCGCATTTTTGCAGGTTAACCTGGCGGGGGAGCAAACCAAATACGGGTTTTCCCGCGGGGAGCTTGACAGGGCGGTCGATACGATTTCAGCGCTTGCCAATATCCAAATCCTGGGTTTTATGACGATTGCGCCGCTTTGCAGTGACGCTGAGGTGGTCAGGCCGTTATTCGCTGATTTGAGGGGCTTGAACATGGCTTATGGCTTCAAAGAATTATCCATGGGTATGACGGACGATTTCGAGGTGGCTGTTGAAGAAGGCGCCACCATGATAAGGATAGGGCGTGCTATATTTGGTGAAAGGAGCTGTGAATTGTGAAGGTTGCTGTGATTGGCGGAGGAACCATGGGTGGGGCCCTGGTCAAGAGCATACTGCGCGCCAGGCTGGCCGCTAAAGGGGATATCATTGTCAGCGATGTATCGCAGGAACGGCGGGAGACCGCCAGGAAGAGGTTCGGTGTAGCGGTTTCCGGTGATAATGCTGCAGCTATAAAAGATGCAGATGCCGTCATACTGGCCGTGAAACCGCAGGAGATGGACGAAGTGCTGGATCAGCTTTCGGGGCATCTGGCATCTCAACTGGTCATATCAATCGCTGCGGGAGTCACCCTCGAGACCATCTCACGCCGGCTCAGGTATGATGCAGTGGTGCGGGCGATGCCCAATACACCCGCGCAGGTCGGCAGGGGTATGACCGTGTGGACATCATCCGGGGAGCCGGCGGCTGGCAAGCACGATATGGCCAGGCGGATACTGGCCTCCCTGGGAGAGGAGATGTATCTCAAGGATGAGCGATACCTGGATATGGCCACGGCCATCAGCGGCAGCGGCCCGGCCTACGTGTTTCTTTTCATCGAGGCACTCATTGATGCGGGCGTACACATCGGCTTGCCCAGGGATACGGCGCAGAAGCTTGTAATCGAAACAGTTGCAGGTTCCGCCGAGGCCATGAAAAAAATGGCAAGGCATCCTGCTGAGCTCAGGAACATGGTCACGTCACCGGGAGGCACAACTACAGAGGCGCTGTATCACCTGGAGAGCGGCGGACTGCGCTCGCTTATTATCAGCGCAGTATTGGCTGCTCACGAAAAGGCTAAAAGCCTGGGCGCTAAGTAGTGTGGAGAAGCCGTAGAAGCGGGCTGGTTAAACGGCTTCAGGCTTACGACAGTACAGGACGGTGCTCTTGGGGAAGATGCGGTTAAGGCCGTTTTCCAGCCACCTGGTGTAGCGGTGGCCGTTGTAGATATCCCACACCAGGAATTTATAATACTGCGAAGGCACGAACGCTTTCTCGTTTTTCAGGCCAAACAATCCTTTAGACCACCAGTAAATGGAATGAAGCGCATGTTTGTATCTGACTGCGAAGATGTCGAGGTCGTATTTCTTGAGCAGCCCCATTATCTCAGAGAGCCTATATATCCTGATATGTCCGCCGGGTGAATTATGGTAGTCATCCGATATCTTCCAGCAGACCGATTCGGCGAAATGCGACGGCACGCTGACCGCCAGGATACCGCCCGGCTTCAATACCCGGGTGAACTCGGATACAGCGGCATAATCATCAGGCACATGCTCCAGCACTTCTGAGCATACTACCTTATCAAACAGCCCATCCTCAAAAGGCAGGCCTATCACGCTTCCGGAGACAAGGTGCCAGACGCCTGCTGTCTCCTTCTTCTCGTCCATCTCGTGGAGCATGCACCAGGCATGCTTCAGGCTGGTGGCATCAAGGTCGAACGCCACAGACCGGCCTTTGTTGACTTTGCACACCTGCCAGATGTGACGTCCGTGGCCGCAGCCCGCATCGAGTATGTTTTCATTGCCGTTGATCTCGAGGAGATCAAGGTCGATGGTCAGCATATATAAAGGTTATCCCGAGATACTGGTATTTACTATCACTGGGGAGTCTTGCCGGGGTGCAGCTTCTTCCACTTATCCAGAAGTTGGTCCTTCGACTCCTTATTGGCGGGGTCAGGCACGCAGCAATCGACCGGGCAGACCTCGGCGCACTTGGGTTTGTCGAACCAGCCGATGCACTCGGTGCACTTGGCGGGATCGATAATATAAATGGTCTCGCCCTCTTTAATAGCCTCGTTCTTGCACTCCGCCTCACACGCACCACAGCTGATACAGTCATCGGTTATCTTGTAAGCCATCCTTACGGCACCTCCAATATTATATTAATGATAAATGACAAAAATTCCTTGAATATGCTACCAGATTTTGGATCGGTTGAATACCCTCAGACAAGCAGTTTCTTCTTAAGGGCGGCGCTGACGTGCGGCGGCATCATGTCATCGAGGTTGCCGCCAAGTTTGATTATCTCTTTCAACAGGCTCGAACTTAGAAACTGGTAGCGCAGGTTGGCCATGAAGCATACAAGCTCGATATCGGGCGCCAGCTTCTTGTTCATCAGCGCCATCTCAAACTCTCGCTCGAAATCCGAGCTGGCTCTCAATCCTCTGACCAGCACCTGTGCTTTGGCCTGCCTCGCATACTCCACGGTTATGCCTGAGTAGGACGTCACCTGTACATTCTTGAAATCCACAACTGCTTTTTCGGCCATTTCCACCCGTTCTGCGGCGCTAAAGAGCAGCGATTTCTCAGGTATATCATATACACCGATTATCAACTTTTCGAATATGGATGACGCCCTCTTCACGATATCCAGGTGTCCGTTGGTTATGGGGTCAAAGCTGCCCGGGTAGATTGCTACAGTCAAGTTGTGGCCTCCTTCTGATAGATTGAAATGCAGGTATCCCCGTACCTTTTCTCTTTTATCTTCGACATGTCATCATATTTATCATTCAGAGGGGAGCGCGCCGCGTGTGACACGGTAACAAGTGTGTCCCCCGATACAAGGCTGGATCTGGCCAGCCCCGTCACAAGCTCGCCCAGGTGCGTGTCAGCATAGGGCGGGTCTAAAAACACCAGGTCGTAGCTGGTTTCAAGGAAACCTATCGCTTTCATCGACGGGCAACAGTATACATGAGCCCTGTCAATAAATCCCGTTTTTGCCAGGTTTTGCTTTATAACCTGGCAGCATTTGTTGTTCTGGTCTACAAAATCGAGCCAGCCTATTCCGCGGCTCAATGCTTCAAGACCGAGGGCGCCGCTGCCCGCGAACAGGTCCAAACCCCGGTCCCACCCGACGGACATTGCGGTTAGCATGGAGAAGACTGCTTCACGTACCTTATCGGTGGTCGGACGTACCAGCAGGCCGGGAAGTGTCTTTATGATATGGCCCCTGGCGGAGCCTCCGGTAATACGCATTTTGGCTGATGTTAAACGGCAGCGATCGATGAAATAATAGGAATCTAGAGGTTTAATTATAATACTGTTGCCTTGTTCGTAAGTCAAACTCGCAGACATGTTTTGACATCTTTTCATCAATTGTAATATACTAACCAACGGTTTTTTGATAGGAGAACTGCAAAAGTGCTGGAACAGTACGGATACGTAGGGATTTTACTGGTAGCAGCCATCCTTTTTACCGTTACCATCCCCTTGTTGCCTATGCTGTTGAAGAGGATAGGCCTTATCCCCAGCAAGAAAAACCGGACTAAGGTCGCGCCGTATGAATGCGGGATGCAGACGGTGGGCAAGACGTGGGTCCAGTACAACTTTAGATATTATTTCTTTGCAGTGCTATTCGTACTGCTCGACATGCTGACCATATTCCTCTATCCCTGGGCGGTTAACGTCAAGGACCTCGGAGCTGGCGGGCTTGTTGCGGTGGGTATATTGTTGATCATCCTGACGGTTGGATACATTTATGCCTGGCGCAAAGGGGCCCTGCAGTGGAAATAATAAGGCCTGAAGTATTCACCCCGCAGGAAGCTGACCTTGCGGAAGGTAAGCTTATCAACTCCTTACTGGAGAACTGCACCCGCCCGTACCCCGACCCGGATAAATGGCTGGATGAGGAGATCCATCGTAATATATTACTGACTACCGTGGATGCTGCAGTTGCCTGGGCAAGGCAACGCTCCATCTTCCCCTTAATCTTCGGAACCGCGTGCTGCGCGTTTGAGATGATTGCGGCATCCGGTCCCCGCTTTGATCTGTCCCGTTTCGGCATGGACATTATCCGCTTTTCGCCGCGCCAGGCGGACGTAATGCTCATAACAGGTACGATAACCTGGAAAATGGCTACAGCGGCCAGGATGATCTACGACCAGATGCCCGAACCCAAGTGGGTCATCGCAGTAGGCGCCTGCGCTATCAGCGGCGGCACTTTCCGAGAATCCTACAGCGTTGTCCCGGGAATCAACCACATCATGCCGGTGGATGTATATGTGCCAGGCTGCCCGCCCAGGCCGGAAGCCATGATCCATGGCGTCAACAGGCTGCATGCCAAGATAGTCAAGGGGACTATAGACAATCCCAATTTAGCATTGAAGTAAGAGACAGGTAATCGCACTACATGACAGTTGCTGTTAATACTGAAGAAACCGGGAAAAAGATAGAGGAAGCAATTCCCGGGTCCGTTGTTTCCAGTGATAAGGGGTCGCTTACCGTAGACAGCAAAGCGCTAGCGCAGGTGTCTGATTTCCTCAAGAATACACCGGGACTGGAGTTCGATTATCTTACTGTCCTGACCGCTGTGGACTACCTCGACTATTTCGAAGTGATTTACCGCCTGGTATCCCTGCGAAATAACCAGAGTCTGATCCTGAAAACACGTGTCTCTGGCAGAGAAAACCCTGCCGTCCCGTCGGTCACCGCTTTCTGGCGCGCTGCCTATTACCAGGAACGCGAGATATTCGACCTGCTGGGCATCAAGTTCGAAGGGCATCCCGACCTGAGGAGGCTTCTTCTCTGGGAGGGCTTTAACGGGCATCCTCTTCGGAGGGATTACCTGTAAAATGCCTATTAAGACAGAGCAATTTTATCTTAATGTCGGCCCTCAGCATCCGTCCACGCACGGCGTTTTCCGTTTAAGGCTATCACTGGACGGCGAAGTGGTCACCGATGTCGAGCCCATTATCGGCTACCTGCACCGTGGCATAGAAAAGCTGGCCGAAAGCCGCACCTATACCCAGATTATACCGCTGACGGACAGGCTGGATTACCTGGCATCAATGACGGACAACGTAGCTTACTGCCTGGCCGTGGAAAAGCTGGCGGGAATCAATATCCCCGAGCGTGCCGAATATATCAGGGTGATTTTCTCCGAGCTGATGCGCATCTCCAGCCATATGATGGCCGTCGGCTTTTACCTGAACGACTGCGGCGCATTCTTCACTCCCGTGCTCTACATGTGGCGTGAGAGAGAGAAGATCATCGACCTTTTCGATATGGTCTGTGGACAACGCCTGCTGTACAACTACATGCGGGTGGGTGGGGTCAGCCAGGATATCCCGGACGAATTCATACCGGCGGCTAAAAAGTTCGTGGCCGAAATGCCGCAGTATATCGGGGAATACAATCAACTCATCAAGCAGAATGAGATATTTTTAGCCCGCAGCAAGGGAGTCGGCATACTGCCCAAGGAAACTGCCATCAATATCGGCGCCAGCGGCCCGGTTCTGCGCGCCAGCGGCGTTAAATGGGACATCCGCAAGATGGACCCCTATTCTATCTATGACAGATTTGATTTTGAAGTGCCGACCGGCGATGCCGGTGATTGCTATGACAGGTACTGGGTGCGCATGCAGGAGATGACGCAGAGCCTGCGCATCATCGAGCAGGCAATGAACCAGATGCCGGTGAAAGGGCCGGTATGCTCGGATGTGCCCCAGTTTTTCAGGCCGCCGCCGGGTGAAACATACGGGTACATCGAAGCTCCCAAAGGCAACCTGGGTTTCTACATAGTGAGCGATGGATCAATAGCGCCGTACAGGCTGCATATTTATCCTCCCACCCTGATTAACATCACAGCGCTGAAAGATATGATGATCGGGTGGAAGATAGCCGACCTGATAATCATTTTCGGCAGCATGGATGTCGTGCTGGGAGAGATAGACCGCTGATGACACTGCTCGATCAGTTTCAACTAATACTAAAAACAGCCGGCTGGCCCGACTGGGCGGTCTACCTGACACCTGCCTTAGTGGGAATACTGCTCATCATCCTGGTAGTGCTGACGGTAGTCATCGTCTTCATCTGGTGGGAACGGCGCCTGATCAGCCGGTTCCAGATCCGGCTGGGCCCCAACCGCTGCGGCCCCGAAGGTATTCTTCAGCCCATCGCCACAGCCATCAAGATCCTCCTCAAAGAGGATATCGTGCCGGAGAAAGCCGATAAGCTGATCCATTTTATTGCGCCCATCACCGTATTCGTACCCATACTGCT
This sequence comes from uncultured Dehalococcoidales bacterium, assembly GCA_964554375.1. Lineage (GTDB taxonomy): Bacteria > Chloroflexota > Dehalococcoidia > GIF9 > UBA5629 > CAIMUM01. The sequence goes on from CAZKOL010000003.1 coordinate 86,557, forward strand.
GATTTTTGCGGTTATGCCGGTCGGGGAAAACGCCATTTTCGTAGACCTGAATGTGGGCATCATCTATGTCATTGCCATCAGCTCGATATCGGTGATCGGCATTTTCATGGCCGCCTGGGCATCGGGCAACAAATACTCATATATATCCGGCATACGCAGCATCGCCCAGATGGTCAGCTACGAGATACCGGTCGTGTTATCCATCGTCGGCATCGCACTGGTGACAGGCTCCTTTTCCATGCTCAAGATAGTTGAAGCGCAGAGCATACCATTTATATTGTTACAGCCGCTGGGATTCCTCATCTTCTTCCTCGGTTCCTTGGCTGAAATGAACCGGTCGCCGTTCGACCTGCTGGAAGCGGATTCGGAGATCGTGGCCGGGTACCATATCGAGTACTCTGGCATGAAATTTGCCATGTTTTACCTGGGCGAGTACGGAGTAGCCCTGGCCTACGCTGGTATCATCACCACGCTTTTCCTGTGTGGCTGGAAGGGACCTTTGCTGCCGCCGATCATCTGGTTCCTGGTTAAAGTCATGATGGTCTTCAGCGTTATCGTGTGGATTCGCTCGACATTGCCCAGGTTCCGTGTAGATCAGCTGATGTCATTCGCCTGGAAAGCCATGCTGCCCATGGCGGTGATCAATTTAATCATCATCGCCATTGAAGTGCTGGTAATCCCGGCCTCCCTGCAGTGGGTAATGCTGATATTGAACTTCGGTTTTGCCGCCGTGCTTATCCTGCTTTGGTCCAAACTGTTTACATTAGGAGGTGGCAGGGTTGAAGTTTGAGCGGTATGGCATCGGCATAGTCAAGGGAATGGCATTGACCTTCAAGCATCTTTTCAGGGCGCCCATCACCGTTCAGTACCCTGATGAGAAACTGAATATATCGCGCAGGACCCGCGGCAATGAGTTGGTCTGGTTCCCGGAAAAATGCACCGGCTGCGGAACGTGCACCAAGGCCTGCTTGCAGGGCAATATCATACTGGTAACCCACCGGGGCGAGGAAAACAAATTCATCGTGGATAAGTTCGAGCTCGATTCGGGCCGGTGCATTTTCTGCGGATTATGTGTTGAGTCGTGCCCCTATGATGCGCTGGCAATGGGTCTGGATTATGAATGCGCCAGGTTCCGCCGGGAAGACTTGGTATTAAATAAGGAGAAACTGAGTGTTTCACACGATCACCGGCCCAGCGCCTATTACAGGCCGCAGTTTGCCGATGAATTACCCAAACAGAGCCTGCTTCTGTATAACAAGAAAGATGGCGGGCAGAAGCTGAAGTTCCTGCCATTAAGCAAACGAAAGAGGGGACCCGGTGCTTGAGATAGTATTTGCCCTGCTGGCGATTGTAGCGGTGGCGTCAGCCATCGCCGTGATCGTAGTGCGCGATATTTTCCGCGCCGCCCTGTGCCTGATCCTGCTTTTCATGACGGTTGCCGGCATTTACCTGCTGCTGCATGCCGATTTTCTGGCTATCGTCCAGATACTTGTCTACGTGGGGGCCATCTCTATACTGATCATTGTGGCCATCATGCTCACCAGGGATGCCAGGCAGGGACAGCCGCTGGGCAACCTCAAGTACCCGGCCGTAATCGTGGCGGCCTGTCTGCTGGGCGTAGTCGTTTTCGGGATCGTAAACACTGCATTCGTGATGCCGGATAACGTACCGCTGCAGGAAACTGTTAAGCCGCTGGGCAAGGCCCTCTTCGGCGACAGCGGTTACCTCTTGACAGTGGAGATTGCGACCGTGATGCTGCTCTCGGCAATGTTGGGCGCAATCGCGGTGATCAGGGAGAAATGATGTTTAGCGCAGGATTGGACCAGTACCTGATATTATCGGCAGTGCTCTTCTGCATCGGGCTCTTCGGGGTACTCACGCAGCGGAACGTGATTAAGATTATCATGTGCCTGGAGATAATGCTGAACGCCGTAAATATCTCGTTGATCGCCTTTTCACAATATGTTACGCCGGTGACGCTGACCGGACAGATCTTCGCCATCTTCGTCATGGTGGTGGCAGCCGCGGAGGTAGCCGTGGGCATAGCTATCATATTCACCGTCTACCGGAACCGCGAAAGCGTGGATATGGAAAATTTCAATATCTTGAAATGGTAACGATATGTGGGTTCAAGTTAAAAGCGCGCCGAATCTGATGATAGCCGAGATGTGGAAGGAATTCTTCGAAGGTGAAGGTATTCCCACCAGGCTGTTGCCCGATTCCGATAAACTGGAGATGAGGGAATCGGTCCCCTACAAGATCTACGTCTCCCGGGAACGGGCACACGTAGTAGAGGAGGTCTTGAGGAAATTATAATGCCGACACAGGTTCCCTGGCTTATTTTCTTGATACCGTTCCTGTCCTTCCTGTTCATCGGGTTGGTTCTCAGGCCTTTCCTGAATAAACGGCCCGAGATAGGAGGATATATCACCATCGGCGCGGTCGGCATATCCTGCGCGCTGTCGCTGTGGTTGCTCGGCGCGGTCTTCGCCGCCCCGGGCCATGTCCTGCCTGTTGACGATATAGAGTGGGCGGTGGTGGGAAACCTGAACATACACATCGGCGTCCTGGTTGATGCGCTGACTGCAGTGATGGTAGTGGTGGTCACTATTGTAAGCCTCATGGTGCAGATTTATTCGCAGGGCTATATGAAAGGTGATTCAGGGTACCTCAGGTATTTTGCCTTTATGTCACTCTTCACAGCCTGCATGCTGGGCCTGGTGCTGGCCGACAATATCCTGTTCATGTTTGTTTTCTGGGAGGGTGTGGGGCTGGGATCGTACCTGCTGATCGGCTTCTGGTTCCACAAGCCGTCGGCGGCCAACGCGGCCAAGAAAGCATTTATCGTGACGCGGCTGGGAGATTTTGGCTTTCTGGCTGCCATCCTGGTACTCTATGCCCAGACCGGCACATTCGACACCGAAGCGCTCTACAGGATCGTAGCGACGGGTGCGCTTGCTGGGACCACGCTGACCTGGGTCGCCATCGGAATCTTCTCGGGCGCAGCCGGCAAATCAGCCCAGTTCCCCCTGCATGTCTGGCTGCCTGATGCCATGGAGGGTCCCACACCGGTGAGCGCCCTCATACATGCTGCCACCATGGTGGCAGCCGGCGTGTTCCTGGTTGCCCGCTTTTACCCACTGTTTGAGCATTCACAGGAGGCCATGCTTACGGTGGGCATCATCGGCGCTTTCACAGCCATATTCGCTGCCAGTATGGGTTTGGTCATGAGCGATATCAAGCGGGTGCTGGCCTACTCCACTATAAGCCAGCTCGGTTTTATGATGGTAGGCCTGGGTGTTGGTAGTGTGGCCATAGGCATCTTCCACCTTTGCACACACGCATTCTTCAAGTCGCTGCTGTTCCTGGGGTCGGGCAGCGTCAACCACGGCACAGGCACATTCGACATGAGATTGATGGGCGGGCTGCGCAAGGCCATGCCCTGGACCTATATCACCTTCGTCATCGGCGCGCTCAGCCTGTCAGGCATCTGGCCGCTGGCCGGATTCTGGAGCAAGGATGAGATAATGGTTGTGGCCTTTGATAATCAACCGATAATATTCGCCCTGTGCATCGTGACTGTTTTCATGACGGCTTTCTATATGTTCCGGGCGGTGTTTATGACCTTCCACGGTGAGTACAGGGGGGGTGCACAGCCCGAGCACGGTGGACACGGCGATGCTCATTCTCACGGTCCGCATGAGTCTCCCATGGTGATGGTTATCCCGCTGGTCATACTGGCTGTATTAGCCGTCTGTGCAGGCTGGATAAACGTAACAGGACTTTTCAATCAGTTCATGGGCGAGAGTGAGGTGGGAGGGATCGGTTTTGCAACTAGCTTTTTCGGTGTGTTGAGTCACCCCCTGCCGCTGATATCACTGGCGATTGCCTTACTTGGCATCCTGCTGGCCTATGCCATGTACTGTGCCAAATGGATATCACCCGAAAAGATCGGGAATACGTTTAAGCCTATTTACATAATATTGTCTCGCAAATACTGGATGGACGAGCTCTATGAAAACGTCATCGTTAAGACCATTTTATGCAACGGCATTTTCAGGGTGATGGCTATGTTCGACTCCAGTGTAGTGGACGGCACGGTAAATGGGGCCGCGCAGGGCGCCGCCGCCGCTGGCGGGATGCTACGCAAATTACAGACAGGACAGACGCAATTGTATGTAATCTCAATTGCCATTGGCGCTATAGCCATAGTCGCCTGTCTCTATTTATTCAGCTGAGGTAAATGGCTTTGAATCTGAATTTGTTGAGCTGGATCGTTTTTCTGCCGGTGATCGGTATAATCGTCATTGCCCTTATACCCAAGCCGGGGCAGAAGACGGTCAGATCGATAGCCCTGGCGGCGGCAGTGGCCGCATTCATATTGTCGATTGCGGTTTTCATCATGTTCGACAGGTCTGAATCCGCGGTCGGGCAGATGCAGTTCGTTGAAAAGGTACCCTGGATACCGGCCATCAATTCATTCTATCACCTGGGCGTGGACGGACTGAGCCTGCCACTTGTCATACTCATGACCTTCCTGGGCGTGGTATCGGTGCTCGTTTCCTGGAAGATCCAGCTTCAGCCGAAGCAGTATTTCATCTGGATACTGCTGCTGGAAAGCAGCATACTGGGCGTATTCTGCTCACTGGACCTCATCCTCTTTTTCCTCTTCTGGGAGCTGGAACTGATACCTATGTTCTTCCTCATCTCCATCTGGGGAAGCGGTCGTAAGGAATATGCCGCGTACAAGTACCTCATCTACACACTGGTCGGTAGCGCATTCATGCTGGCCGGCATTCTGAGCGTGTACTTCATCACGCACACCTTTGATATGACGGCCCTGGCCGGCATACAGATCGCTTCGTCGTTCATACCGCTGACGGTACTCTTCTTCCTGCTCATCGTCGGCTTCGCCATCAAGCTGCCGGTCTTTCCTCTGCATACCTGGCTGCCCGATGCACATACAAATGCTCCCACGGCTGCCAGCGTCATACTGGCCGGCGCGCTGCTCAAAATGGGCGGCTATGGCATGATCCGCCTCTGCGTCAGCATGCTGCCACAGGTGGCTGTGCAGTATGCTCCCGTTATGCTCACGCTGGCCGTTATCGGCGTCATCTATGGGGCTGCGGTAACAATGCGGCAGACCGACCTGAAAAGGCTCATAGCCTACAGCAGCGTCAGCCACATGGGCTACGTGCTGCTGGGCATATTTGCCCTGGACCAGGTTAGCCTGGTGGGCGCCAGCCTGCAGATGTTCAGCCACGGCGTGATAACCGGCCTGCTCTTCGCCATGGTGGGACTGGTTTACGATAAGACACACACCCGCGATCTCAATAATTTAAGCGGACTGGCCCGCCAGATGCCGATTATAGTGGTTGTTTTCAGCATCGCCGGACTGGCTTCACTAGGACTTCCCGGCACCGCCGGATTCGTAGCAGAGTTTATAACGTTCGCAGGAAGCTTTGCCAGCACTGTGATAGCCGGCATGCCGGTATTTACGCTGATAGCGGTGCTGGGCATCGTCGTCACATCCGGTTATATCCTCTGGATGCTGCAAAGGGTCTTCTACGGTTATCCGCTGGATAAGTATAACAGCGTGGGTGACGCCGACGTAGTCGAGATGATAAGCACATTCTCATTCGTGGCAGTCATCATGATAGTGGGCATCTACCCCGCCGTACTGACCAATGTAATAAATATGGGGATAGCACCTATTGCGAAGTTGATAGGTATGTAAGTATATAGCCTTGCGGACGGTTAAGACAAATGATAATGGATCAGATTAAATATATAGCGCCGGAGTTAAGCCTGCTGTGCTTCGCTCTGATTGTCATCATAGTAGATCTTTTTATCTCCAATAAGAGGGCGCTTGCCGTCCTCGCAGTCGCCGGAGCTCTGGTTGCGGCCTTTTTTGTGCTGATGCTGTGGAACGGACAGGCCACGGAAGCCTTTTACCGCACCATTGCTATCGATCAGTTCGGCCTCTTTTTCAAGCTGCTCATACTGGTGGCAACGGCGCTGGTGGTACTGGCATCGAATGGGTACGTCGCCAAGTTTGAAAGGTTCCAGGGCGAGTTCTATGCCTTGTTGATGCTGTCTGCCGTCGGCCTCATGTTACTCGTCTCAGCTATAAACCTTATTACCATCTTTGTTGCGCTGGAGCTGAGCAGCATCTCTCTCTATGTGCTCGTAAGCTTCCTCAAGGACAAGAAATCCAGCGAAGCCGGATTGAAGTACCTTATCCTCGGATCGGTTGCCTCGGCCATACTGCTTTACGGCATGGCGCTGGTTTTCGGCCTTACCGGCAATACTTGCCTGACCTGCATCGCCGACTATGTCAAGGGTATGCCTGTCACTAACCTGCTGGGCACACCTGCCCTGCTGGTAGGGCTCGTGTTAGTGCTGACGGGATTCGGCTTTAAGATCGCCAGCGTGCCTTTCCAGATGTGGGCGCCGGATGTTTACGAGGGCGCCCCGACTCCCATAACCGCCTACCTATCGGTGGCCAGCAAAGCAGCCGGGTTCGCCGTGATTGCACGTGTCCTTCTGACCGCTTTCGGAATGCCTGTTTGGCTTCATAACGAGTGGGCGATAATAATCGCCGTGCTGGCTGCCGTTACCATGACGGTTGGCAATTTGACGGCGCTGCTCCAGGCTAATATCAAGAGAATGCTGGGGTATTCCAGCATAGCGCAGGCAGGTTATCTCATGG